>CAMCYJ010000104.1 GCA_945883815.1 Akkermansia muciniphila | reverse complement strand
TGGATCCGTGCCTCTGCGCTGTTGGGTCTTTTGTGCGGCTCGCAGGCGCTGGCACTGGGCACCCGGGTCAAAGACCTGGTCATGGTCGCCGGAGCTCGCGACAACCAGCTCGTGGGTTACGGGATCGTGGTCGGCCTCAACGGGGACGGCGACAAGAACCCCATCTACACACTCCGCAGCTTCGCCAACTTGCTCCAGCGCTTCGGCGTCCAAGTGCCGGCACAGACGCTCATCGCCAAGAACGTGGCCGTGGTCATGGTGACGGCCGACATCAAGGCCTTCTCCAAGAATGGTCAGCGGTTGGATGTCACCGTGTCGGCCATGGGCGATGCACGTAGTTTGCAAGGGGGCGTCTTGGTGCAAACCCCGCTCTACGCAGCCGACGGACAAATCTATGCCGTGGCCCAGGGTGCCATGGCCGTGGGCGGTTTTGTTGGCGGCAACGCCTCTTCGAGCGTCCAGAAAAACCACCCCACCGTTGCGACGATCACCGGTGGTGGCTTAGTGGAACGGGAAATCCCGACCCGCATCGTGGAGAACCAGGAGATCGAGCTGCTGTTGCGCGAGCCGGATTTCACGTCCGCGGCCCGACTGGCCATGGCGATCAATGAGCGGTTCACCAATGCGGCCCGGGCGATTGACCCCACCTCGGTCAAGGTCCGCATGCCCGAAGGGGTTGATCAGGCCTCCGTCGATTTCGTAGCCCGTCTGGAAGACATTGAGATCTCCCCCGACACCACCGCGCGCATCGTCATCAACGAGCGGACTGGAACGATCGTGGCCACCTCCAAGGTGAAGATCTCCAGCTGCGCGGTCTCCCACGGTGATCTGACCATCACCATCGCCAACAGCTTCGACGTCTCGCAGCCCAACGCACTGAGTCAGACCGGCCAGACCGCCATCACTCCGCGAGCCGATGCCAGCATTAATGAAAAAAAAGGCACGATGCTGACTCTTTCCGACATGCCCACTGTTGAAAAGGTGGCGGCCGGCCTCAATGCCATCGGCGTCACCCCCCGCGACATGATGGCCATTTTCGGCTCCATGAAGCAGGCAGGCGCTCTTCAGGCCGAACTCATCTTGCGCTGAACCATGAACTCAATCGGACCCAGTCTCTCTTCTGTACCGCTGGCCGGCCTAGCCCACACGGGTTTCAAGCCGCCGGGGGCCGCTCCTGCGGACAAGACCCGCGATATGACCCAGCAGTTCGAGGCCGTCTTTGTGCGGCACCTGCTCAATGAGGCTCAGAAGCCCGTCCTTGGCGGCGGCGCTCTCCCGGCCTCGTCGTCCCGCGGCATCTACCAGGACATGATGGTCGAGCGTTGGGCCGATCAGATCAGCCAATCGGGCTCCTTCGGCGTTGCCCGAAGTCTCGAACTCCAGATTCGTCAGTCTTCCCCTGTGTCCATTTCAACCCCAGAGGCTGCCTTCCCAGGCGCCAAATCTCTCCCGTGAATCCATCCATTCAGGATCTAATCGAAGCGCTGCGGATGGAGCTGCAGCAATATGGTGAACTGCTGGCCCGTTTGGACCAGCAGCAAGAAACAGTCTTTCGGCGGGATGCCGAGGGCGTGCTGGACGGCTCTGCCGCCATCGAAAGTCAGGCTGCCCTCATTGAGGAAGCCCGTCGTGAACGCGAATTGTGTCGGGCCGACATGGCCCGCTCCTTGGGAGCCCCGGCCGATGCGTCGTTTGAACACCTCTTGCCTCTGTTGCCCGAGGACTATCGTCCCCTGATTCGGGCGCTGGTGGAGGAGAACAACGAGTTGCTGACCCGCGTTCGGGCCCGCTCGCGACAGAACCACCTACTGCTCTCGCGGACTGTGGATTTGATGCAGCGGCTCATGGGCGGCTTGTTTGCCGCCAAGGGAGGCAGTACCTACTCCGGCGACGGGGCCTTGTTGGGCGCTCGCGCTACAGCGCGTCGCATGTACGAAGCCGTCGGCTGAACTTCATTTGGAGAACGTTGTATGTTGGGCCTTTTTGGAGCATTGAGTCTGGGAACCCGCGCTTTGGCTGCTCAGCGGCAGGGCGTCGAGGTGGCCGGCCACAATTTGGCCAACGTCAACAACTCGGCCTACGCCCGGCAACGGGTGTCGATCCAATCGACTGCCTCCAGCGACGGCTTTACCGATCCGGTGGGTTCCGGGGCGGAGGTCGTGGCCATCCGGCAGATCCGCGACCAAATCCTGGACGGGCAAGTCATTGCCGAGGGCGGGGTGAGCGGTTCTCTGGAGGCCCAGCAGCGCGCGTTGAAGACGGCGCAATCCCTTCTGGGACAAAGCATCGATCGAGGCAATACGGGTGCCGGAGGTACATCGGCAGCTGACGGGGTGGGCGGCGGTCAGCAATTGGCCGCGGGTCTGACCGATTTCTTCAACAGCTTCGCTTCCTTGGCCGCCCAGCCGGCCTCCATGCCCGAGCGGGAAATTACCCTGCGTCGGGCAGCGGCACTGGCCGCCCAGTTCCCGGCACTCGACAACCGGTTGTCCACCTTGGGCACCCAGTTGGACGAATCCCTCGACACCGACCTCAAGTCGGCCAATGCGCTGCTGTCCGACATCGCTCGCCTCAATGGGCAGATTTCGCGGACCGAGGCTGTCTCGGGCGGTTCCGCCAACGACTTGCGGGATCAACGCCAGGCCAAGCTGGAATCGCTTTCCGGAGTAATTGGGTTCGATTCGATCGAGTCCTCCGACGGTTCTGTCGGAATCGTGGTGGGCGGTGTTTCACTGGTCACCAGCGATGTCCGGGAAAAGACCCTGGAGACGTTCACCAATGTCACCGGCGATCGGATGATTCGTGCCTCCGGTACCACCGATGCGTTGGTCATCACCTCGGGTCGCGTGCATGGCACCCTGGATGCCCGTGACGGCGGCTTGAAGAATTTGCGCAGCGGCATCAATGACCTGGCCAAGAGCCTGATCGACGAGGTCAACGCCCTGCACACTGCCGGTTTCGCCCTCGATGGATCCACCGGCCGTGCTTTCTTCCTGGGTTCTTCGGCCGCTGACATCCGTGTCAATCAGGCCCTGTTGGATAATCCGAGCTCCCTGCAGGTGTCCGGCAGCGCGACCGCACGGGGCGACAACCGCGTGGCCAAGGCTCTTTCGCAGTTGGGAAACCAGCCGATTGCAGCACTGGATGGCCAGACTCTGGGCAATGCCTACAACCGCATCGTCGGGCGGCTCGGCGAAGACCTTTCCTCCGTCAACCAGCAATTGGCCGACCAGAAAGTCGTCGCCGAGTTGCTGAAGGGACAGCGGGATTCGGTCAGCGGTGTTTCCATTGATGAAGAAATGGCTGACCTTACCCGCTTTCAGCGCGGTTATCAGGCCAGCGCCAAGCTCATCAACACCATCGACGAAATGATGGACACGACCCTCAGCCTCAAGCGCTAGAGATCCTCACTGAAAGGCCAAAGACATGATTCGAGTCACCTCAGGAGCGTATGCCGACCGGTTGATCTCCAACCTGGGCAGCATCACCGCACGGCAGGCCCGCTACCAGGCTCAGATATCCACCGGCCAAAGAGTTACTTTGCCCGAGGACGATCCGGGTGCCGTGCGGCGGGCACTGGATTTGGAGGGAGAGCGCGGTCGGGTTGGACAGTTCGGTCGCAACATCACCCGACTCAAGGAGACGGCCACCGCGACCAATACCGTGATGCGCTCACTGTCCAAGATCGCCACTCGGGCCGGGGAGTTGGCCATTAAGGCCAACAGCATCCGCTCGGCCGACGACCGCAAAGCTTACGCGGCGGAGGTGACCCAGATGATCCATCAGGCTGTTTCCTCGGCGAACACCAACCTGCGCGGGGAATCGGTGATGGCCGGAACCCTCAACGATCAACCAGCCTACACCCTGACCGCTGGCACCGACGGCCGTGTGCAGTCGGTCACCTACAACGGCAATCAGGACACGTCGTCTCTGGACATTGCTGAAGGTCAGGAACTCAGCGCCAGCGTGGTGGGCTCGAATGCGACGGGATCGGGTCCGGCTGGACTGATTGAAGACCCGCGAGCCGGAGCCAATCTCTTCAACCACCTCATCCAGTTGCAGGACCAGTTGCTGGCTGGCACCGCGGTCACGGCCCCCACGACGGTGGGATTGCAAGCCGATGCCGACAATCTCCTGCGCCACATCGCCGCCAACGGAGTCGTGCAAGGCCGCTTGGAGGCCGGCAACGCAATGGTGAGCGACCGGTTGTTATCTCTCGAGGGGCAGATCTCCGGCGAGACCGATGCCGACCTCGCCAAGGCATTGGTCCGACTCAACGAGACCCAGGTTTCCTACCAGGCCGCTCTCCAGACCGGCGGCAAGATCCTGACCATGTCTTTGATGGATTACCTCCGGTAGGGTTCCTGCAGATCTTCGATGCGCCGAGTCCTTGATCGTAGCAGGTGGCTGACGATAAGCTTCTCACACATTCATGAGCGTTCTCGTTGTCGGCACCACCGCGCTGGATTCCATCAAGACTCCCAAGTCTGAAAACCCCCGCCTGCTGGGCGGTTCCGCCAGCCATGCGGCGGTGGCCTCCAGCTTCTTCGCACCCACCCGATTGATGGGTGTCGTGGGGGGAGACTTTCCTGCCAAATACCTCACCTTGTTCAAGAAACACGGCATTTGCCTTCAGGGATTGGAGCGGGTGAAAGACGGGAAGACCTTTCATTGGTCGGGCGAGTACGAGGTCAACATGAACAACCGGCGGACGGTGGAGACCGTGCTCGGAGTCATCGAACATTGGCAACCGGCGTTGCCCGCGGCCTACGAGTCCACACCGTTTGTTCTCTTGGCCAACATTTCGCCAGGGGTTCAGCACCGGGTGATGGATCAAATCTCCAAGGCCAAGTTCGTCATCGCCGACACGATGGACCTGTGGCTGAACATCGCATTGCCTGAGGTCTTGACCCTGCTGAAGCGCATCGATTGCCTGGTGCTCAACGACAGTGAGGCTCGTCAATTGGTTTCCGAAGACAACGTGGTCAGTGCCCTCACCAAGATCCACCGCATGGGGCCTAAATACGTGATCATCAAGAAAGGCGAACACGGTTCGATTCTTTCGGGACCGAAGGGTCTCTTCATCGCGCCGGCTTATCCGCTGCGCAAGGTGGTCGATCCCACCGGTGCAGGCGATTCCTTTGTGGGCGGTCTGATCGGTTACCTGGCTGCCCAGAAAACCGGATCGGTCGAGTCCAATCTCCGACGCGCCATCTTGCACGGCAGTGTCGTGGCGTCCTTCTGTTGCGAGGGTTTCGGTCTCAACATCACCACCCGCACCACCAAGGCCAAGATCTTGGGACGGGTCAAGGAGCTCGAGCGCCTGAGCAAGTTCTGATGGGCCGAGAGGCGGCAGGTCGGCGCCCCTCTTCCGGGAGCCTGTCCATCATCGTGCTGAACTGAAACGAGGCCTCCGGTTTGGGGGCCACTCTTAAGCGCTTCTGGGCCCATCCACAGGGCCCATCCACAGGGCCAAGACCTTGAGTTTGGACCGGGGTCATTACCATCTGCACCCGTGAGCGCGCGGAGCGGGTGCCTCAGACCCGGGAAACCCGGAGAAGTCGATTAGATCTCGACTTGCATTCCCAGTTCCACCACCCGATTGGCCGGCAAGCGGAAGTAGGCGGTGGCGCTCAAGGCGTTGCGCACCATGATGGCGAAGAGTCGCTCCTGCCAGATGTTCATGCCGCACTTGTCGGCCTTCGGAATCACGGTTTCGCGGCTGAGGAAGAAGGTGGTTTCCATCTCCCGGAACTCCAGATCGTATTCTGAACAGAGCTTGAGAATGCCCTGGATGTTGGGGGATTCCATGAAACCGTAATGCGCCTGGACGCGCCAAAAACCCGCATCCATCCGCTCCACTTCCAGACGTTCTGATGCATCCACCATGGGGCTTTCCTCAACGCAAATGGTGAAGAAGATGATCCGCTTGTGGAGCACCTTGTTGTGTTTGAGGTTGTGCAGCAAGGCCATGGGGGTCGTGTTCGGATTGCTGGCCATGTAGACCGCGGTGCCCGCCACCCGCAGGGGGTCTTTCTTGGCGATGTCGGCGATGAACTTGACGGCCGGCATGGCGCTGACCCGGAGGCGTTCCCAGACCAGGCGGCGGCCGGTCTTCCAGGTGGACATGATGAAATACATCAATCCCGCGATCAGGAGGGCGAACCAGCCACCGTTGGGAATCTTCAGCAAATTGGCAACGGCCAGCGGGGTCTCCACCAGCAACATACCCCCGGCCACCAGAGAGGCATGCAAACGGGACCAGCCGAAGGCTCGTTGCGAGGCGAAAAAGAACAGCATCGTGGTGGTGACCATGGTGAGGGTCACTGCGACGCCGTAGGCGCTGGCCAGATTGTCCGATGTCTTGAAGCCGAAGATGAGCCCAAGGCAGGCGATCATCAGAGCGAAGTTCACCTGCGGCATGTAAATCTGGCCACGCTCCTTTTCGGAGGTGTGTTCGATCAGCAGCCGGGGCATGTAACCCAATTGGATGGCATGCATGGTCAGCGAGTAAGCCCCGGAAATCAGCGCCTGCGAGGCGATGATGGCCGCGGCGGTCGCCAGCAGCACCAACGGGTAGAGCGCCCAGGCAGGACAGAGTTGATAGAAAGGATTGAACGAGCTGTTGGAAGCCAACTCGGGCTGGGCCATCAGAAGCCCGCCTTGGCCCAGATAATTCAGAAGGAGGGCAGGGAGCACCACGGTGAACCAAGCCAGTCGGATCGGTCGGATGCCAAAATGCCCCATGTCGGCATAAAGGGCTTCGCCCCCGGTTACGGCCAGCACCACAGAGCCCAGCACTACGACACCGATCCAACCCTGTCCGGCCAGGAAGCTGAGTCCATGAAGCGGGTTGAAGGCACCGAGGACTTCCGGTTGCAGGAGGATTCCGCGGATTCCCAGGAGTCCAATTGCGATGAACCACAGCAACGTGATGGGGCCGAAGATCCTGCCCACCTTGGCCGTGCCTGCTCGCTGCGCCGCGAAGAGAATCACGATGATCCCAGCCGACACTGGCAGGATGAACCGTTCAAATCCGGGAGCTGCGATTTTCATTCCTTCGACTGCTCCCAAGACCGAGATGGCCGGCGTGATGATCCCGTCACCGTAGAGGAGACACGCTCCAGCGATGCCGATGGCGGCGAATGTCTTGGCCAGACGGCTCCGGTGCCCGGACTTGGCTTCGGGGAAGGCAAGTGCCAGCAACGCGAGGATCCCGCCCTCGCCCTTGTTGTCGGCCCGCAGAACGTAGACCAGGTACTTGATGGTCACGATCAGGATCAGAGCCCAGATGATCAGGGACAAAACCCCGAGCACGTTGCCGGTGTTCACCGGCGCGCCGTGACCCCGTGCGAAGCATTCTTTGAAGGCGTAGATCGGACTGGTGCCGATGTCTCCATAGACGATGCCCAGCGCGGCCAACGAAAGGCCCGCCAAGCGTTTGCCGGAAGCAGGTGCGTGATGGCTCATAGCGCGGGATTCCGGTGGGAGGGCAGTGGCAGGGAATTGGACAAGAGGACCCGATATGGAACAACCAGAGGGGCCCTAGGCGTCAGGAGGGATGATTTCATGATGTTTGCAACAGACCAGCGACCGAGGGTCACCGTTGTCGCAAGCCCGACTCCGCCGAACTGCGCACGACCGGATACCCTTCCAAATGCCTGCGAGGTTAGCTGTCGGGCTAGGGCCTGGAAGTGCCCCGGGTGGATTGCTCTACCCTTAGCCCCGTGTCGAAATCATGGACTGATTCCGACCTTGGGTCCCCCGCGCCTGTTCGATTGGACACCGAGCAGGCTTCGGCTGTTCGGGTCGAGTTACGCCAGAACTCGGCCGCGTGTCAACACGGGTGACGGTCGGGTGACGGAGCCGGCATAAGCATCCATCACCGTTGGGCAGCCTGGGGTTGCGAATCTCCGGATGCTGTCGATAGGGAGGCGCGATGGCAGGTGTTTCAGGGATTTTCCGACCACCGATTCGCCTGTGTCCAAGCAATTCATCCCTTGACGGGTAGGGGCTCTCGGAGGTTCTTGAAGGGATGTCGCGCAAGACGTTTCTCGCCGCCTCGCTGGCGGTGTTCTGCGGAACCGGGGTCCTTCGTTCCGACGAGGGAATGTGGCTTTACAATGACCCTCCCCGGGAACGAGTGCGCGCGAAGTACGGCTTCGAATTGACCGATGCCTGGCTGGAGCACCTCCAGAAGTCGTCGGTGCGGTTCAACTCCGGGGGCTCAGGATCCTTTGTCAGCGAAGACGGCTTGGTCTTGTCGAACCACCACGTCGGGGCCGACGCGCTCCAGAAGGTGTCCAGCGCCCAGAAGAACTACTTGCGCGATGGGTTCTATGCTCGATCCCAGGCCGAGGAGATTCCCTGCGTGGACCTGGAGTTGAACGTCCTGCAATCCATTGTCGATGTGACAGAGCGGGTGAATACCGCGGTGACCGCCGGACTGTCGCCCGACGATGCGGTGAAGGCCCGTCGCCGGGTCATGGCAGCCATCGAGAAGGAATCCCTCGACGCCACGGGGTTCCGGTCGGATGTGGTGACCCTCTACCAGGGAGGCGCTTATCACCTGTATCGGTTCAAGAAATATACCGACGTCCGGTTGGTCTTTGCTCCGGAGCAGCAGGTAGCCTTCTTCGGGGGTGATCCCGACAACTTCGAATATCCCCGCTTCGACCTCGATATCTGCCTCTTCCGGGCCTACGAGGACGGCAAGCCGGTGAAGGTACCGCACTACCTGAAGTGGTCCAAGGCAGGCGCAGCCGAAGGCGAATTGACCTTTGTCTCAGGACATCCGGGCCGCACGGAGCGGTTGCTCACTGTCGCCGAATTGGAGTACCTCCGCGACCGTGGCTACCCAATCCGGTTGGCCTATCTCAAGCGACGCGAGGTGCTTCTGAGGTCTTGGAGCGAGCGCAGTGCCGAGAATGCCCGTCGTGCCAAGGATGAACTCTTTGGCATCCAGAACAGCCGCAAGGCCCTCGATGGAGGGCATGCCGGCCTCTATGATCCGGCTCTGATGGCGTCCAAGCGCAACCAGGAGACCGCCTTGCGGATGAAGTTCGCCGCCAATCCCGCCTTTGCCTCCGCTGCGGCGGCCTACGATCGGATCCTGCAGGCCCAGTCGCTCATCTCACGGTATGAGCGCCGGCACCGATTGCTCGAAGCGGGACAGGCCTTCCAGTCGGAACTCTTTGACATCGCCCATATTCTGGTCCGGGCAGCTGAAGAATATCCCAAGGCCGACGGGGAGCGCCTCCGCGAGTTTGCCGAGGCCGGACGCGCCTCGCTCGAAATGGGCCTGTTTTCAGACAAGCCCATCCACAATGACCTCGAGATCCTGAACTTGGCCGATTCGCTGACCTACCTGAGCGAGCAATTCGGGGCAGACGATCCTGTCGTCAAGAAGGTGATGACCGGCAAGTCGCCCCGGGCCCGGGCCACAGAACTCATCACTGGGAGTCGTTTGAGGTCGGTCGACGAGCGTCGTCGACTCTACAAGGGCGGCATGTTGGCCATCGCGGCCTCCGACGATCCTCTCATTTTGGTGGCCAGGTCGGTGGATGCTGAGGCGCGCGAGGTGCGGCAGTTGATGGAAGCCCAAACCGAAATCAAGAAGCAGGCGCATGCGGCGATCGCGACCGCCCGCTTTGCTCTGGAAGGCAAGGGGCAATATCCTGACGCCACGTTCACCTTGCGTCTCTCTTACGGGGTGGTGAAGGGGTACACTGCGCAGGGCAAGGCCATCCCCGCGACGACGTCGCTGGGCGGGATCTTCGAGCGTTCCGCCGAAATGGAGGGACGCCCTCCGTTTGATCTGCCCGAACGCTGGCAGAAGAAACGCCGCGCCCTCCAGGCGGACGCTCCGTTCAACTTCGTCTCCACCCATGACATCATCGGGGGCAACTCCGGTAGCCCGGTGGTGAACCGGAATGGCGAATTCGTGGGTATCATCTTCGATGGCAACATCGAGTCGTTGGTGCTGGGGTTTGCCTACGAAGAAACCCAAGCCCGGGCTCTTTCGGTCCACAGCGCCGGAATCTTAGAAGCGCTGCGCAGCGTTTACGCCGCCAAGCCTCTGGTGGAGGAATTGGTCAGCGGCAAACGCCGTTGATTTGTCGGCGGATTACCTCGGGGTCACTCCGGGGTGCCACGCTCGACCAGCTTCTTGTGGCGCAGGATGCCGTCGGCAATGGCGGCGGCGAGTTGGTCACGGGACTTTCGAGAGTCCATCAGCCGGGTGTCCCCAGGGTGAGTCATGTAGCCGCCCTCGATGAGGAGACCTGGCATCCGCAACAAGGTGAGCTCCATGAAGCGGGCCCGACGCACCCCCCGATCAGCCAAGGGGGTTTGATCCAAGATGGCTCGATGGACCAAGTGGGCGAGGGTGATGTTCTCGCGGTCGAAGCGGTTGGCGTCGAAACCTGCCATCCGACCGCGCCGTTGGGAGTCGTTGCTCGATGGGGCTCCGGCCGGCGTGAGGCAGTACGTTTCGAGGCCCTGCACCGCGTCGTTTCCAGGCCCGTCGAACCCGTTAAAATGCAGGCTGACATACAAATCGGCGTCCGCGCGGTTGGCCGCCGCCGCCCGATCCGGAAGGGCGATGAACCGGTCGGAGCTGCGGATGAACACTACTTGAAAACCCGCTGATTTGAGGTGTCGGGCTAGGTCGATGGCCAGATCCAGTGTGTAGGTCTTCTCCATCCGACGGCCCTCCATGTTGCCGGGGTCCCGGCCGCCGTGCCCGGCATTGATGGCGATGCGTCGGATGGTCTGCGAGGTGCGCTTGGGCGGCGCCAAGAGCGGTGCCAACAGCGAGTCGATGTCGCGCTGCGAGACCCGGAAGCGGCTGCCTTCGACCGGGATCCGGTCCGACAGGCGGAACTCCACCTCATTGAAGGTCATCCGATCCGAGTCCTTTCGGAACCGCATGCGCGTCCAGCGGTTGGTCAGGAGGAGTTCTTCGCCCAAAGCGATGGGTCGCAGATGCATGTCGCGGCCCCAGCCGGCTAAGTCTCGGAATCCGGGCTCCCAGTCCCGAGCCTGAACCAGGTCGGACACTAGGGTCACAGCCAGGACGCAGAAGGCTCGAAGCCAGCGAGTTCGGAAAGCAAGCATGGGCGGGTATATTCCGGACCGGATGGGTTCGGAACCCCTCAGCGGAGGTTTTCCGGATTGAGTCCGTGGAGGTCCTTCGGAACAAAAATGCCATCCCGGCGTATCATATCAGAATCGAACCAAACCTCGCCACCGCCCCACTCCGGCCGCTGGATTTGCACCATGTCCCAATGGACGGCCGACTTGTTGCCATTGCCCGGATCTTCGTAAGCCTGACCCGGGGTGAAGTGCAGGGAGCCGGCGATCTTCTCATCGAACAAGATGTCGCACATCGGGTTCAGGATGAAGGGATTGAAGCCGAGGCTGAACTCGCCGATGTACCGTGCGCCCGGATCCATATCGAGGATCTCGTTGAGTTTGCGTTCGGTGCCGCCCTGACAGGTGGCCTTGACGATGCGGCCCTCCCTCAACTCGAGGCGGATGCCCTCGAACTTGGTCCCTGCGTACAAGGTCGGCGTGTTGAAGGTGATCACGCCATTGGCCGACTTGAGGGTGGGGCAACTGAAGCACTCGCCATCGGGAATGTTGCGCAGGCCCTCGCAGGGCTTGGCTCCGATGTTTTTGATCGAGAAGGAAAGGTCAGTGCCCGGTGCCACCAGCCGGACCTTGTCGGCCTTGATCATGCGCTTCTCGAGGGGCTTCACGGCCCGCGCCATCTTGGCGTAGTCCATGGTGCACACATCGAAGTAGAATTTCTCGAAGGCCTCGGTGCTCATGTTGGCCGACTGGGCCATGCTGGACGTCGGCCAGCGGAGGACGCACCAGCGGGTCTTGTTGATGCGATGATCGAGAGCAGGGCGGAGCGTCTTGGAATAGAGCCGGGTCTTCTCGGACGGCACGTCGCTGTTCTCGCTGGCGTTGTTCGCGCCGCGGATGGCGATGTAGGCCTGCATCTTGCGGATGCGGTTCAGTTCGAGGTCCCGCACCAGTTTGGCATGGATTTCATCGGTCCCGATCTGGACCTCGCGGATGATTCTTGAATGGCGCATCTCCACGACTGGAGTGGCTTTGACGGCACGTGTGGCGCGGATCAGCTCCACGGCCATCTCATCCGGGGTATCGACCAAGTCCAACAAGATGTTCTCTCCTGCCTTGAGTTCGCAGGAGTATTCGATGAGAAGCTTGGCCAGTTTGGCGTAACGCGGGTCGCTCATGTGTTCTGGGCCCGAAGAAAACCACGCCTTCCCCCCAGAGGCCACGCAAACCTTGCTTTCCCGAGGGTTCAGTCCCTTATATTTACACAAAAAGGGACACTCCGTACTACCTTGCACTCCCTGCGGCGCTCCGCGGAATCGGTCCTGCGCTCGCAGGTAGGTGAGGCGTTCGGAGTGCCCCAACGGGGCACCGCATGTGTGAACATGAAACTGAAACGACTAACCGGTGAAAGACCGAGTACGGTGCTGGCATGGCACCGTGTAGCTGAAGGTAACTGCGTCGCCATGAGGCGGGGT
>CAMCYJ010000103.1 GCA_945883815.1 Akkermansia muciniphila | reverse complement strand
ACCGCATCCACCGGGACATGGTCTCCGGGTTTGATGCGGATTCGCTCCCCGGTGCGCAGTTGGGACACAGGGGTTTCCACCTCCTGTCCGGCTGAGTCCACTCGTCGAGCTGTGGTGGGAGCCAATTCGAGCAGGGCTTTGAGGGCGTTCCCGGCCTGCGCGCTCATCCGGGCCTCCAGCGCGTGGCCCACGCTGATGAGGGTGAGGATGCTCACCGATTCGGCGAAGAAGAGGTGCGCGTGGCTCTGGGTGAAAAACAGCCACACGCTCCACAAGTACGCGCTCGAGGAACCCAGCGACACCAGGGTGTCCATGTTGGAGCGTCCGACCCGCGCCTGTCGCCACGCCCCGCGATAAAACCGCCAGCCCACTCCTGCCTGGACCGCACTGGCTAGCACCAACGACAAAGTCTGGAACCACCGGTGCATGCCCCAGCCGCCGAGCCAATCGCCTCCCAACAGCAGTGCGGATGCGGGAGCCCCCAGCCACACGGCGGTCGACCACGGGTTTATGGCCCTGCTCTGCGAGGAGGACCCGCCGCTGGAAGCAGGGTTTTGGGATCCTGGAATTTCAGGGAGGAACGCCCGGTAGCCGGCTTGCTTCACGGCCACGATCAAGCGCGCCGGATCGGGAGTCTGCTCAGGCAGCCAGTAAGTGCGTGCGGTGGCGCCGCGCAGGTCGACCACGGATCGTGAAACTCCGGAAACGGCCTGAAGGGCCTCCGTCACCGCTCGCGCACAATTGCCGCAATCCATGCCTTCAATCCGCAACTCAGTCAGGCTTCCCAACGGAGGCAACGGGCTGGAACGGGGACGAAACTGGATGCCCTCTGAACCCATGCCACCAGCGTCGATCGAGGTCTTCCGGTCCGACAATAAGAAACACTCCAAAAACCTGCCCGGCATGAATAAGATAAAGTGCAGTCTCTGCCCGTTGTCCGAACGTCTATATTTGCGTTTTCGATGATCTCGAACCCGTCACACTCTGAAGAACACTGGATGCCGCAATCCCTGCGAGACCGTTTGGGGAGCTGGCGCCAGGATCGTTGTCTTTCATCCCGGGATTTTCGCGAGGTTCATCTGGTCGAGGACTCCCAAGGGGCCTGGCGTATATTCAAGATCTCCCGGCAACGAGATGCGGACAGTTTGGTTCGATTCCAGCAGGTGCGAGAGACCCTGAAAGGAATCACCTCTGAAACCGGTTTAATCCCGGTCCTCGATTATGGTTTGGAGCCGGTCCATGGACTGGGCTGGGAAGAATTGCCGTTGGCCGATTCCGTAGATTCTGGATCCGTCGACTTCGCTCATTACACGCCGGCCACCCCGGTGGTCGGTCGGGATATCACAAGCTCAGGATCAGTAAAGATCGCCCTGTCTGTCTTGCAGGCCTTGGAGTTTCTCCATCGGCAAGGATGGGTTCACGGCGATGTCAAACCGGCCAATCTCCTCCAGCATCAGGGTCGATGGTTGTTGGGCGATTACGACACGGTGGGCGTTGTCGGAGCCGAGGGAGTGGTCACCGCCTCGACGGAGGGTTACTGCCCTCCGGGAGGAGGGAATACTCCGGAGCGTGATCTCTTCGCTCTCGGAAAGCTGATTTACGAGCTGTGGAGTGGAAACTCCCGCCTCGAATACCCTTCGCTACCGCCCCGCCTGACGCGAGTCGCCACCTGGAGCCGCGAAGATCGCCTGATCAATCGGTTGGTTGAGGCATTATGTCATCCTGTGGGACTGAATCGGTTACGCCAGCTTGCGGGAGTGCGAATGGTGCTGGAGTCATTGGAATCGGGGGATGTAGCCCGTATGGACCGTGCCGAAGCACTGCTGGAGCCCCGGAGGTATCGCGTATGGAAACGTATGGCTCTGGGTGCGGCTGTTTTGGGTTTGCTGTCCGGCGTCCTCCTGCAAAGCAACTGGTTGCCGCGTGTGCCTCTCATCAAGGCGGGAGTCGCGCTGTTCTCCGAGGTCCCGGATCGGGAGCCCACGCAAGGCCTCGCCGGCTACTATCCGTTGGACGGGGATAGTCAGGATCACAGCGGTTGGGGGCATCATGGAACGGCCTTCAAAGTGTCCTGGGTCGCCGATGCGTCCAAAACTCCGGCTCGGGCGGCTCGTTTCAATGGTGAAGCCGGCATCAGCATTCCCGAATTTCCGGAGTCGGAGGCGGGCCAGCACTCGCTGGTTTTGTGGATGCGGTCGTCGCAAACCAACGAGGGCAAACTCCTCATCAAGGACCGCTCTGTCGGGGACCGCGATTCGCCTGGCCGCCAATGGTTGCTGGGCCTGAATAATCAGGTTGCCGGAGGGGCTGTATGGGCGCTTCCGGAGGGCAGCACCAACCAACTGCGTTCGGTCCTCGGGATCTTGAAGAATGGGCCCGGGTATTGGACTCATCTCGTTCAGACTTGGGATGGTCACACGCTTGAGTTGTGGATCGATGGCGAGCGGGTGGACTCGACTGTGGCCGCGGGTTCCTTGGCACCGGGTGATTCGCCGGTGCGGATCGGCTGGGATCAATACTACTTCTTCAAGGGCGACATCGATGAGGTGCGCATCTACGACCGTGCGCTTTCGAGTGACGAGGTCCAGGGACTTTTCCGTCTGGGCCTTCGGAAAGCGTTGCAACAGTGGTGGGCCTCCATCGTCTCCCGTGGTTAAATGGTGGGTGCGTTGATTTGATGCGGGGTTGCTGGAGCGAGCAGGCTGGACCATGATTGGCCCTGTGACCCTCAGTCTGGCTATTGCGTACCGTGCCCTCCGGAATCGTTTGCTCGGATTCGGATGGGTGGTGTTTTTGGGGCTTTGGGCCGCAGCGCTGGAAGCCGGCACGGAGAAACGTCCGACGCCGCCCGTCGACTTCAACCGACAAATCCGCCCCATCCTCTCGGAGCATTGCTTTGCTTGCCATGGCCCGGATGAGGGCAAACGCAAGGCAGGTCTGCGCCTGGACCGTCAAGAAGACGCCTTCTTGAAGCTCAAATCGGGGCAATACGCCTTGGTCGCCGGAAAGCCCGAAAGCAGCACCTTGGTTGAGCGCATCCTGACGAAGGATCCCGACGAAATCATGCCGCCGCCCCAGCACGGCAAGCCGCTGACCGCCCCCCAAATCGACCTCCTCCAGCAATGGGTGCGTCAGGGAGCCGCTTGGCAACAGCACTGGTCGTTCATCGCTCCGACCGCGCCGGAACTGCCTCGGGTCCAAGATGGCAAGTGGGCCCGCAACGCCATCGACGCCTTTGTGTTGTCCCGTTTGGAATCGGAAGGCATCAAGCCCAACCCGGAGGCCGACCCGGTTAGCTTGCAGCGGCGCGTCACCCTCGACCTCACCGGATTGCCGCCCACCGTCGAAGAGGTCGATGCCTTCCTCGCTGACAAGCGTTCCGACGCCTACGAGCGCCTGGTGGATCGCCTCATGGAATCCCGGCATTATGGTGAACGCCTCGGCCAGAACTGGCTCGATCTGGCCCGCTATGCCGACACCAGCGGTTACCATTTCGATGGCGTGCGGTTCATGTGGTTGTGGCGCGACTGGGTGATCGACGCCTTCAATGCCGACAAACCCTTCAATGAGTTCACCGTCGAGCAATTGGCCGGCGACTTGTTGCCCAATCCCACGGTGGACCAGCGGGTGGCCACGGGATTCGTGCGCAACAACATGACCAACGACGAGGGCGGTGCCGATCCCGACGAATACCTCAACAAATACGTGGTGGATCGGGTCAACACGCTGGGGGCGACCTTCATGGGGTTGACCGTGGGTTGCACCGAATGCCACGACCACAAGTACGACCCCATCAGCGCCAAGGAGTTCTACCAGCTCTACGCCTTTTTCCACAATGTGCCCGAGAAGGGGCTCGACCGCATCCGCACCGACAACCCGCCCCCGCGTCTGCCCGTGCCGACGGCCGAGCAGGCCGCGAAGTTCGTGGAGGCCGATTTCGCCCTCAAGGACGCCGAGAAAACCTTGCAGGACCGGACCAACGAGTTGGGCGAAACTCAAGAGAAGTGGGAACGCGAACTGGGCGATCGGCCACTGCTGCCGCCGTCGACGAATGGCGTGGCGGTCCGCTGGAATTTCGATGGTGTTCTGGATCCGGCCTTCGTGTGGAAAGGCACCAACGCCCCCGAGTTTGCCGATGCCCGCTTGGGCAAGGCCCTCAAGCTCGATGGCAAAGCCCATGCCGAGGCCGTGTCACGCCCCGAATGGGAACGAACCAACGCCTTCGCGGTGGCGGCTTGGGTCCGCATCCAAGGCGATGGGGCGATCCTGAGCCAAATGGAAAAAGGTCCGGGATACCGCGGGGTGGACCTGCTGGTTTCAGATCGCCGCCTCCAGACGCACCTCATCCAGGCTTGGCCTGATGACGCCATCAAGGTCCGCACCAAGGAGCAGTTGCCGCAGAACCAGTGGCTCCACGTTGCTGTGAGCTACGATGGATCGGCCAAGGCCTCCGGAGTGCAACTCTTCGTCAATGGCGTGCGCAAGGATTTGGAGGCCGAGAAGGATCAGCTCAAGGGCACCTTCGCCACTTCCGAGCCCCTTCGCATCGGTTCCCGCAATGGAGAATCCTACTTCTCCGGACAGTTGGATGACTTGCGGATTTATTCCCGCGCGCTGACGGCAGCCGAGGCACAAGCCCTGACCTTCGAGGGTTATGCGGCGATCGTGGCCAAGTCGCGCGGCAAGCGTTCTGATGAAGAGCGCAATGAGTTGGGTCGCTTCTACCGCGAGAACCACGCGGTGGATTATTTGCGCGCCGAGAAATCCTTGGCTCAGGCCCGCCGGAACAAGGACGCCTTCTATTCCAAGATTCCGACCACTCTCATCATGGAGGAGTTGGATCCGCCTCGGGAGACCTACGTGTTGGTTCGGGGCGACTTCCGCACGCGGGGAGAGCGCGTGCAGCCCGGAACCCCATCGTTCCTGCCTCCGCTGCCGGCCGGTCCGACCAATCGACTGGCGTTGGCCCGCTGGCTGGTTTCCAAGGAGCACCCGCTCACGGCCCGCGTCACGGTCAATCGCTACTGGGCGATGCTCTTCGGCAATGGGTTGGTGAAAACGGCCAATGACTTTGGTTCGCAGGGAGAATGGCCCAGTCATCCTGAGTTGCTCGATTTCCTCGCGACCCGTTTCCGGGACGGAGGTCTGGCCGCCGCCACGCCTCAGCGTCGAGGTGCGAAGGCGCCCCAACTCCAGCCGTGGGGTGTGAAGGGGTTGCTGCGCCTGATGGTGACCAGTTCCACCTACCGTCAGGCGGCCACGGCGACTCCGGAAAAACTGACGCGGGATCCTTACAACCGGCTGTTCACCCGCGGCCCGCGCCTGCGGTTGGATGCCGAGTACATCCGCGACAATGCCTTGGCGGTCTCCGGCCTGCTCAACCCCAAGATCGGTGGGGCGAGTGTGAAGCCCTACCAACCGCCGGGCATCTGGGACGGCACCGACTCGGTGTTTGTGCAAGATCATGGGCAGGACCTTTATCGCCGGGGCATGTACGTCTTCTGGCGGCGCTCGGCCCACTATCCGTCGTTCGCCACCTTCGACGCGCCCAATCGAGAGGTTTGCACCTTCCTGCGGCAGCGCACGCAAACGCCGTTGCAGTCGTTGGTGCTCATGAATGATCCGGCTTTCGTGGAGGCGGCCCGGGGCCTTGCGCAGCGGGTCCTCAAGGAAGAGCCCACGGACATCGACCGTCGGTTGGTGCGCGCTTTCCGGCACACCTTGGGCCGCAAGCCGCAGCCCGATGAGGTGGCGGTGCTGAAGCAAACCCACGAACAACAACTGGCCCGTTTCAAAGCCGATCCGGCGGCCGCCAAGGCTCTGATCGCCGTGGGTGAATCCAAGGCGCCGGAATCGTCAGACCCCGCTGCATTGGCCGCCATGACGGCGGTGGCCAATGTGCTGCTCAACCTCAACGAGACCATTACCAAGTGAACCCCTCCTATCTCCAGAGCGAAGCGGAGCGCATCCTGACGCGGCGCACGTTCCTCACCCGCAGTTCCACGGGCCTCGGGGCCATGGCGTTGGCTTCGCTGTTGCCGGCGCATCTCCGCGGAGCGCCAGCGACTCAGGCGGTTCCGGGTGCGTTGAAGTCGTTGCACTTCGCGCCGAAGGCCAAGCGGGTGATTTACCTCTTCCAGTCGGGAGCGCCTTCGCACCTCGATTTGTTTGATCCGAAGCCGAAGCTGAAGGAGATGACGGGCGAGGAGTTGCCGCCAAGTGTCCGCCGGGGGCAGCGCATCACCGGGATGACGGCGGGGCAATCGGTGCTCAAGTGCGTGGGTTCGCCGTTCGAGTTCAAGAAGTACGGCCAGAGCGGGATGGAGATCACATCGCTCATGCCCAGCATCGGAGCGGTGGCTGACGACATTGCTCTGATTCGCACGATGCATGTGGATGCGATCAACCACGATCCGGCGGTGACGTTCTTCGGTACGGGCAATCAGCAGCCGGGCCGACCGACGATGGGTTCGTGGATCGCCTATGGACTGGGGTCGGAAAACGCGAATTTGCCGTCGTATGTGGTGTTGGTGAGCGGCAGTGGTGGGCAGTCGTTGCAGGCGCGGTATTGGGGCAATGGGTTCCTTTCAGCGAACTACCAAGGGGTGCAATTGCGCAGTCAGGGTGACCCGGTGCTGTATGTGTCGAATCCGCCGGGCATGAGTGGGGATTCGCGTCGGCAGCTCTTGGATGCGATGCAGGCGCTCAATCGGAAGCGGTTGGGGATTTTGGGGGATCCGGACATTGCTTCGCACATCGAGAGCTATGAGCTGGCTTTCCGGATGCAGACGAGTGTTCCGGAGTTGGTGGATTTGTCGACGGAACCGGAGTCGGTGCTGAAGTCGTACGGAGCGCAACCTGGCAAGCCGTCGTTTGCGAACAATTGTCTTCTGGCGCGCCGGCTGGCGGAGCGGGGGGTGCGGTTCATCCAGTTGTGTCACCGCGACTGGGACCATCACGGTGGTTTGCCGGATGGTATCAAGGCTCAGACTCGCAATACGGATCAGGCCAGTGGTGCGCTCATTCAGGACCTGAAGGCGCGGGGGATGCTGGATGATACGTTGGTGATTTGGGGCGGTGAGTTCGGGCGCACGGCCTATTCGCAGGGGGACATCAGTGCCAAGAGCTTTGGCCGTGATCATCACCCTCGGTGTTTTTCGCTCTGGATGGCGGGTGGCGGCATCAAACCGGGCCAGGTCTACGGTCGTACGGACGACTTTGGCTACAACATCGTGGAGAACCCGGTGAATGTGCACGATTTGCACGCGACGATGCTGCACCTCTTGGGCATCGAGCACACGCGCTTCACACACCGCTTCGAAGGCCGCGACTTCCGGCTCACCGACATCGCCGGGGAGGTTATCAAGGGGCTGTTGGCGTAGGTGGCGAGGGAGGGGCTCGCTGCTGTGTGTGGTCGGTTTGGGCTCCGCGGGATGGGTCCTGCGCCCGCAAGGAAGCTCGGGGGAGGATCGGCTTTCGCGCTGCGCGCGAGGGGAGGGTGTGATCGCTTCCAACGCGGGCTACGGACCCATCCCGCTCCGCTGGCGTACTTTTGGTTGGGGTTGGGTCCTGCGCCCGACAGGAAACTCGGGGGAGGATCGGCTTTCGCGCTGTGCGCGAGGGGAGAGATTGATCGCTTCCAACGCGGGCTACGGACCCATCCCGCTGCCGCTCCGGGTGGTGGGGACGCCCAAGAGCCAATTGTGCGCCTACGAGGCGGAGTTGGCGGAGAAGGAGAACTGGGTCGAGGTGCAGCACGAGGTCGAGGCGCGCTTGGTGGCACATCCCGACGGGCGGGAGCAGGAGCGCTGTGGCGGACCTTGGAGATGTGGATGAGCGGCAAGGGGCTTGGGAGCAGTGCGCGCAAGCTGGTGGAGGCCGTCGGCACGATCCGTTCCATGGACCTCAGCGTGCCGGTGAGGCGAGGGAATCGGACGGTGAAACTGAACCTTCGGACGGTGGCGAAACCGGATCCGGACGTTGCGCTGCTGCTGGCGCACCTCGGATTACGTCTGCCGAAGGGCTCGCGACTCGTCGAAAATGTAGTGGAGAAAACCACCCCCTGATCCGCTCAAATCCCAACAAAACCTGAGAATCACCCTGCTCAACTGCGGAACTTGGGTTAGGGCAGTCGGGTCGGGCGGATTCACCGGTCCATTTTGTGGCCGCACCTCGAAAACCTCCGTCGCAATGACCCGACGTGGAAAGTCCGGCCTATCGAGGAGGACTTCCACCGGCTCATGTGGGAGTACCAAGACGTGTAAGAATACTGCCAGAAAGTGTCATCGCCCCGTTGCTGACCCATTTCTACCTGTTTATAGTGGTGTCTAGCGGAAAACAGCTAGAAAGCATTAGAAATAGTTAGAAGTCGCCAAATCTGCTATGGACACCATTAAAAACCCGTTTTCACCCGGTGCAGGCTCACCGCCGCCGGAACTGGTCGGACGCGAAGGAATTCTTGAGCAAGCCCGCGTGCTCTTGGGTCGCGTGAAGGAAAAGCGCCCCGAAAAAAGCCTCCTGCTGACCGGTCTGCGGGGTGTGGGCAAGACAGTGTTGCTCAATGAAATTGAGCGACTCGCAGTCAGGACCGGCTACCGGACGGTGCCATTGGAAGCGCACGAGGACAAAGCGCTGGCCGCCATGCTGGTGCCGCCGTTGCGCAAACTGCTCTTCGAGTTGGATCGCGTAGCGGGCGCAGGCGACAAGGCCAAGCGCGGGCTGGCGGTGCTCAAGGGGTTTATGAATGGCGTCAAGCTGGCGATGGGAGATATTGAGGTCGGCTTGGACATCGAACCCGAAAAGGGCTCGGCGGACAGCGGCGATTTGGAAAGTGACCTGCCCAACCTGTTCATGGCCGTGGCCGAAGCCGCCGAGGAACGAAAGACGCCGGTGGCGCTGCTAATCGACGAGCTTCAGTATTTCAGCGCCCAGGAACTGAGCGCGCTCATCATGGCCATGCACAAGATGCAACAGCGGCAGTTGCCAATGGTGCTAATCGGCGCGGGCCTGCCGATTCTGCCGCGCCTCGCCGGTGAATCCAAATCCTACGCGGAGCGGTTGTTCAGCTTCCCGGACATCGGCGCTCTGTCCGAGCCGGACGCCAACAAGGCGCTGCAAGACCCGACCAAGGCAGTGGGCGTGGATTTTGAGGCCGCCGCGCTGAAGGAGATTTTCCGGCTGACGCAGGGCTATCCGTATTTCATTCAGGAATGGGGCTATCAGTCGTGGAATCGTGCCGCTGGGCCACCCATCACCTTGGAAGTGGTGCAGGCGGCCACCGCGACGGTGATTGAGCGTCTGGACGCCAATTTTTTCCGTGTCCGCTTCGACCGGCTGACGCCGGGAGAGAAGCGCTTCCTGCGCGCCATGGCGGGATTTGGGGCAGGGGCACACCGCAGTGCTGATATTGCCGAAGCACTGGGCGTGAACATCAAGAGCCTTGGGCCGGGCCGGGCGAAGCTGATTCAGAAGGGAATGATTTACAGTCCGACCCACGGCGACCTGGCGTTCACGGTGCCGCTATTCGATGAGTTCATGCTCCGGGCGATGCCAAAGTTGTAGCAGTCATGCCTCCCGCCGCCACCACCACGGCCCGCCGCCCCAAGCGGAAACGGAAACGAGGTCAGGAATCGGGGTCAGGGAACGATTTCCGAATTCTGGACTCAGGCGGGTATCCGTCTCGGTTGCTCACAGCCTTGGCGAGGCCCATCACTCATCTCAAATTTTATCATGGACGAGCAGAAGTTCGTTTGCCACTTGCCCAAGGGCCTCAGCCATCAGCGGAGGCGCGGCGTTCCCCTTTCGAGTTTACATTCGCGCTGTGCGCGAGGGAGAGATTAATCGCTTCCAACGCGAGCTACGGACCCATCCCGGCCGGCATCTCGGGATTTGTGTCGAGCCAGATTGCCAAAGATTTGAGGGCCTGAGCGTCTATGCTGCGCTGGTGGATCCGCTGGAGCAGATGCTCAAGAAGCGCTCGAGGGATGTCTTTGCGTTGAACCTTTGGCATCAGGAGCCGGCGTAGAAACCTTCGGTGATCCGTGTGATCAACTGAGCAGACTCTGCCTTGGTCTTGCTCTTGGCCAGTTGTTGAGCGAAGTGGCCGAGTTCGTCGGGTGACATGGGTTCAGCGATGAGCTTGATTTTGAGCCCAACAGCTTGGGCAGCGCGGCTCATGGAACGAAAGGTGATGGAGGTGTTTTGAGCATCTAGGATGCGACGCACGGCGGTTCGTCCGGTGCCGATCCGTTCGGCTAACGCGCTGATGGATAGGTTGTCTTGTTCCATCTTCTGGAGGATCGATGCGGCCAACGAGCGTTTGAGCTCCAGCTCGGGCGAAATGGTGGTGTGATTCGACACGTGGGAAGGGTGGTTCACTTTTGAACCAGTGTCAAAGCCTGACCTAGAACCAAGCCAACATGCGGTGATCGAACTGCTTTCCAGGACGCCCCGGTTCAAGCGACGGTGGGAGATGGGTTTTTACTGGTCGGTGACTCGACCGGCTTGGAATTCATCACAGCGCAGGGCTGTTTTTGGGCTTGCCGGCGAGGGAGGGAAGCCGGTTGCATAGCGTGGCAAGGAGACGTTGCGGGCTTTGGCCGGCGCGACAGTCTTCCTGAGTCCTCCAAACCAAACGGGTTTCGGAGACAAAGAGTCGCGGAAGGGTGGCTGAGTGGTTGAAGGCACCTGACTCGAAATCAGGCGTACTCGCAAGGGTACCGGGGGTTCAAATCCCTCCCCTTCCGCCAGCTCTGTGGTTCGTATGGGTAGCGTTCCAGACCGGCCTCCGGTCTTGTTTTTTCCACCCCCGACTTCCCACTGCACTAGGTGACATTGAGCACCGAGTGACCCGCGTCCCATAGTTTTTCGATGAGGCGGTTCTGGTTGGCGCCGGAAACGCGGGCCACTGCCAGTTGGCGTGTCCCGTCGACAAAGGTGATCATGCTGGTCAAATCCAGCTTGAGGTCCCGGCAAAGGGCGAGCAGTTGCGGCAGTGCATCCAGCGATTGCGTGATGTCGAAGGTGATTCGGGCAGATCCCGTTTGTCCGCTGAGCAGTTTGCTGAAGACCCGAAAAATGTCCGATTCGGTGATGATGCCGACCATTTTCTCCCCCTGCACGACCGGTAGTCCACCGATGTGCTGCTCGGTCATGCGCCGCGCCGCTGCCTCGATGGGTTGATCAGCCTCGATGGTGATCACGGGTTTGCTCATGATGTCGCCGACTGTTCCCAGCGAAGGGAGGCCGTCGACACTGGCGACAGAGAACGGGTTCAGGTCGGGTGGGAAAACCCGGATGATGTCCTGCTTGCAAACCATACCGAGGATGGTTCGGTGATGGGCGACGACCAGTCGTCGGATATTCCGGGAATTCATCCGATGCACGGCCTCGGTGAGCGTGGTTTCCGGGGTGACGGTTTCCACACTGCGGGTCATGAACATTTCGACAATCACGATGAGACTCTCCGATCAAGCGTTGGGCGTAGACCAGAACGATCGGCGGCCTGATCCGCGTCGAGTCATGATCTTTCTACCCGGGTTGTTCTGGTGAGGGCATCGGAAGATTCAGATGCCGACTCCAGAATTTTGTCAGCTGAAACGGGCTTCGGGGGCTTCCCGCCGAAATCGCCAGATGCTCGGTTCCCGCAGACATCCCAGGGGAGAGGGCGCCATGCCGGCACCCGAGTCTCTTGCACTCAGCGCGCACGTCCACTCCTCGTGCAGTGATAGGGTCACACCCGAATGAGGGATGCACAGGCATCTCCAAGTGCTGAGCGATGCACCCTTACGGACCTTTGTTTTCGGCGTTGGCGGCTTTGTCGCGGGCCTCGGCCTGTGCTCGGATTGCGGCCGAGGCTTGCTTCAATCGGGGCGGCCAGGAGAAGCGGGGCGCTTTCGTAGGGTCGTAGTCTTCCAAGTGGCCGGTGAGACGCGTGGCGGGCTTGGTGTATCGCAATTGGGTGTCGCCGAAGACCTCTCGGCAAATGGCGGCCAAGCCCGGGTCGTACTCGATCAACAGCGAACGCAAATGGACATGGTTGTGGTCGTGGTCGTTGACGCGGTTGTTGTCGAACCACGATTGCACGCCCTCCGCGAAATACTCGTGATGGTTGATGCTCGCGTACTTGCCCTTCCACAAGCCGGCCTTCATCGCGCCGGCGTAGGTGGACTTCAGTCGCGTATCGAAGGTTGGGTCCACATTCAGCAGGCCACGCAAATGGATGTTGTGCGCGAACTCATGGATGAGGATGCACTCCTTCTCGTACGGGTCGCCGGGAAATCCCAGTACGTTCTCCTCGGCCACCGTGCACAAGGGATCGGTCTCGCTGCCGCCGAGTCCGCGGGCGCGGGCGTCCCAGAAATCCTTTGCTGGCAAACCGGGGAAATCACGGAGCCTGCCTCCGGCCA
The DNA here is from genome assembly GCA_945883815.1 of Akkermansia muciniphila. GTDB lineage: Bacteria > Verrucomicrobiota > Verrucomicrobiia > Limisphaerales > UBA9464 > SXXZ01. The sequence continues at coordinate 702 of CAMCYJ010000103.1, read as the reverse complement.
TGCGGACGAACTCGGGCAGGTCGGTGGTGAATTCATCGTGGGCCATGATGCACATGCGTGCGCCGCTTTTAATCATCGCTGCGCGCACGTCGGGTCGTTTCGCCAGCATCATGTCGACGAGGAAAACGGCCTCTTGGAGCGCGTGAGGATTCACCTTCGCGGAGGCGACGATGGGGAAGCCCTTGGCCCGGGTGCGTTGGGTGTAGAAGGCCGGGATGCCGTCTCGGTCGTTGGGGTCGAAACGGAATCCCTGGACCGGCACCTCGCTGGTGACCGTGGCGGTGGTCTTGTCGGCGCGGCTGATGATTTCGAAGCGATGCCCGATGGAGGTGTCGATGACGGTGTCGTTTCCCGGCTCGACGGATCCGCTGGGCACCCGTTCGGAATCGTTCTTCAACCAGAAGAGGTCGATGGTTCCGCTGCTGCCGTTGATGATTTGCAGCTTCGGGCGAGGGGGCTGAGCCGCCTTGGTGGATGCGTTGCCGGCGGGCATCGACGTGGCCGACAGGACGACCCAAGCGGTGAGGAAAAGGCTCCGGAGGTGCATGGGGGCGGAAGTGCTTTCTGTGTTCGATTTCGGCTACGGATACGACGCGGGGCTGGTCGCCTCGGTGGAGGAGGCCAGCGGCCCGACGCAATGCCGGCGAGCGGGTTGGCGAGGGCGGGTTAGCCCCTTGGGGTTGGCCTATGGGGCTCGCCTCT
>CAMCYJ010000102.1 GCA_945883815.1 Akkermansia muciniphila | reverse complement strand
CCGGGAACGATTTGGTCCTCGTCGCCGCAGCGGGGCACGCCCTATCCGGGCTGTGCCTCTGCCAGGCCTCATGGCCCTGCGCGACCTCCGCGTCGATGTCGTGGGGTGAGGGGATTAGGAGTCGGAGGGCTGCAGCGGGCTAAACCAGTCCTCGGCGGCTTTATCAATCTTGGGGGATCGGAAAACAAAAACGGGGAGCGGTTTCACCACTCCCCGTCTCCTGACCATTGATTTTTGAGTGTTCGGTCGACGCCTCGCTTAGCCTATCGTCTTAGGCTGCGATCAAGGCCAAAGCGGCTTCCGCCATCTTGGGACCCGTCATGCCGTGCTTGATGTACAGTTCTTCCGCCAAGTAAGCGCTTTGGCCAAATTCGCCATGAATACCCAGACTCGCGACCCGATGGCTGATGCCAGTACGACTCAGGGCGTGGCTGACCTGAGCACCCATGCCGCCGACGATTTGGTGGTCTTCAATGGTCACAAGCCGCCCGCCGCACCGTTGGACAGCCGCTCCGATGGTCTCGATATCCACTTGGTTGATGAAAGGGTTGTTGATGACCGTGGCTGATTTGCCCTTGGCACGAAGCAGTTTCGCTGCCTCCAAGCACTTGCTGAATAACACTCCGCTGCCGACGAGCACGACGTCTGTCCCTTCCTCAATTACCTGTGCCTTGCCCCAAACGTAGGTGGCACCCGGCACCCACTCGACGGGATAGTTTTCGCGGCCAACAAAAAACACTACGCTCTCTCCATTTCGGCCGGCGGCGCGCTCATCTCCAATGCGTCGGATGGCAGCATCCATGAACGCTTCGGCCTCCTTGGCGCAACTTGGCGCGATGACCGTGGTGTGCGGGATGGAACTCACTGCTGCCAAATAGGTGGTTGCCTGATGGCTTGCCCCGTCGGCGGCATCCTGAAAGCCAATGTGAGAAAACATGGCGATGACCGGGGCCTGGGAAAGGGCCGCCATGGTCAAGGGAAGGTTTCCTTTGGTGACACCAAACTGGCCAAACGTGTCCACGATGGGAATGAAGCCGACCTTTGAAAGGCCCGCCGCAACGCTGATCATGTTGGACTCGGCGATACCCACTTCAATGAAACGTCCGGTGGCCTTCTGGAAGGTGCTGATGCCAGTAGATCCTTGGACGTCGGAACTCACCGAATAGACGGGGTAGCCTGCCTGAGCCGCCTGAATGGCTCCGGCCGCCAAACCGGCCTGAACCTTGTCTTTCTTGACGGCTGGGGCCGCTGTCGCCGGAGCAGGGGCTGCCGCCGCTGCAGCTGCCTTGGCTTTCTTCTCGGATTCTTTAGTTTCCCACTCATTGCGGAGTGCCTGCCCCCAGGCCAACAGGTCTGCCGGGACCGTGTCACCTTGGTAAATCTCCGTCAGCCACTCGACGATCTTCTCGCCATTGGCCAGAGGAAATCCGTGTCCGCCTGCGGCATTCTGCTCAGTGGCCTTGATGCCGTAGCCCTTGACGGTTTTGAGCCAGATGCACACGGGCTTCTCCGGGTGCGCTGCCGCGTCCGCGATAGCTTGTTCGACTGCGGTGTACACGAGTTGGAGGTCGTGCCCCTTCTCGACTTTCCGGACATCCCAACCCAGCGGAGCCATGGCTTCAAAGGAGGGCTGCATGGAGAAGGAATCGGCGGTGATGCGTCCCGATAGCTTGGTGTCGTTGTCGGAAATGACCATGACGAAGGGATTGACCCGCCCCTTGGCCGCCAGACCCGGAATGGCCGCAAAGGCTTCTTTGGCCTCGCCCTCCATGGAAGCTCCGTCCGACATCAAAAGCACAGTGATCCGCTTGTTGCCGGCCAGTTTGTCTCCTATGGCCAGACCCTGAGCCTGACCGATGGAAGAACCCAACGGTCCATTGGATAAGAGAACTCCCTCGGGGTTGATATGCGATTCGCCGTGACCGGTGAGCTTGGACTGGATGCTCCGGAAGCCCTTCAGAGTGTCCGGGGTCATGCCATCAAAGCCGTAATTGGCGCGGATGGCATAAATTCCGTTCTCTGCATGCCCGGCGTCGTTGACGAAGTTGTAGGATTCGTGCCACGGGCGATCCGATGCCGCAAAGAGGACTCCATGGACGGCTGAGCTCACTTCAGCGAATGCCGCAGGTCCGCCCCAATGGCAGGCTGCACCGCCGACGACAGCATGAACATCCATGAGCGCGACCAAAGCCCGGGTCGCCCGAGGGTCAGCGAGCGTGACGGGTTTTCCGGATCGATCCTGGACCTGAGCGGTGTAGCGGGGCAGCCCAGGCGTCGGTGCCAGACGCGATTTGAGGACCTGCGGGCGGAGTGAAGGCAGCTCAACTTGAGCGACGACGGACGTATCAGCGGCCATAAATTCGGTTGAAACTGGATATCGGTGGGCGGGTGGATTCCCGCAGACGTGCGGAAAGGCTACGGGGGGAAACTGAAATGGGAAGGCACTTTTTGGCGACATGATCCTCCGGCGTTCGTTTGCCCCGGATGCAGAGATCCCACAAAGAGCTTTTTCCTCTCGGCGCTGTCCGCCATGGTTTTGTCCATGTCAGGTCTCATCGCCATCGTGGGCCGTCCCAACGTCGGCAAGTCAGCGCTCTTCAATCGAATCGTCGGCCGTCGCATCGCCATTGTTCATGACCAACCCGGTGTTACTCGAGACCGTGTGATGGCCGAGGCCGAATGGCACGGTCGCCCGTATACCCTGGTGGATACTGGCGGCATCGGGTTGCTGCGCCGGGAAAAAGCCGATGATGTGATCACCGCCGCCGCATTGCAGCAGGTGGACTTGGCCATCGATGCTGCGGACGTGATCCTCTTCGTGGTCAATGTCCAAGAGGGCATCGTTCCATTGGATCAGGAGGTTGCGAAGAAGCTGCGGACGATCCAGAAGCCTGTGCTGTTGGTGGTGAACAAGGCTGACAACTTTCAGGCAACCGCTGGCGCCGTGGAATTTTCTGCGCTGGGTTTCCAGCGGATTTATCCAGTGACCGCAATCCACGGGAGTGGGGTCGAGGATTTAATGGATGAAGCTGTCGCGTTTCTGCCGAAGTGGAGTGCGGTGTCAAAACCGGTTGGAACCGACGAGGGCGATGCGGAAGGGGCTGACGCACCGCTTGAAGAAGGAGAAGAGGGCGAAGCCTTGCCTCCTCGACGGCCAGAGGGTCCGAAGCGTTTGGCCATCGTTGGCCGTCCGAATGTCGGCAAGTCTTCCATCATCAACCGGGTTACCGGATCGGATCGAGTCATCGTCAGTGAGATCCCGGGGACGACCCGCGATGCGGTTGACGTTCCTTTCGAGGTGGTGACCGAGGCCGGGCGTGAACAGTATGTGCTGGTGGACACCGCAGGTGTCCGAAAGGCACGCCGCATCGACAACAGCATCGAGTATTTTTCGGTTGAACGGACCAAGGGTGCCATCGCCCGGTGTGATATCGCCGTTCTGGTGATCGATGCGCTGAACGGGATCACCGAGCAGGACAAAAAGATTGCTGATGTGATTGTCGAGCAACGACGCGCCTGCATCGTGGTGGTCAACAAATGGGACCTCGTGGCCGAGGATGTTCGAAAGGCCCGCGAGCAAGAAATCGAGGTTCGCTCGGGCAAGAACCGGGACCGCGACGATCGCCAGAAGCGGTTGACGACCCTGTCGGAGTTCGGTCAGTGGGTTCAGGATCGCCTGTTCTTCCTCGATTACGCTCCGGTGATCTTCACCTCTGCCAAAGATGGGTTCCAATTGGACCGTTTGCTGGAAGCCGTTCGATACGTTTCCAGCCAGTTGAAGCAGAAAGTCCCCACGGCCATTCTGAATCGGACTCTCAATGACGCGATTGAACGCCGGCAACCGGTCAGCGACATGGGGCATCGGCTCAAGTTCTACTACGCGACTCAAGTGCGGCAGGCCCCTCCGACCTTCTTGCTGTTTGTGAACCGGGACGAATTGTTCAGTTCGCCGTACATGAAGTATTTGTCGGGCGAGATGCGAAAGGCCTTCGGATATGAGGGTTGCCCCATCTTGCTGGTGCCCAAGCCGCGGCCAAAAACCATTGAGTCAGTCCGTAGATTCCGCAAACAGCCCTTTGCCCACAAGCGCGAGGGTGGCGAGCGGAAGTTGTCGCCGCTGGCGGAACGCGCGGTGGCCCGAAAAGCAGCCCGCTCGGAGAACCCAGCCGGTGGCAAGGGAATGACTCGGCCGTCCAGCCGGCCAGGAGCTAAACCAGCGTATTCGAGTTTCAAGACAGCAAAACCCGGAAGGCCGGAGACAATGGCCGTTAACACAAGGGCCGAGAGCTCATCGAGCCGTTTCGACAAGGCACCCGGCGCTCGCCCGCTCAAGAGTGAGGGCTGGAAGAGCGAGAGTCTTAAGCCTACCGGTCGTAAGCCCGCCGAGGGCCGTCCATCAGCCGAGCGTCGTAAGTCTGCCGAAGGTCGGGCTCCTACCGGGGGGCGTAGGTCCACCGAAGGTCGAGCTCCCACCGAAGGTCGAGCTCCCACCGGAGGTCGAGCTCCCACCGGAGGTCGTAGGTCCGCCGAGAGTCGTACACCCACCGAAGGCCGAGCGCCCACCGCGGGCCGTAAGCCCACTGAGCGGAAAACAGGTGTGCGGAAACCGACAGGACGAGACACCGCGGATCGGAAGCCCGCGGGTCGAGGGCGCACATCGCGGCGGTAAACGGGAAACTGCATGTCGCTCAGCCAAAGGCTTAAAATATGCCTCTGGCTGAGCGGTACTGTGCCGAATGCCGAGCCGAAAGGTCTCGGTCCGGATATATTAGAGCTGAAGTTTGGGCCAACGCACTAGTGCCATTCGGCTGGGCCAAACAGGGGGAGCGAACAGGGGGTTTAGACCACGTTAACGCCCCCGCCTTTTTCTGATCGATCCTTGACTGATTTCTAATGCGGGATCGCTCAGACCAGCCCCTCAGGCAGCCCGTCGGGCCGCCATCATGAAGTCGAGGTAGGTGCTCAGGCGGGACTTCATCTCCAAGCGTGAGACGATCGCGTCGATCATGCCGTGTTTCATGAGAAACTCAGCTGTCTGGAAGTCGGGAGGCAATTCCGACTGGGTGGTGGCTTCGACCACACGGCGTCCGGCAAATCCGATGGTGGCTCCCGGTTCTGCCACGATGAGGTCTCCCACACTGGCATAGCTGGCCATGACGCCGGCGGTGGTGGGATCCGTCAGGACACTGATGTAAGGCAGCCGCTGTTTGGCGAGGTAGGCGAGCGCTCCGCAAGTCTTGGCCATTTGCATCAGGCTGAACATGCCCTCATACATGCGGGCTCCTCCGCTGGTGGACACGATAATCAGGGGAATGCCTCGATCAGTGGCCGTCTCGATCAGGCGGGTGAGCTTTTCTCCCACTACCGAGCCCATGGATCCGCCGAGGAACTGGAAATCCATCACTCCGAGTGCCACCCGATGGGTCCCGATCATGCCCACCCCGGTGACGACGGCATCCTTGAGCATGGACATCTTCTTGCGATAAGCGGCGAGCTTGGCTTCATAGCTGGCCGCACCCGTGAACTTGAGGACGTCCACGCTTTCCATCGAAGCATCCATCTCCTCGAAGGAGCATGTCTCAACCATGGAATGGATGCGCTCCCGTGAACCGATCTTGAAGTGGTAGCTGCACTTCGGACAGACCTTGAGATTGCCGTCCAGGTCCTTGTCATAGATCAAGCCATCACACTTGGGGCACTTGGTCCACAAACCCTCCGGAATGTCCCGTTTCTTGGATTTGGAGGTTAACTTAGGCTTGGTGAGGAACGCGGTGTCCGCGGCGTCGTGTGTCGGCGGAGTGACTGCGGGCTCAACGGGCTCGACGCCGATCGCCTTTTTGCGGATGACTTTGGTGGCCATGAACGGGGAAACGCTCCTCAGGGAGTCGTCACTTGTGGTGGTTTCGTATCACCGACCAGGGTGGAAAGCCAGCCCGAGTAACACCTGGCTGCCGGACGGGTGTCACGTCTGCGCAACATCGACAGTCCCCAGTCCAACCGGCGCGGGACCCGAATCCCAGAGTGATGGTGGCCCTGCATTTTCCGAAGGTCGCTTATTTATTCGGAGCCACCATCGGCCTTATTGTCTTGTTGGCGGTCGTGGCGGAAGAGTCAAACAACCATGGCGTGCCATCCTTTGATGAACCCTCACCTCAAGCTCAAGTGCCTCATCGCCCTGCTCGGAACGGTCGCCGCATGGGCGGCCACTCCGGAATGGCCCGAATGGCGTGGGCCTGGAGGGCAAGGGCATGCGGCTCGAACTGCCCATCCTCCGATCCAGTGGAGCGAGACCGAAGGTGTCCTCTGGAAGACTACCATTCCCGGGCGCGGTTGGTCCTCCCCGGTAATCGACGGCAAGCAGATCTGGCTCTCGACGGCCCATGAAACGGCGGCCAAGCCCGAAGATGCCAAGCGGCGTTTGGCCGCCAACACCGCAGACCAACCGCTGGTGCTTCTCGAAAAGGTTGATTTGCACGCCGTGTGTGTGGATCGCAACAGCGGCAAGATATTGAAGGACGTCCGACTGTTTTCGGTGCAGGAACCTCAATGGGTCCATGAGCTGAACAGCTACGCCTCGCCGACTCCCGTCGTGGAGGAGGGGCGCGCCTATTTTCACTTCGGCACCTTCGGCACAGCCTGCTTGGACAGCCGGTCCGGAAAGATTCTCTGGACCAACACCAGCCTTCGGATCATGCACGAGAACGGTCCGGGTAGTTCTCCGGTCTTGTGGACAAACTTGTTGATCTTCCACCTCGATGGCAGCGACAGCCAATCGGTCGCAGCGCTGGACACAGCGACCGGTCGGTTGGTCTGGCGGACGCCTCGTTCCGGAGAATTGGCCGACAATCCGCAACTCAAGAAATCCTACGCCACGCCGGCCATTGTGAAGCTGGGAGGAGTCGATCAATTGGTCTCCCAAGGGGCCGATTGGTTGTATGGCTACGAACCTTCAACGGGACGCGAACTCTGGAAGGTTCGCTACGGTCAGTTGGGCTTCTCCCTCTCGTCACGGGCAGTCTTCGGAGGCGGCACCGTCTACTTGAGCACGGGCTTCATGAAGCCGGAAATACAAGCCATTCAACTCGATGCGCAGCCCCAGCCGGTTCACCGGTGGAAGTATTCCAAGGGAGCTCCGACCATGCCCTCGCTCCTGCTGGTGGGGGAAGAATTGTACTTCGTGTCCGACTCGGGAGGCTTCTTCACCTGCCTGGATGCACGAACTGGGGCCGAACAGTTCCGGGAACGTCTGGGCGGCAATCACAACGCCTCCCCGCTGTACGCTGGAGGCCGGATCTACCTACCCAGTCGTGAGGGGAGTGTGATGGTCGTCGAGCCTGGGCGACAGTTTCACCCCATCGCCACGAACACGTTGGCTGGCAAAATCATGGCCACGCCCGCGGTGGTGGGGAATTCCATCTTCATCCGGACCGACCGTTCGCTTTACCGAATTGAGTCCGCCACCCGATGAATCCGATGGAATCTTCAGGGCACTCGGAACAGCCACCAAAAGACCAGTCCCCTTCAACTCAACCCCCAGCCGAGACCCAAGTCATTGCCGACACTCGCCTTTGGTTGGAGCGTGCCGTGATCGGGTTGAATCTTTGTCCGTTCGCCCGGGCCGAATACGTCCGGAACCGGATCGCCTTCCGAGTCACTCAAGCGACCACGCCGGAAGCCCTGTTGAGCGAATTGGAGACAGCCTTGCGCGAGTTGATGGCCATCGAGCCTTCGAAGATCGAGACCACGTTGATCATTCACCCCTGGGTGCTTCAGGATTTTCTCGACTACAACGAGTTCCTGGGCGAGGCCGATGCGCTGCTGGTCCGAATGGAGTTGGTGGGAGTTGTTCAGATCGCCAGCTTCCACCCCCGATATCAGTTCGCCGGTGAAGATCCTGGCGACATGAGTCATTTCACCAACCGCTCACCCTTTCCGATGCTCCACCTCCTGCGAGAGGCATCCGTCGAACGGGCTGTCGGCAGTGGCGAGGACGCCGCGACCATTGTGGCCCGGAACTTGAAGACCGTTCGCGGCCTAGGTCCGGAGGGTTGGAAGCGACTGGGATTGCCCATTCCGTCGGCCGGCCACTGAATCCGGCTGGAAAGTTCCTCCGTCGGGGGATGGCAAAGCGCCCGTCGGTGGAACTCACGCCCAACCTTGGGCCAATGTTGGGCTTTCCAAACGGGGCTTGACCGGTATCTTCCCCGCTCCCGTAGCGGAGGTGGATTGAACCCTAGAAGGTTCGACCGCTTCCGGTCGGTTCTGCACCACGATGGACGCCGCACACATTCGCAATTTCAGCATCATCGCCCACATCGACCACGGGAAGACCACCCTGTCGGACCGATTGCTCCAGTCGACGGGAACTGTCGAGGATCGGACGCTCCAAGCACAGCACCTGGATGCGATGGACTTGGAAAAGGAGCGGGGCATCACCATCAAGGCCCATCCGGTCACGATGTACTACAAGGCCAAGAATGGGGAGCGCTACGAGCTGAACTTGATCGACACCCCAGGACATGTGGACTTCGCCTACGAGGTCAGCCGTTCGCTCAGTGCCTGTGAGGGAGCTCTGCTCATCGTCGATGCCGCACAGGGCGTCGAGGCCCAGACCGTCGCCAATGTGCACCTGGCCATGAAGCAGGGGCTGACGATCATTCCGGTCATCAACAAGATCGACCTGCCGCATGCCAATATCCCGATGGCCAAGCAGCAGTTGGAGGAAATCCTGGCCATTCCTGCCGACGACGCCATTTTGGCCAGCGCGAAGGAGGGCATCGGTATTTCGGAAATCCTGGAAGCGATCATCCACCGTCTGCCGGCACCCAAGCCTACCGAGGCCAAGTCGTTCCAGGCGCTGATTTTTGACAGCTACTTCGACACCTACAAAGGTGTGGTCATCTTGGTGCGCGTGACCAACGGGACCCTGAAGCCGGGCATGATGGTGAAGCTCTTGCACTCGGGCCGCACGGTTGAGATCAAGGAGGTCGGCTCCTTCAATCCCAAGCCGTACACCCGCGACGAATTGACAGTGGGTGAGACGGGCTACATCACGGCCAATATCAAGACCCCGCGCGAGGTGAAGGTGGGCGATACGATCACCGATCCGCGCAATCCGTCGACGGAGCTGCCGGGCTTCCAGGAGATTCATCCGATGGTGTTCTCGGGCATTTACCCGATCAACACGGCCGATTACGAGGGTCTCAAAGTAAGCATCGCCAAGCTCCAGTTGAACGATTCGGCGCTCACCTTCCAGACCGAGAGCTCGGCGGCGTTGGGCTTTGGGTTGCGCTGCGGATTCCTCGGACTGCTCCACATGGAGATCGTGCAGGAGCGCCTCCGCCGCGAGTTCGACATGGACATCATCGCGACTTACCCGAGCGTGGTGTATCAGGTCCAGATGACCGATGGTACGATGAAGCAGGTGGACAATCCCGCCTTCATGCCCGACGTCACCTACATCGAGACGGTACTGGAGCCCATCGTGAAGGCATTCGTGATCACACCGGGCGAAAACCTGGGCGACATCATGGGACTCATTTCCGAGAAACGCGGGTTCATCAAGAACACCGAAACCCTCGACACGCGGCGCGTGATGTTGACCTGCCGGATCCCGATGAACGAGATCCTCATCGACTTCCACGACCGCATCAAATCCATCACCCGTGGCTACGGCTCGATGGATTATGAACCGGATGGAATGGAAGCCAGCGACATGGTGAAGCTCGACATGATGGTCAATGGCGAGGTCATGGAAGCCTTCTCCAGCTTGGTGCATCGATCCAAGGCCGAGGCCCGGGGGCGCAATTTGGCGGCCAAGCTCAAGGAAGTCATTCCGAGGCAGCAATTCCAGATCGCCATTCAGGCAGCCATTGGCAGCAAAATTGTTGCTCGGGAGTCCATCAGCGCCATGCGCAAGGACGTGACGGCCAAGTGCTATGGCGGCGATATCAGCCGTAAGCGCAAGCTCTTGGAGAAGCAACGTGAAGGTAAGAAGCGGATGAAGTCCGTCGGATCGGTGGACATCCCGCAGGAGGCCTTCGTCGAGGTGCTCAAGACCAACTAAATGTTACCCGCATCCCGGTGACGTTCTGCGTCACGGACTCCGACTAAAAAAGGAGACCTGCGGTGGTTTGGCCACATCGCAGGTCTCGTTCGATTAACAATCTCTCCGGATGCTGAGTGTGCTCCGGACAGGCTTGGGTTTGTTCGAGTCGGCCATCAGGCGAAGTCGTATACCGTGACCTTCTGCCACAATGCGCGGCAATGTTCGACGAACTTCAGATGTTCCGGATGGATCTGGTACTCATCCTGGGCCTGCTTGCTGGGGAAGATCAGGTTCAAGGCCACCTGATAGGATTGATCCACTACCGGGCGGGTGCTGCCGACCATCCGGCCCATGTGGTAGTGGATCACGCCCGGGATGGGCTTCAGGTACTTCTCGCCACCGGCAATGAGTTCATCGGCGGCTTTGGGGTTGGCGGGGTCGGTCCAGAAAATGACGACGTGAGAGAACTGGCTTGCAGGTGTGCTCATGGAGTTGAAATGAATCGGTCACATTCGGCTGAACCACAGGGACCGAGATCCCCAGGGCGTACCGTTGGCGAATGCTGGTCGCAGCCGCCCCCGGATGCCAAGAAAATGGTCGCCGGCCTATTTGCTCGTCGCTTGGGCAAAGGCAGCTGATTCACGTGCGGCTCGGGTCTCCAATCCGGGTTTCTGGAGAAAGCCGCAGTCGCGGAACCATTCGATGAAGCGGTCCTGCCATTTGCCAAAAGGGATTCCGTTCCGATCAGCGAGGCCCGCCGCCATTCGGGAGCCATCCGGAAGGGGCTCGCCCGGGTGACGTCCATGGCCATACAAGTGCATTTCCACATTGGGCACACCGGCTCTGAGCATGGCGTCGTAATATTCCATGGCCCAGATGGCATGGCCGCGGTCTCCGGATCCCGGGCAAGTCACAAACGCGGGCGGCACATTTTTGGGGATTTCAGGATGCGCTCCGCGGGCAAAAGGTGAAGGGCCCGGATAGACCAGCACGGTGAAGTCGGGGCGCGCGGAGATGCGGCCAAACGCCCCATTGGTCTGGGTGCAATCAAACTCCGGGTAGAACAGGGCGGCGGGTGCCGACAGTTCGGCTCCTGCCGAGAAGCCCATGATGCCAATGCGTTTGGGATCGATGTTCCAACGCTGCGCATGGCCGCGAACCAGCCGGATGGCCTGAAGAGCATCATTCACCGCGTGTTTCTGGACATCGTAGCCGTCGGCCCGCAGACGATTTCGCAAGATGATGGTGCTGACCCCGTATTGGTGGAAATAAGGCACGAAGTCCGCGCTTTCTGAACCCACGTTCAGCGTCCGATGCCCTCCGCCCGCGGCCAGGATCACGGCCGCACCCGTGTTCAGGCCCCCTTCGACCGTGTGCACCTCGATGGAGGGGTTATGGATGTTGGTGATCCAGCTGATGCGCCCGGCCACCGACTTGCTCAGGTTGTAGTATTCGGCCTCGCGAACCTTGCTGGCGTTGAGTTGCGCGGAATCCGGCGGGTACAGAGGAATGACAATTCCGCCCTGAACGATGGGTTGCGGGGAATAGGGCTCCGCGTTGGTGGGGCCAGGGCGGGGAACGCTCAACGGGGCTGGTACCTCAACGGATTGAGCCAGTAGGGAGGGGGTACTCCAGGCGCTGATGCAAACCAGTACGCCACTGAGGTGCCGCAAGAAGGAGGAAAGGGGCATGGATTGAAGGAGGAAGATGATCCGTTGCCCAACAGGGATCAATGGCTGTGAGGCGGCCGGTATCCGTCAATTGGTGGCGGAGAGCGGCCTCTTCGACGGAAACCTTTCTGGGTGGGTGGGTCCCGAGGGCAATCTGCGTAAGTTCTGAGAGCCGGGATGGGGCAGGGCGCCATCGGGGAGAGTTTCCGGTGAAATGGCAAAGAGGCGTTGTGGCATCAAAATCAAACCGCTTTCCGGCAGCGTCGAGGGCAGAAATCTCGCCTCGAGCGACGCTGGCGTTTAGGAAAGCGGTACGCTACGTTATGATTATGAGTGCGGAGGTATCCATGAAGCCGGGAATCCAAAAGGGAGTTCAACGGGGGTTCCGATTTCTGACCCTGTTTCTGGCTGCAGCATGGCTGGGTTCCATCCCGGGATTCCGTTCGCCGTTGACGGCTCAATCCACCGCACCGACAGCGGTCCCCCGCGGTAAGCCCATCAAGCCATTGGCCGGCGAGGTCAAGGCAGTGGAACCCAAAGGCGATGCCTCCAAGGCGTCCGTTGCTACCAATGCTCCTGCGGCCAAACCTGGCTTTGCTTCCGTTGGCTTCGATGTGCTGGCCACCTTCAAGTATGAGGTGCCCGAGGACGCTCCGGCCTCGAAGACCAATGCCCCGGCGGTCGATCCCGACACCCAGATTCCTGCCAACGTGAAGGCTTTCAGCGGCAAGAAGGTCGCCGTGAAAGGCTTCATGTTACCCTTGAAAGTAGAAGGGGGCCTCGTGACCGAGCTCCTGCTCATGCGCGACCAGTCCATGTGCTGCTTCGGTACTGTGCCCAAGATCAATGAGTGGATCGCCGTGAAGATGACCACGTCCGGAATCAAGCCGGTGATGGATCAGGCCGTGACCCTCTATGGCACGCTCAAGGTTGGAGCGATGCGTGAGAATGGTTACCTGGTAGGGATTTATCAGATGGACGGCATGACCATCGATGGTCCCCCCGGGTCGTAATCCTCAAGAGTCCTTGCGGGCCTCCAAAAAGCGTTTGAGCGCCTGGGCCATGGTGCCGCCAAAGCCGTCCACCTGTTCGATTTCGTGGATGGGTGCAATGCGCAACCGTTGGATCGATCCAAAACGCCTCAGGAGAGCCTTCTTGCGGGCCTCACCAATGCCCGGGAATTCATCCAGGATGCTTTCGCTGATCTTCTTCAGACGCAGTTGGGCATTGTAGGTGTTGGCGAACCGGTGGGCTTCATCACGGACTCGCTGGAGCAGCTTGACCGCAGGGCTGTCCAACCCGGGCCGCAGTGGATCCTTTTCTCCAGGCAAATGGATCTCCTCGAACTCCTTCGCGAGGCCGAGGATGGGTATGTGTGAAAGCCCCAGCTTGGCGAGTTCGGCACAGGCCATATTGAGTTGCCCCTTGCCACCGTCGATGAGGATCAAGTCG
>CAMCYJ010000101.1 GCA_945883815.1 Akkermansia muciniphila | reverse complement strand
GCCTTGCCCGCGGCGTCAATGCCGGCCCAACCGACAGGCGCCTCGGTGACGTCGAACTTCAGGGAAAACTGGTCGCCCACGGCACGGAGGACGCTCAAGGCCTCCCGCATGACTTCAGGGCCGATGCCATCGCCGGCAAGCGCGGCGATCCGATAGGTATTGGAACTCATGTGCGGGGCTCAGTGTGTGAAGAGCGGGCGGCGCGGGAAAGCGCGTTTATGGACCTGCAGTGGAATCGAATCCCCGGCGGTTCAACGGGGCACGGAACCCGGGCGCCAATCCCGGAGGATGCGGGCCAGGTCGTCGGTCCGGCGCCGTGCAGCGTCGCCCGTCGGGTGCACTAGCGAATCGGCGTAGTCTTCGCGCCGCGTGTTCACACCCATCGACGGATCCGGGAGGATCGACACGATGCGACCCACATCCGCAAGGAACCGCCGGTGGGCTTCCACCATGGCCGGGCGGTCTGCTTCGGATCCGTAGAACCACGGAATGGCGTACGCCACCGATACGCCTTTCCGGTCGCATTCGGCCTTCACGTCGGCGAGCCAGGCTCGAGCCTCCGGCGACAAGGCCACCGGACCCGGACCCGGCGAAGGCACCTCGCGACGGGCGGCCACCTCATGCCAGCCCCCCGGTCGAATCTCGTCGATGCCATAGCGGTACCACGGCTGCCGGAGCACCGCCTTGCCGAGCAAGGTGAAGAGGTGCTGACCGCCGGGTCGTAATCCGAGGAGTCGGCTGGGCCATTCCCAAGACCCCGGCTCTTCCCACAATTGCCAGGTGCCATTGGCGGCCGTGAGTTGGACGCCGAGCGACTTCCAGTCGATGGCACCGGTCAGGATTCCCGGCTCGATGCTCAGGATCAGCAGGTCACCGGGACGGGCCCAGTCCATCGCATAGCGGCCGAGGAACTTTGCGCCTGCGCCCGCGCCGAGGCCTAGATTCAGCACATTCAACCCGTGCGCCTCGCGCATCCGCACCGGATCCATGGAGGTCATGCAGCCCGAGCCGCCGACGAGCAGCACCCGGTTCGATGACGACAAACCCGCCTCCCACGCCCGCTTGGCTTCGTGGACGCGATGAAAGAAGCGAACCTCGGGGTTCCAGCGGAGCGTGTACACAGCCCCCAATACCCACGCCAAAACCGCTGCTGTCAGCAACGCGAGCGCCAGGCGCGGAACCCGAGAGGGAGCGGGCTGTTCAGAAGGCGAAGTAGATGAAGTCATTTTGATCCCCCGGCGCCAACCACACGGTCAGCACCACCAACACCACGAGCACCCACGGACGCACCAACAGCGAATAGGGTTCGCCGCCGCGGCTGAGCGAACGCCACTCGGCCAACAACGTCAGGGCGCACAGTCCCAACGTTCCTCCCAGGGTCACCAGGTCGGCCGCCGTGAAGGAGGCTTTCAGCGCCGCCAACGCAGCCGGTCCGTAAGCCGCAGGCTGGGCCAATGTCGCCAGCTTGGCCCACAGCACCGATGGGCTGGTTTCGTAAAAGAAGAGCCAAGAGAAGGCGGCGATGATCACCGTGCCCAACCAGCCCAGCGGTGCCGGGACGTTCACCCGGGCGGTGAGTCGCGCCGCGATCAACCAGAGCGCATGCAACCCGCCCCAGAGGACGAAGTTCCAACCGGCCCCATGCCAAATGCCAGAAACGAGGAAGACAACCGCCACGTTGAAGGCCCAGCCCCGACCGCGTCCGCCGCCGAGCGGAACGTAAATGTAATCCCGGAACCATTGGCTCAAGGTGACATGCCACCGACGCCAGAACTCCGCCGGGCCCGTGGCGCAATAGGGGCTCAGGAAATTAAGCGACAACCGGATCCCCAAGCACCGGGCGATGCCCACGGCGATGAGGCTGTAGCCGGCGAAATCGTAGTAAATGCGCAGTCCAAAGATCCCATTGGCCAGCCAGATCTGGTAAGCGTTGGTGCTGGGTCCCCGATGAAACTGCCCGGCCAAATTGTCGGCCAAGGCACACTTGAAGAAGAGCCCCAGCGCCATCCAGCGGAAGCCGGCATCGATGTCGGCGGCCGACCACCTCAGTCGGAATCCTTCGATTTGCGGCAGTAAGGACTCACGGCGCTCGATGGGCCCGGCCACGATTTGCGGGAAGAATCCGGCGAAGTTCAGGAAATCGAACCAACGAGGCAGCGGTTCACGACGAATGAGCGTGTCCACGGCGAAACCCACCAACTGGAAGGTGTAAAATGAAATGCCCGCCGGAATGGCCACCGTACCCGTCCACGAACCCGCGCCGCCCCAGACATCCCGCCAAAGGAAGTCGGCGTACTTGTAATACAAGAGCGGGAGCAGTTGCAGCGGCACCACCACCGCCAAAATCCAACGCCCGTGCGCGGCCGGTCGCCGGGAACCCCAGGCCACGCAAGCAAACGTGAAGACCGCCACACCCAGGTGGATCACGAAGGTCAGCCAACTGACCAGGCCCAGCAGGACCAATCCAAGGATCAACAAGAACCAGCGATCGAAACGCCCGTCGCGGACCGCCGCCGCTCCACGAAATGCACTGCGAAATCCCGCGGCCACCAACAAGGCGGCCAGCAGGCATTCCCAGAAACGCAAGTCAGCAAAGTTCATGGTCCGTGAAGATCGGAGCACGGGCTCCGAGGCGGGATCGTCCCGGCGAGTCCGTTGCAAAAGCGCAGCCGCGTCAAGAGCCCGGAGCGGAACAGGCCGACTGCGGGAAGACTTCCTCCAGAGACTCGGTCAAGGCGGACACCATCCGGCGCAACTGAGATTGAGTGGTGCAGTAAGGCGGCATGAGGGCGATGACGCTGCCGATGGGTCGGGTGAGCACGCCCCGGCGGGCCATGGCTTCACACACCCGAATTCCGACCCGCTCCTCCAACCGGAATGGGGTGCGCTGGCGCCAATCCCGGACCAGTTCGATGCCAGCAACCAATCCCACCCGGCGCACATCGCCCACATTCGGATGTTGCCAGAGGAAATCCAACTCGGCCTGGAATACCGCCTCGAGGGCCCGACGGCGGCGCACCCCGGCCGGGGCCGACAGCAACGCCACACTGGCCAAGGAGGCCGCTGCACCCAGGGCGTTGCCCGTGTAGCTATGCCCATGGAAGAAGGTCCGGAAATCGGCGTAGTCACCCAGGAACGAATCGAAGATGGCTTGCGTGGTCAGGGTCGCCGCCATGGGCAAGTATCCGCCGGTCAGTCCCTTGGCCAAGGCCAACAGGTCCGGCACCACGCCCTCGTGCTGGGTGGCGAAGGCATGGAAGCGGTCTCCGCTCCGGGAGCCCACGCCGGTGCGTCCGAAGCCGGTCATCACCTCATCGGCGATGAGCAAGGTCCCATGGCCTCGGGCGATCTCGGCCACGCGCGCCAGCCATCCCTCGGGGTGGGCGATCATCCCGGCCGCACCTTGCATTCGGGGCTCGACGATCAGGCCCGAGAACGGCCGACCCTGCGCACGCGCGCGATCGAACACCTTCTCCACACCCGACACGCATTCCCACTGGCAACTCCGGTACGTCCGGGCATCGGCGCGCTCGGGTCGGGCTCGATTGAAGGGACAGCGGTAACACCCGGGCGCGGGAACCGACTCGGTGGGAAACAACAGGGACGACCAGGTCCGGTGGAACAAGTCGATTTGCCCCACGCTGACCGCACCGATCGTGTCCCCGTGATACGCACCCTTCACCGACACGAAGCGCGGTTTGCGCACCAACCCACAGCGACGCGTGTGCTCGGCCGCCAGCTTGAGCGCAGCCTCCACCGCCGTGGAGCCATCGTCAGAATAGAAAACCTTCGCCAGCCGAGGCTGACCCTTCGGTCCCCGCGCCAAGCGCACCAATTGCTCGGCCAACTCCGCCGCAGGACCACTGGCCAGACCCAGGGCCGAAGTGTGCGCCACTCGGGCCAGCTGACGTCGAATGGCCGCGTCGATGCGAGGATTCCGATGACCATGAAGATTGGTCCAAATGGAGGCGTTGGCATCGAGGTACTCCCGGCCCTTCACGTCGCGCAAGACCGCCCCCTTCCCTTCGACCAACACGATGGGCTCGGTGCGCAACCAGTCCTGCATCTGGGTAAATGGATGCCAGACGTACTGGTGATCGAGCTGGGCCAGGCGGTTCATCAGGCGGCGTCTGCGGAAAGGTTGGGAGGGGTCTGGATGCAAGCCTGGTTGAAGGCCTTTTCCAGACAGTCCAGGTCGGCCGCGGTGTGAGCGGCGCTGAAGGTGAGGCGCAGTCGGGCCGCACCCCGGGCCACCGTGGGATAACGAATGGCGGGCACCCAGACCCCGGCCGCCCTCAATCGATCCGCCAAGGCCACGGCTGCGGCCTCGTCCCCCACGCTCACCGGCAAGATGTGGCCGACGGACCCTTCGGATGAGGCGGAGCCCAACGGCTCTGGGAATGCCCGGTTGACCACACGGGCTCCCGCGGCCGACGCCGATCGCAATTGGTGGCGCGCCTGCTCACCGTCCTGGGTGATCATGAGTTCGAGAGCGGCGGTCGCAGCGGCGGCGGCAGCGGGAACCGGGGCCGTGGAGAAAATGAAACTGCGGGCCCGATTCACCAGGAGATCGATCAACGCCCGCGAGCCAGCGATGAAACCGCCGGAAGCCCCCAGCGCCTTGCCCAAGGTTCCCATGCGAATCTCGATCCGCCCGCCCAAACCCAACTGCGCCGCGAGGCCCCGGCCTTCCGGACCCATCACTCCGGTGCTGTGGGCTTCGTCGAGCATGAGCCAGGCCCCGTGGTGATCCTTGAGTTCGATCAGTCCGGCCAGCGGGGCCGAATCCCCATCCATGGAGAAGACGCTCTCGGTGACCACCAAGACACGCGGCCCGCCGGAATCATTGCGCGGCAAGGCTGACGCCCATCGAAGGATTCGGTCCAAATCGTCGAGGTCGTTGTGGCGGAACACCCGCAGCTTGGCCCCGGAGAGCCGAGCGGCATCCACGCAGCAGGCGTGAACCAAGCGGTCGACGATCACCACATCGCCCGGGCCCACCAGGGCAGGTATCACCCCGGTGGCCGCGGCATGACCGGTAGAAAATCCCAGCGCGGCCTCCGTGCCGAGGAACTCGGCGAGCGTTTCCTCGAGATGATGATGCACCGCCAGCGATCCGCTGATGAGTCGCGATGCAGCCGATCCGGCGCCCCAGTCGTACACCGCTCGGACGGCGGCTTCCAACACGGCGGGATGCAAGGAGAGCCCGAGGTAATCGTTGCCCGCGAAAGAAACCAAACGGTGTCCACCGGTCTCCAGCACCGACGCCGAGCGATGATCCACCGGCCTCAAGGATCGCCACAGTCCCTGGGCACGCACCGCCTCCAAGCGTTGGCGCAGGGTTTCCTCGAACGGCTCGGGCATGGGCGAAGAATGACCGGAAAGCGCGAGCTGGGTCACGCCCAACGGTGAATTCGGCTGTCGAGGGCGAAGACCTGACCGGAGATGTTGTGGGTCGTCAGCAGGAAGCCAATGAATCGTGCCACCTCGGCCGGGTCGTTGATGCGGCCCAGCACGTTGGCTTGGGCGTAAGAGCGCATCACCGATGGATCCAGCGACTCGGTCATGGGTGTGGGCAGCACTCCCGGAAGCACCGTGTTGATCCGGACATTGTGCGCCGCAAACTCACGGGCCCACGAGAGCATCAGCCCATTCAGCGCCGCCTTGGAGGCGGCGTAGGCGGCCTGACCCGCGGCGCCCGCCTGGCCCGCGTGACTGCCGATGCCAATCCAATGCCCGCCCCCCTGACGGGCTAGGATGGGCAAGGTGGCCCGGGCCAATCGCCGGGCGCCGTCGACATTCACCGCGAACACCGCATCCCAATCCTCGCGCCGCGCTCGGGCCAACAGCGAGTCGCAGGTGATGCCAGCCACATGGATCACCGCATCGATTCGGCCCCAGCGCGCCAACGCCAACTCGGCCGCCGCGGCACAGGATTCGTCGCAGGTGACGTCGAGAGCCACGGCTTCGACTCCGGTGAGCAATGCTGGCAGTGGAGTCTCGTGCCAGCCCGCCAGAACTCGATGACCGGCCCCGGCCAGCTCAGCAACCAGGGCCTGACCCAACCCGCCAGCAGCACCACTGATGAGGATTCCTTGGGAGGAATTGGAACTCATGGCGTGCGCTTCATGGACGGGATGGCAGCAGACCATTCCGGAGAAATCCACTCCCAGCGGCCGCCAATCATCGTGGCACTGACCGACCCACGATGGTGGATCAATGCTTCTTCCACCGTCGACACCGAGCCGGCGTACGGGATCACCAGAAGGTCGGCCAACGCACCGGTCGAAAGTTCGCCCAAGACCGACTTCAGGCCGAGCGCACGCGCCGGGTTGACGGTCACCTCGGCCAGCATGCGTCGCGGAGAAAGCCCGGGATCGTTGGAGGCCAGTGTCCGGAGTTCATCGATGAGGGACAAAACCGGAGCCCCGTCACGGGAGGCCCGCGTGGAAGCTAGGCTGTCGGTGCCAATGCAAATCGGAACGCCAGCCTCCGTCAGCACTTCGCGCTGAAACCGGGGATGACTGAAATACGCGTGCGAACGCGGACAGTGGACCACACTGGCACCCCGGGCCGCCAAGCGGCGGGCATCGTCGCCCCAGAGGCAGTTGACGTGCACTGCCAGGAGAGGTGCATCGAGCAACCCATACCGATGCACGTGCTGGACCGGCGAGCCCAATCCGCAGTCGGCGCTGGGACGCTGGTTCTCCAGCCAAGAAAAGAGCGATCCCCGTCGGTACATGAACATGTCGAACTCCGGCTCCGACTCCGCGACATGGCAAGTAATGCGCCAGCCATCCCGGCGTGCCGCGTCGGCAATCACCCTCAGGAGTTCGGGAGACGTCGAGTAGGGGGCATGCGGTGAAAGCCCGACTCCGCCCCGGTTCGGAGGCAACGACTTCAGGACCTCCATGGCCTCGGCGAGAATGCGCTCTGGCTCGCGGCCTGAACGAATTCCGGTCATCTCCAGAAAGGAAAAGATGCGCAGTGGAGTGGCCGCACGCAGGCCGGCCAACTGATGGGCGCGCGTCTCGATGTTGGCGACGGTGGTCGTACCAGTTTCCAACTGCTGCCGGGCCCCGAGCAGCCAGGAGTCCGCAAACTCCGAGTCCGTCCACTGGGACTTGAGGGTCAAGATGTCCTTGATCCAGTCCGGGAATTCCCGGGGCGGCGTCAAGAGGCCCGTCATGGCCGTGTAGTCGAGATGACAGTGGGCATTGACCAACCCCGGAAAGACGGCCACCTCGCCCAAGTCGGTCACCGGGCCCGCGGCCACTTGCGGGATTTCCCGGATCTCGGACCACGGACCGACGGCCCGGATTTGATGTCCAGAAATCCAAACCGCGCCGTCGTGGATCGGCGGCGCGGTGACGGGAACCACCGTTCTGGCTCGTAAGATCAAAGGATCAGGCGGGCTCAACGCGGCGACGTTCCTTCAGGCGGGTTGCCTGCTTGTGGGTCTTGGCTTTGACCTTGCTGTGCCGAGCCCGCAGCTGCGCTTGGAGCTTCTTCACGGACAGGTCGATGGCCGCATAAAGATCCGACTCACGATCCTCGGCGAACAAATCGTTGCCGCGGACACCGATTCGGATCCCGCACTTGTACTGTTTCTCCGGCGAGTGGGCCACATGGTCCCGCTCCAACGTGACCCGGGCGTCAATCAACCAGCGGTCGATGTGTTCCAGCTTGTCGATTTGCTGGAGCACATGCTGCTCGATGGCGTCGGTCAGGGTTACATTGTGGGTTGTGAGAATGAACTTCATGCCAACGACAAGGTGGCGGACAGATGATGGATTTTCAATCTGCCCTTTATACCAGTTGTTGCTCGAGATGAACCGCTAAACCGACGCAGGCTTCTGACCGGTTGGCTCAGCCCCCGAGGGCTTCTCCCGCTCGAACCATCCGTAAAGCACGGGCAGGACGATCAAGGTCAGCAGGGTGGAACTGAGGATGCCCCCGATGACCACCGTGGCCAGCGGGCGCTGCACTTCGGCTCCGGCCCCGGTGGCCACGGCGGTCGGCACGAATCCGAGTGAAGCCACCATCGCCGTCATGAGCACCGGTCGCAGGCGACTGACCGCTCCGGACAAAACGGCCTCCATCACCCCGAGCCCTTCCTCCCGAAGGCGATTGAAGCAACTCACCATCACCATGCCGTTGAGGACCGCCACGCCACTCAGGGCGATGAATCCAATCGCGGCCGTGATGCTGAAGGGCATGCCCCGCAACCACAGCGCGAGCACGCCGCCGGTCACCGCCAGCGGGATCCCGGAATAGATGAGGAGGGCTTGCCGAAGACTTCCAAACGCCATGAAGACGATGCCGAAGATCAACAGGAGCGTGGACGGCACGACGATCATCAGCCGCGACCGGGCCTCCTGAAGCCGTTTGAACTGCCCCCCGAACTCGATGATGTAGCCGTCCGGCAGGGAGATCTTCTCACCCAGAATGGCCTGCGCGTTCCGCACCCAGCCTTCGATGTCGGAGGTGTTCAAATTGACCATGAGGGCCACCCGGCGGCGACCGCTCTCGTGGCGGATAGGCTGAACCGACTCGAGGGTCGTGAGTTCGGCCAACTGGCCCAGCGGCACCATGCCCGACTCACCCACCCGCACCGGCAAGGCCCGGATTTGCGCCTCGTCATTGCGCAAATCACCCCGAAGCCGCACCACGATGCTGTGCGTATGGGTCCCATGGGCGAATTGCCCCACTTCCTGACCCGCCAGCGCCACCGAGACCGCCTCATTGAGGGCGCTCGCCGACAAGTTCCGCGCCAAAAGAACGTCCCGACGCGGATTGAGGGTCAGCATGGAACTGCGACCCGCCGTCTCATGTTCAATCTCGTCGTGCCCGGGCAAGGGTTCCAGGAGCTCCTTGATGCGGGCGGCGATGGTGTCGAGTTGGTCGAAGTCGTTGCCAAACACCTTGATGGACAAGTCGGCCCGGACCCCTTCAAGCATCTCGTTAAAACGCATCGCGATCGGCTGGGAGGCGATTGCGGTGGTGTTGGTGAACGTGGTCTCGATGTCCTGACGAATGAGATCCACCAATTCATCCTTGGTCGCCGGACGGCCGTCGATCTTGCGCCAGGTCTCTCTCGGCGCGTAGCTCAGGTAGAAATCAGCCTCATTGGGAGCCATGGGATCGGTGGCTACCTCCGACGTTCCAATCCGGGAGAAGTTGTGAATCACCTCCGGAAAACGCGATCGGATGCGTTCATCGGTGCGCAATTGATCCTGGACCGAATCGTCGATGTTCTGCCCTACCGGACGGAACAAGGCAAAGGTGGTGGAACCTTCATCGAGGGTCGGAACGAATTCCGCGCCCAACCGCAGGAACAAGGCCACGGAGGCCATGAACAGCACCACCGCTCCGCCGGCCACCCAACCGCGGCCGGCAATGCCCAGCGCCAGAACCCGTGAGTACACCCGCTGGAGCCAGCGCATGAGGGCATTCTCCGTTTCGCTCACCGATCCGCCCAAAAAGAACGAAGCCAGCACCGGCATGAGGGTCATGGCCAAGACCAACGCACCACCGAGGGCCAGCATCACCGTCAGAGCCATCGGCTGGAACATCTTACCCTCCACCCCGGTCAGCGACAGGATCGGCAAGTACACGATGGTGATGATGAGCACCCCGAAGAACACCGGTGAGCCCACTTCACGGGCCGCCGCAAGCACCGTGCGGTGGCGCTCCTCGACCGTGAGCAACCGACCCAGCTGATGCTGGCGATGGGCCAACTGACGAACGATGTTCTCCACGATCACCACGGCCCCGTCGATGATGAGGCCAAAGTCCACGGCTCCGAGGCTCATCAAATTGCCGGAAATCCCGAATCGACCCATGCCGATCATGGCACAGAGGAACGACAGCGGAATGGCACAAGCCACGATCAACGCAGCGCGGAAATTGCCCAGAAGCAGCAGGAGCACCACGACCACCAGCACGGCCCCTTCCGACAAGTTGCGCTTCACGGTCCCCACGGTGCGGTCCACCAAGTTCGAGCGGTCGTACACCACCTGGACTTCAATCCCCCGGGGCAGGCGCGCCTGAAGCTCGGCAATCCGAAGGCCCACGCGGTGGGCGACGATCCGGCTGTTCTCACCCATGAGCATCATCACGGTGCCCAGCACGGTTTCCTGGCCATTTTGTGTCGCCGCGCCGGTCCGAGGTGCCGCATCAATGCGAACCTCGGCCAGATCGCGGACCCGCAATGGTTGAACGGCAGCGGCGTACTTCACGGGCAGGTTCCCAATTTCGTCGAGGGTCGTGGGCTTGGTGGCCGCCCGAAACACCAACTGCCGACCTCCGCGATGGATGACGCCGCCTCCGGTGTTCTCGGTGTTCCGGCGAACCGTCTCGGCCAGTTCGGCAAAGGTCAGGTTGGCCTCACGCAGTTTTTCCGGATCCGGCTGAATGACAATTTGTCGGCTGAAGCCGCCGATGGTGTTGATCTCGGCCACGCCGGGAGTGGAGCGCAGGAACGGCTTGGCGATGAAATCCTGAGTTTCCTGCAGTTCGAGCAATTGAGCAAAGGCATCGGTGGGGCGATTCGTCGCATCAGCCCTCCACGACAAGGTGTAGTAGAAGATCTCGCCCAGACCGGTGGAAATCGGAGCCAAGGCGGGATCGGCTCCTGCCGGCAGGCGGTCACGGACCGATTGGATGCGCTCGGCCACCAATTGGCGGCAACGATAAACATCCACGCCATCCTCGAATTGAAGGGTCACTTGCGAGAGCCCGTACTTGGTGAGCGAGCGCAATTCATGGAGCTGCGGCAATCCGGCCAGTTCCTGCTCGAGGATCCGGGTCACCAGCACCTCCGCTTCCTCGGGCGCAAGGGCCGGGACCTGGGTGTTGATTTGAACCTGCGGCTGGGTGATGTCGGGAACGGCATCGATGGGCAGCTCGCGCGCCGACCAAATGCCCACGGCCAACAAGGCCGCCGTCGCCAACACAATGACCGCCCGCTGGCGCAGGGAGAATTCGAGGATGCGCTCGATCATGGCCGGGCCGGTTGAGTGTTCGAGGCTGAGACCAGACTCAGACCCGTCGCCTGCTCGAGTTCCAGCAACGCAGCCATGGCTTCACGACGGGTGTCCAGGTGGGCTTCCACTGCATCCAGATACTGCTTTTGCAACTCGATATAAGTCGTGGCGGGAACGGCTCCGAGCCGGTAATGCCGATCGGCCAATTCGGCAGCCGATTCAAACTGGGACACCACGTCGGAGCGCCAATGGGCCAATTCGGCGAGACGGGAATCGTAGCCGCGGGCGGCGCTCACCACCCGTCGTTCCACCTCACGCCGGGCCACAGCCAGGACCGCCACAGCCTGTTGTCGCTTGGCTTCGGCCGCGGCGATATTGACCGTTCGGGGACGCCACAGCGGCAAGGGAAACGCCACGCTCACGCCCACGATGCGGTCCAGGGTGCTGCCATCCTGACCCATGGTCATCGGACCCACCTCAAAGGCCGGCCAGCGTTCGTTGCGGGCCAGGTCCACGCGAAATCCCTGCTGAACCAACTCAGCGGCGCGCGTCCGCAGTTCGAAATTGTTGGTGTTGGCCGCTGCCATGAGGCGATCGAGGGCCGGTCGTTCCGGCAATTCTGGCAGAACCCGCTTCACCTGGAGTGGGGCATCGAGAGCGGCTCCCCGGAGCAAGTTCAGCCGCACCCGCTCGGCATCGACTGTCAGCGCGAATTCCGAGGCCCGACGACGCAACGTCAATTCGGTGGCCTCCAGAATGCGGACCTCCAATTGAGGTGCGATGCCCGCAGGATCCCGCTGCACGAGTACCTCGCGCAAAGCCCGGAAGCGATCAGCCACAGCGCGGGCCACCCGGGACTTCTCCTCGGCACTGGCCAACCCCAAGGCGTTCTCACGCACCTTGCCCGACAATTCCCGCCTGAAGGCCTCCAGGCCCAAGGTGGACAGGGCGACATCCTGATTGGCGATGGCCTTGCGCAGTCCCAGACGACCCGGCCATTCAAAGCTCTGTCGCACCGAGGCCACCCACATGGCGCCTTCACCGGCCATCGAGTGGTCGAGATTCTTGCTGCGGATCTGTCCCCCTTGCAGTTCGGCCTTGGGCAAATCAAGTCGACCTGCCAGCCGAGTGGCCGCCTTGGCCCCCTCGAGCTGGGCCTGGTAAAACCCCAGTTCGGCATTGGCTCCCAGGGCCTCGGAAACCAGGGCCTCGGGAGCGACCTCCACCGGGGTTTCGGCAGCAGACAGACTGAAAGCAACGGCAATCCCCAACAGGGAGCACAACCAACGGAAATTCAATGAATTCATGGACTTGAGAAACGAACGGCTTGCCGAAAATCAGTCACACCATCCCGGCCACGACTCGGCGAATCGCAGCCCAAAGCAATCCCACAGATCCCGGATGATCGGAACCCATGGACTGACGGAAACGGAACCGATGGGCTCAGCAGCGGAGCACGTGAGTGCGGCTGACGCGCAAGCAAGGACTCAGGATCAACTGAACCCCGAGGGAGGCCTGACGGAGGGGAAGACTCGACGAAGCCACATTGGGCATTGTCATCGGCTGGAATGTCGCAGCGGACAAGTTCCGAGCAATCGAACCCCGCAGCGACGCTTCACTCGAACGGGCCGCCAAACCCGGATCGCGATCGAGGTCGATGACATGGTCACCCCCGGGGGTCCAGGAATCGGCAGCCATCGTGGTCAGCACGGCCGAGATCCAGTCATGGGAGTGCATGGAACCAGAACCCTGAGACAGGTGTTCATGCCCGAGGATCACCAAGAACCCCTGCTGCCGAGATTCAATGCGGACCGAATGCTCCCCATCGACCACCGCCAACGCCGCAGTGCACAAGGTCATGAACCAACCCATGCCACCGAGGTAGGAAACCAGTCCCATCAAAGCCAAGCATCGGACCCAAGGTCCGCGTGAATGGCTTCTGGAATGAATCGGCATCCTGTCCGAAAGCTCCGATGCCGCCCCGGGAATCGCAACCCCTCTTTTGGCCAATGGCTCACTCGGTCCAGAACCATCAAAACACCCCGTCGCCTCCAAGAGGCAGCAGCAGGATCGGGCCGGAGCGAGCATAGGAACGTCGACACCCTGATCCCCCTCGCGCGACAGCGCGAAAGCCCAACCGGCCCCAACGTTCCCTGCGAGCGCAGGACCGATCCCGCGGAGCCCCCACCGCC
>CAMCYJ010000100.1 GCA_945883815.1 Akkermansia muciniphila | reverse complement strand
CCTCGTTACCCGCGATGCCGAAACCGGCAAGGAGCTGTGGACCATGGCCTTGGGATCCATGAAGACCGGCGACGGTGGCGATGACGGCACCAAAGAAAATCGCGGCGGTGACGGCCCGCGCTCGACACCCGCCGTGCAAGGCGGCCGGGTGTACACCTTCTCAGCCAAACTCGTGGTGCAAGCCTTCGACGCCAAGACCGGCAAGGAAGTCTGGAAGCAGGACCTCTCCAAGGACCACGCCGGCCGCAACATTTCCTGGCAGAACGCCCAGTCGCCCGTGATCGAAGACGGCCGTGTCTTCGTAGCTGGCGGCGGTGCTGGCGAGAGCTTGATGGCCCTGGACGTCAAGACGGGCGCGATCCTGTGGAAGACCGGTGACGAGAAGATCACCCACGCCTCGCCCATCGTGACCACAATCCACGGAGTCCGACAGGTTGTCTGGTTCCTGCAATCTGGTCTGGTTTCAGTGGATCCCAAGACCGGCGCAGAACTGTGGCGACACAGCTTCCCCTACAAGGTTTCGACGGCGGCCTCGCCGGTCGTCTCCGGTGACTTGGTGTACTGCTCGGCCGGTTACGGCGTGGGCGCAGGCGCTGCCAAGGTGACCAAGAACGGATCTCAGTGGACCGCCACCGAAGCCTACCGTTTCGCCGGCAACAAGCCTCTGGCCAATCACTGGTCCACACCGGTGCTGAAGGACGGCCACCTCTTCGGCATGTTCCAGTTCAAGGAATACGGCAACGGCCCGGTGAAGTGCGTGGACATCGCCACCGGCACCGTGAAATGGGAGCAGCCCGGATTTGGACCCGGCCACGTGATCCTGACGGCCAGCGGCGTGTTGGCTCTCTCGGACGACGGACACCTCGTGCTCATCGACCCCAACACCTCGGCCTATAAAGAACTGGCCCGCGCCGACGTGCTCGATGGCAAGTGCTGGACCACGCCCGTGTTGGCCAACGGCAAGGTCTTCGCCCGCTCCACGAAGGAAGCCGTCTGCCTCGACCTCGGACGCTGAGCCCGATTCCCCGGCTGCGCCGGCAGCGCCATTCGTCTCCGGCTCAATCGACGAACACGAATTCGTTCAGGTTGAGCAGCAAGCGGCAAGTGCTGGCCAAGCCGTGCTGTTCGGCATGACGGACCAGTGCCTCAGATTCCTCGGGCGCGGGTCCGCGCCCGAGGGCTAGTCGCATTCCCAGCGACACGCGCTCCGGAGTCGTCCGCGCCTCGCGTTCCAGGCGGGCGGCCCAATGGCGGGACATCGACACCGCGAGCTTGTGGTTCATCAAGGCAAGGGCTTGCAGGGCATTGAGCGTCTCGTTGCGGCGGTCCACCGAGATCGATGGGTCGGCGCAATCCAAGGCCGCCATCATGGGTTGAGGCTGGGATCGCACGAGGAAGCGGTACACCGAGCGCCGGTGCGACTCGGGATCTTCCGGATTGTGCAGGGCGTATTCGTAGTGCGGCGAATGCTCCGGTCGTTCCACCACGAAATCCTTGAAGCTGGGCCCACCGCGGCGTTCGTCGAGCCGGCCGGCCACCCAGAGCATGGAATCGCGGATCGCCTCAGCCTCCAACTTCCGACGGTTCATGCGCCAGAGCAGTCGATTGTCGGAGTCGCGCGCCATCCCCGGATGCGTCTCCGGATTCGGAACCACCGAACTCTGCCGGTAAGTCCGACTGGTCACGATGAGGCGATGCAACGACTTGAGGGATTGGCCATTGTCGCGAAACCACACCGCCAACCAATCGAGCAACTCCGGATGACTCGGAGCAATCCCCATGCGACCGAAATCGCTAGCCGTCTCGGCCAACCCCCGACCGAAGTGATGCTGCCAGACCCGGTTCACAATGGACCTCCAGGTCAGGACGTTGGCTGGATCAGCAATCCACTCGGCCAAGGCCACCCGGCGCTGACCTTCCGGCAGGGACGGATCGACCTGGAGTCCGCGGCTCAAGCCCAAGGACCGAGGCACGCCCGGTGTCACCTCCTGGCCGGGTTTGCGCACATCGCCGCGCGCCAGCAAGTGGACGGGCCGTGGCTTTCCGCCATTGGGTCCGGTCCCTCGGAAAGCGCCTCCCCCATAATGCACCGTGCCCGCGTAAACCACCCGCTGCATTGGAAGGGTTGAAACCTCCTGAGTCACCCGATCCAGTTCGGAGCGGATCGGAGTCAACCGGGCCACGCTCACAGCCAGAGCCGGCAAACCTTCCAAGGCCTTGCGGTCCTTCCGCAACCGATCCAAGGCCTCTCCCGCTTCGGACTGGGTCCGCCCCGGAAACCATCCATCGGTGAGATTATCCCGCCCCCAACGCGGAGCCGCCTCGATGCTGTCATTGGCCGTCACCGGCGCACCGAGAGCCCGATTGACACCGTTCGCATCGAACACCTCCAACTCGGAGAGGGCAAAAATGAAGTCGTTCATCCGGGTCGCGAGGCGCGTGGCTGTGACTCGGACATAGCGCCCCCGCAGGCCTGCCACCGCCACCTCCCGCGGAGTCACCCCGGGATTGGGCACATCGGCACTGGTCTGGTCTTCCAGTCGTTGGACGCCGGTCTTGAATTCCGGATCGTCGGACAACTCCACCCGGTAGCGGGGCGGAAATCCGAACCCCTTGCCGATGCCGTTGTAGTCGTCGTGGCAACCCGCATAAAGCAACCGGTGGATCTCCGCCGATTGCCCCAGATCCACCTGCACCCACTGGACCACGTCGGCCTTCGACTGGATGGCCGAATGCCAACCCATTTCCGGTCGCGAGGGTTCCTTGGCTCCGGCCTCGGCCGCCCCGATGCGTCGCTCGAGCAAGGCGAACCGTCGGCCTCCCTGACGAATCATTTCCCCATCCAAGGTCTTCTTTTCCTGCATTAACTGGGCCTTGCGAGCCTCCAGCGCACGGCGACGCGCGGCCACCGCAGGATCGACATCAAACTTCCGATCGGCCCGGTCGAGCGCCGCGAACACCGCCGTCAGTTGGTAATACTCCTCCGATCGGACCGGATCGAACTTGTGATCATGGCAGCGCGCACACTGGACCGTGGTGCTGTTGAAGGTGTTCATCACCGTCGCCACCATGTCATCCCGATCGAGCATGCGAGCGATCTTGCCGTCGGTCTTCGTCTCCGGAACCTCCGCGTGGCCGATCAAATCCCACGGCCCGGCCGAGATGAATCCGGTCGCCGTGATTCCGTCCTCGGTGTCTGGCCAGAGCACGTCGCCCGCGATTTGCTCCCGAATGAAGCGCGAATACGGTTTATCGGCGTTCAAGGCCCGGATCACGTAATCCCGATACGGCCACGCGTTTGGGCGCGGCTGATCCTTGTCGTACCCATGGGTCTCACCGTAGTGGACCACATCCAGCCAATGCCGCGCCCAACGCTCACCGTGGCGCGGCGACGCCAACAAGCGATCCACACACTGCTCATAGGCATCGGGCGATGGATCATTCAAGAAGGCCTCCATCTCAGCCGGCGTCGGCGGCAGCCCGGTCAAATCAAAGCTCACCCGACGCAGCAGCGTGCGCCGATCGGCCTCCGGCGTCGGCGGAATCCCATCCCGTTGCAAACGGTCCAGAATGAAGCGGTCGATGGGATGCGAGACGGAACCGACCGAAGCCCCATCGTTCACCAAAGAGGCCACCTCAGGCACCTGCTGGGAAAGCAACGGCCGATACGACCAGTGAATCCCATTCGTCGCCCCAGCCCCCGAAACATCGCCCGGCAAGCCCGCCCCAAAAACAACCGCAATTGCCAAGCCCCATGCCCGGAACAAACGGGGAACAAACCGGGGAATCCTCATGATCAGACACCTTATTTCCCCATCCCGCCCCCACAAGCCCAAACGCCCCCCTTCGCGCACCGCGCCAAAGCCTCAACCTCCAAGGGCTTCCCAGCGAGCGCAGGACCCATCCCGCGGAGCCCCACTCACGACTCAAAACCACCATCTCCCCCAACATCACACCCACACCCAGCGGCAGCGGGACCGGGCCGGAGCGAGCATTGGAGGCGATCACCCAATCCCCTCGCGCAACAGCGCGAAAGCTCATCCTCCCCCGAGCCTACCTGCGAGTGCAGGACCGATCCCGCGGAGCGCCGTCGAGGCACTGATCCCCAGCGCCAGCCCCGGCACTCTGCCACCGCAAAACAGGTGAGTGCACCCGGGTGTATGCGGCGTTCCTTCAGAACGCTCCGGTTGTGCGCCATACCCGGGGTTTCACCCCGGGCTGGTATGCAGTGCCCCGTTGGGGCATTCCGAACGCCTCACCTTCTCCAGAGGCTTCCTGCGCCTCCACGAAGCGGCAGCGGGCTCGGGCCGGAGCGAGCATAGGAACGTCGACATCCTGATCCCCCTCGCGCGACAGCGCGAAAGCTCAGCCGGCCCCAACATTCCCTGCGAGCGCAGGACCGATCCCGCGGAGCCCCCACCGCCAACAAGCCTCAGGCGCCAGCCCCAGCACTCCGCCACCGCAAAACACGTCCGGAGAAGGTTGCGGATCGCTCAATCGTTGAAGGGAGGCCAAGTCCTCGAACGTGAGGGAGTGCGGTAAGGCTGCCGCATAAAGCGCCATCGCTGTTACCCATCCGGCCATCATCGCCCGAAACATCATCGGCCCAGTGAACCGCAGCTCCGGATCCGAAGCAACCGAGCCTGAATCTCTGGTTTTACCAACGAGCCAGATTCGAACCCCTCGGACAGCCCTTGTCCTCAGGTCGGATGAATTCTGGTCACTCCGGAAGGATTTGGGTTTTACCCGCGGAAGGGATGCCTAGACTGATCCCCCGACCCGACTCCGGTCACTGCCATGCCCGCCGACACCAAGATCATCGAACTGCGGCAATTCCTGGCCGAACGCCTGCCACAGGCTCGGCTCGGGATGGCACCGGAGCGGATGGTTCCCGCGGCCCTGCCCACCGGCATCGAATCCATTGATCAAGGCCTCGGAGGCGGGTTGCCCCAAGGAGCCTTCACCGAACTGGTGGCGCCTGGAGAAGGCTCCGGCAGCGCCCAGTTCATTCATTCCTTGCTGCGACACACCGCCTCGGCCGGGCGTTTCCTGACCTTGGTCGACGGAGCCGACAGCCTGGACATCGACGCCCTCGAACCGGAAGCCCTGGCCCACCTGCTCTGGGTGCGCTGCCGGAGCACCGCCGAAGCGTTGCAAACCACGGATCTGTTGCTGCGCGACCGCAACATCGCCCTGGTGGTCCTGGACCTGAAACTCAACCCAGCCCACGAACTACGCCGCATCCCAGGCACCCTCTGGTACCGCCTCAGCCGACTCATGGAGCAACACGGCGGAACCGTGCTGGTCGTCACACCCCAGCCCTTGGTGGCTGGGGCCGCCGCTCGCATCGTTTCCCGGACCCGACTCGACCACCGTGATCTCGAGCGCAGCCCCGATACTCTGGACCTCCGCTTCGAGACCGAGCAACGCCGAGTGCGGGAGGCCGGTGCGCGGCAAACCGCCTGAAGGCGCGTCCGCCGATTCTTGCTCCACGCGCCATGTACGCCGTCATTCACTTGCCTCAATTCCCGCTCCAGGCCGCACTGCGGCTGGCGCCAGAACTCTGGGAACAACCTGTGGCATTGGTAGACCCGGCGCGCAGCACCCCGGTCGTCCTGGAAATGACCCCGCCGGCCCGAGACGCTGGCGTGGAACGCGGACAAACCGCCACCCAGGCGCTGGCGCGATGCACCGGCGTCCGCGTCCGCCACCGCGCCCTCGCACAAGAAACAGCCACCACCGACGTACTGCTCCAGTGCGCCTACGGATTTTCTCCGCACCTGGAATCCACCGCCCCGGGCTTGTGCACCTTGGACTTGCGGGGATTGAGCCGGTTGCAGCCCCCTGAACCCGACGCATTGCAAGCTTGGGCCCAGGAGTTGCAATCGAGCCTGAGCGCACAAGGACTTCGCTCCCACATCGGCTTTGCCACGACTCCCAATCTGGCACGGCATGCCGCCCAGTCTGGATCGGCGGTCCACGTGGTCACCGATGCCGCCCGCTTCGTCGCCTCGCTCCCACTGGCCGCACTGGAGCCGTCCAGCGACACCGCACGGATTCTCACGGGCTGGGGCTTGCGCACCGTGGGAGAATTGCTGGCCCTCGACCCGGCCGAGTTGACCGACCGCCTGGGGCTCGAAGCCCTGGGTTTGCTGGCCGCGGCCTCCACTCGAAACACACGCCCCCTGAAAACCGTTCGCCCGCCGGAAGTGTGGACCGAGTCCTGGGATTTCGAGGAACCCGTGGAAACGCTCGATCCCCTGCTGTTCCTCCTGCGCCGCTTCACCGACAATTTGTGCGCACGGCTCTCACTGGCAGGTCGTGCGGCTGAACGCGTCGACCTGTCGTTGCGCCTCGAATCTGGAAACCGACTCGAGCGCCAGCTCAACGTCCCGGAACCCAGCCGCGATGCCAATGTTCTCCTGCGACTGCTCACCACGCACCTCGACACCGTCCGCAGCGAAAGCGCGGTCGTGGGTTTGCAGCTCACCCTGGAGACCACCGTGCCGGCCCAGCGGCAGTTCGGCCTGTTTGAGACAACGCTCAAAGACCCGCGCCAGTTCCAGGAAACCCTCGGCCGCATCGCCGCCATCCTGGGTTCCGATCGGGTGGGCACACCCGTGAAGCTCCATCAGCACGGGACCGATGCCTTCCGGTTGGTTCCTCCCGAATTCGAAGGAGTCGCACCTTTGTCCCAACCGCGCCCGGCCCTGCAAGCGCCCGGCTTGCGTCGGCTGCGACCCGCGCCTGTGGCCACCGTCGAATCGGTCGATGGACGCCCCTCATCGATCCACTGCCCGATCGCCCAAGGTCGGTTGGTGGTGACGCTCGGCCCCTGGCGCGCCTCCGGGCGCTGGTGGGAAACCGGCACTTGGCAGCGCGAGGAATGGGACGCCACCACCCTGCGCGGGCAAGTCTTGCGACTGGTCCGCCAACCCGACGGTTGGACCGTCGACGCCGTGCTCGACTGAACACGACGCACGATGGCTGCCGCTTCCTCCAGTCCCGCCTACGTCGAACTGCACGCCCGCAGCGCCTTCAGCTTCCTGCGTGGAGCCTCGCTGCCCGAAGAATTGGCCCGCACTGCTGCCAGTCTGGGACTGCCGGCTCTGGCGGTGTGCGACCGGATGGGACTCTACGGCGCGCCCCGGGTCTTCGACACCGCCCGCGAACAAGGCATCCGCCCCATCATCGGCGCTGAATTGGCCATGGACGACGGCTCGGTCTTCCCAGTGCTGGTGCGCTCCCGCGAAGGCTACCGCAACTTGTGCCGATTGCTCTCGCAAGCCCACCTCCGGGCCGCCAAGAACGATGCCACACTCCGCTGGGAAGAATTGCCGGAATTCGCCTCAGGCCTCATCGCCCTCAGCGGCGACCGGGAGGGCCCGGCCTTGCGAGCCATTCGAGGCGGCCGGGATGCCGAGGCGGCCTTGCGCCGACTCCTCCAAACCTTTGGTAGCGACCAAGTCTACGTCGAGATCCAGCGTCAACGCCTCCGTGGCGAAACCCGCTGGAATCAAGCCCTTCAAGACTTGGCCGCAGCACACCGCCTCCCACTGCTGGCCACAGGCGGTGTCAGCCATGCCACCCCCGAGGGCCGGGAAGTGCTCGATGTCTTCGCCTGCCTGCGCCACCACACGCACCTCGACGCCGCGGGCACCCATCTGAGCCTCAACGATGAGGCGCACCTCAAGCCCGCCGCCGCCATGGCCCGGCTCTTCAGCGACCTCCCGAAGGCGGTGACTGAAACGGTGCGACTGGCCGAACGGTTGGAGTTCACCCTGGAAGACCTGGGCTACGAGTTCCCGCGCTATCCGGTGGGCCCCGGCGAAACCATGGAAGGCGTACTGCGCGAGTGGACCTTCCGCGGCGCACGAACCCGCTACGGCGACGAAATTCCGGAGAAGGTGCGCCGGTTGCTGGAGAAGGAACTGTCCCTCATCGGACGCCTCGGATTCTCCGGCTATTTCCTCATCGTCGCCGACATCATCCGCTTCTGTCGGAACGAGGGCATCCTGGCACAGGGGCGCGGCAGTGCCGCCAACAGCGCCGTCTGTTTTTGTCTAGGGATCACCGCCGTCGATCCGATCAAGTTCAACGTGCTCTTCGAGCGCTTCCTGTCGGAAAGCCGCAAGGGCTGGCCCGACATAGACATCGACCTGCCGAGCGGTGAACGCCGCGAACGGGTCATCCAAGAAGTCTACCGACGCTACGGCCGACACAGCGCCGCCATGACGGGCACGGTCATCACCTACCGGGGCCGCAGCGCCGCCCGCGAAATCGGCAAGGTCCTCAACTTGCCGGCCGATGTGCTGGACCGTTTCTCGAGCCTGCAAGCCGGTGGCGATTTTCCGCACACCCTCGAACTCGAAGAGCAAATGCGCCAAGCCGGCTTGCCGGCCGAGCACCCCAGAGCCGCCGCCTTCGCCCGACTGTGCCGACGCATGCGCCGACTGCCCCGACACCTGGGTCAGCACTCCGGCGGCATGATCTTGTGCCAGGGCGAGCTCACCGGAATCGTGCCACTCGAGAACGCGTCCATGGCCAGCCGCGTCGTGGCCCAGTGGGACAAGGACGACTGCGAGGGCTTGGGTATCATCAAAGTCGATCTCCTGGGCTTGGGCATGATGGCCGTGCTGCAAGACACCATCACCTTGACCACCCAGCGCGGACGTCCGGTGGATCTGGCCCAGCTTCCCAAGGACGACCCCGACACCTACGCGCTCATGCAGCGGGCCGACACCATCGGGGTCTTCCAAATCGAGAGCCGCGCCCAAATGGCCACGCTGCCGCGCATGAAGCCCGCTTGCTTCTACGACCTGGTGATCGAGGTGGCCATCATCCGACCCGGCCCCATTCAAGGCGATTTGGCCCATCCCTATTTGCGCCGCCGCAGCGGCCTCGAATCGGTGACCTACCTCGACCCGCGGCTCGAACCCATCCTCCAGCGCACTTTGGGAGTTCCGCTCTTCCAAGAGCAAATGCTGGAAATCGCCATGGTCATGGCCGACTTCAGCGGCGACGAGGCCGAGAACCTGCGCAAGGCCCTGAGCTTCCACCGTTCCGACGAGAAGATGGCTCTAGCCACGGCCAAGTTGCGCGAGTCCATGGCGCGCAAGGGTGTCGCTGCGAACGTCATCGAATCCATCGCCAAGGCCGTGGGTTCCTTCGCGCTCTACGGATTCCCCGAATCGCACGCCATCAGCTTCGCACTGCTGGCCTATGCCAGCGCCTACCTGAAGGTGCACCGGGCTCCAGAATTCTTCGCTGCACTGCTCAACAACCAGCCCATGGGCTTCTACGCGCCCGCCACAGTGGTCCGGGATGCCAAGAACCATGGCGTGGCCGTGCGCCCGGTTTGTGCGGCGCGCTCCGACTGGGAAACCCGCGTGGAATCCGACGGATCCCTGCGCCTAGGGCTGCAGCTCGTGCAGGGGTTGCCCGTGGCCCAAGCAACAAGGCTGCTGGAAGAACGCACACGCAAACCCTTCGCCTCGCTGGATGATTTGAAGGCGCGGACCGCCCTGGGACCGGAGGCGCTGCGAGCCTTGGCTTCCATCGGCGCGCTCAATGCCTGGAGCACCGACCGGCGAGCGGCTCTATGGCAGGCCGAACGCCCGCTGCGCCGGGAAGAATTGGGTGGAGGATTCTCCGGCACAGACGCCGCGGGCCGCCTTGAAGGCTCAGCCTCCCCGCTGGCTCCCATGTCACCCGAGGAGCGATTGGTGGCCGACTACGCCACACTCCGCCTCACCACGGGCCCCCATCCGATGGCCTTGCGCCGCGCCACTTTGACAAACGTCTGGCAAAGCGCCCAACTTCAGGAAGCTCCCGACGGCGCCCGTATCCGGGTGGCCGGACAGGTGATTTGCCGTCAGCGCCCCGGCACCGCCAAGGGTGTGTGTTTCTTGAGCTTGGAAGACGAGACCGGCATCACCAACGCCATCGTCTCGCCCGAACTCTTCGAAGCCGAGCGCCTGCGAATCAGCACCGAACCCTTCCTGCTGGTCGAGGGCTTGGTGCAGCGCCGTCACGGCACGATTCATGTGCGCACCCTGCATCTCGAACGACTCCCGGATCACCACCTCCAGACGTCTGCCTCACACGATTTCGCCTAAATGTTCGGCTAACTGTTCGCCAAACTGTTCGCCTGAAAAAACCTCAGGTACACGAGGCTGAAACGCTCACCGCGATCTCAACCGGAACAACCGCCCGGTGTTGGTTGCGCTGAAGGACCACTGGAAACGAACCCCGTCGTTCAATGGCGTTCCATTCACCCCACGCCATTGCCGCGGCCCATCCAGCGTGGATTCCTGCAACTCCACATCGGTGACCAGTGACGACCAACTCAAGACCCAGAGGTCATCGCCGAAGCCGGTGAGTTCCAGTCGCAAGGGAACCGCGGTCACTGAGACGGCGGCGCGATTGTCC
The DNA here is from genome assembly GCA_945883815.1 of Akkermansia muciniphila. Classification (GTDB taxonomy): domain Bacteria; phylum Verrucomicrobiota; class Verrucomicrobiia; order Limisphaerales; family UBA9464; genus SXXZ01. The sequence goes on along the minus strand of CAMCYJ010000100.1, from coordinate 3,363 downwards.
GTGAGATCCACATCCGGCGTGAGCGTGCTGGCCACCCACTCGAAGCGGGATATTGCCTGCACCGGAATGCGGACACGCACCAGTGCGGTCCACTCCGACTTGGCGGGCAAGGTGCCGACCACAAAGCTCACGCCCGTGGCGCCCATCTGGAAACTCCCGCCGCCTCCCAGCGTCGCCCCCAGAAACTCGGCCGAACTCGGCAAGGTCAGACTGCCGGTGACATTGGTGGCCGGCAGGGGCCCCAAGTTGCGGGCCTTGAGGGTCAGACGAAACTCCGCCCCGGTGACCACCGGTTCCGCCGAAGAGGCGATGGAGACATCGAAATCCGCCGTGCTTCCCACGAGGAAATCCTGCGCCGAAACGGCCGCCCCCGCGCTCGTTTCCACGGTGATCCGACCGCTGACGGCACCCACAGGAACACGGGCCATCAACCCATTGGTCGTCGTACTGACCACCGAGGCTGTCACTCCGCTGAACCGCACGGTCGCCGGCAAGGCCAAGTCCACACCGACGATACGCACATCCGTACCCACCGCGCCCAAGGCCGGAGAAAACCCGCTGATCACCGGAACCGGACCCTGTACGGAAATCGGTCCACCAAACGCTTCACCACCCGGCGTCACCACCCAAACCCACCCGGAGGAAGCCCCCTCCGGCACCTGGGCCGTGATGCGGCGATTGTCGACAACCGTGAAGACCTTGGCCGGAAGCCGGTTGGTCCCAAAAAGGACGGCCGATGCTCCCAAGAGATTGGTCCCGCTTACTGTCAACAGGTCACCCACCTTCACGAGGGCTGGGGTAATGGCCGTGAGTTGCGGTGGCGCATAGTAGAGCGACAGGGATTCGTCCGAGCCGAAACTTCCTGAAACCTTCACCGGACCGGTTCCCGCACCGAAGGGCACCTTGACCGTCACTTGCGTGGCCGTGACAGAAGCGGGCGTGGCCGGGATTCCTCCGAACGTCACCTGCGTCACACTCGAAAGCCCTGAACCACTGAGGGTCACGAGCGTCCCGGCCGCACCATTGGAAGGAGAGAATCCAGTGATCCGAGGCATCAGAACGAAGTTGGACACCGAGATGAACCGCCCTCCCGGCGATTCCAACGTCAACGGCGCGGCCAACGGTGCTCCGGGCGGGACGACCACCGTCATGACCGTGTTGGACACGACCGTCAGATTGGTGGTGACCACACTCCCGAACGAAACCGAGGACACCGCACGAAAACTGCGCCCACTCAAAGTGAGTGTGTCCCCAACCCGTGCCCGAGACGTGAAGGCCGTGACCCAAGGGGAAAGATAGAAGTAGCCACTGGTCACCGTCGCGCCGGCATTGTTGGTCACGGTGATGGGGCCCGTCATGGCTCCAGGCGGCACCACCACCGAGACGGAACCTTCGGTCACCGTGTCCAAGCCGGCCCGGATGCCATCGAAGAAAACCCCCAAGCGGTAGTTGGGATCCGCGGCATCCAGAAAGTTGGAACCAGTGAGCGCCACGGAGTCTCCGGGCACACCCCGCACCTTGTCAGCTTCGGTGAAGGCCCCGTTGCGCGCGAAACGTTGAACAACCGGGGGTAATTGAAAATTCCAAGGGGTCTGCGTCTGCCCCAGTGCATTCTCAACAAAAACGGGTCCGATGGTGGCCCCCAGAGGAACCCTCACCGAAATTTGGTGATACCCCAAGCCCAGCGACCGAATGGATTCCACGGTCGCCGGCGTGAAGTTGAAGGTGACGGCCGTGAGGGGAGGATTGAGGAAATTCAGGCCCGTGATGGTGATGAGCGCCCCAGGCTGGGCACGGTTGGTGGAAATGGCCGTCAACTGAGGAGCCCCCTGCCCCAGCAGCACGGCTGCACCCCATCCGCACCAAGCCCAAAGGAGGGCCATCCAAGAGCAACATCGATTCATGACTGGTGAGTATATTCGTCGTCCGAGGCAAACTGGATGCCACCTTCAATGAGTAAAGCTTCTCCGATAGGGGTCAAAGCTCACGCCCGGAATCTCAGGACCCCACTTGCTGATCCATTGAATAAGAGATTATTGCATACGTCGATCTCGCTAACTGTGAATACCCAGTCCCAAGACGGTGGCATCCTTTCCGAAGGTATCCCGTCCAGGCCGGCAAAACTCCTCCGGTGGTCCCTCTGGGGATTTTCCGCCATCTGGGTTCATCCACGTTCCTGATTTCCCGACCTTCCCCAAGAGCGAGCCTCCTTGAAGGCAGGTTCGCGACCTTGGATCGACTTTTCCCGCGAAATACCTGTCCCTAACCCTGCACACAATGAAAGCACCGCTCATGCGTCCATCCCGCACCACCCTGGGGCTGATTCTGGCCTGCCTGGGAATCGCCGCCGGATGCGACACCGGATCCAAGACCGTGGTTCACACCGCGCCACCGGCGCCAACGGTGAGGACTGTGGTCGTTCAGGCACCTTCGGTTCCCGCGGCCTTGGGCAACCGAGCTACCCCACCCCCGGCTCCAACCCCGGCTCCAACCCCGGCTCCGACTTCGGTTCAGACGCCTACCCCGCCGCCCCCTTCGATCGCGCCGACTGCGGCTACTCAACCTCCCGCCTCGGTTGATCCTGCGGCCACTGTGGCCATTCCGGCAGCACCGCCCTTGCCGGGCCCGGTGGCCGACGTGGTGCAACTGACCCGAGGTGGCCTCGATGAAGGGGTGATCGGCGAATACATCGTCAACATCCGGGAACCCTTCGCCTTGGGCGCCGCTCAAATTGTCTACCTGAACGACCTGGGTGTGTCGTCCAACGTCATCCACAGGCTCATGCGCAAGGCGGCCGAAATCCGACCGGATGCATCCGCCCCCTTGGCGCAGGTGGCTCCTGCTACGCCCACGGCCGGTGCCCCGTACAGTGTGGCTCCTCCCGCAGCAAATCCTCAGACTGTGGTGACAACCCTCGAAGGAACCCCGCCGCCGCCGCCGACCTCGGCGGTGACCACGGTCGTGGCCGCACCGGTGGCACCGACGGTCGTCAATCAACAGGTCTTCTACCAATCGCTCTCACCCTACGGCAGTTGGATGGATGTCCCCGGCTACGGTTGGTGCTGGCGTCCGTCGGTCGCCGTGGCCAACACGGCCTGGCAACCCTATTGCGACGGTGGATCCTGGCTGTGGACTGATGCCGGTTGGTACTGGAACTCAACCTACACGTGGGGCTGGGCACCCTATCATTACGGCCGCTGGCACCAGCACGCGCGATTCGGTTGGGTGTGGAATCCGGGCTATGACTGGGCGCCTGCCTGGGTCGCCTGGCGCAGTTCCCCGACCTACTGCGGTTGGGCCCCCTTGCCTCCAGAATGCCGTTGGAATGCCAGCGTCGGCTTCTCCTGGGTGAATGGGAACAGC
>CAMCYJ010000099.1 GCA_945883815.1 Akkermansia muciniphila | reverse complement strand
GGGTTGATGAGCTTCTTGAGGGGCAAGACATGGTCAGAGGCTTCAGCTGAATACCGCACAGCACTGCTGCTGCGCTCCGGGGAGTCGGGGCACAGCAAGAAGCGGGCGCTGGATCGAGAGACGATCCGGGCGGCGCTGAGGGAGGGAGGGCAATTGAGTGCCGGGGAGGTGCTGCGCTTGAGGATTCGCCACCTGACCGATGGGGTGGTGCTGGGGTCGAAGGGGTTTGTAGATGAGGTGTTCGAGCGGTACCGGGAACGATTTGGTCCTCGTCGCCGCAGCGGGGCACGCCCTATCCGGGCTGTGCCTCTGCCAGGCCTCATGGCCCTGCGCGACCTCCGCGTCGATGTCGTGGGGTGAGGGTTTTGGCCCGGCCAGGTAGAAGGCCAGTAAGGCTCGTTAGCTCGGCCATGTCTTGACCGCAAAAATCTCGACGCAGATAGTCAACTCGTGCCGCTCCCAGGTTGCTCCATCTCAGTAGGTCTGGATGGCCCTCAGGCGTATGTTCGTCTCGAGGGTCGGGCTGCTGCTGAATCCGCTCCCGCGTTCGAGAAGGTCGTTGTTCGGCTAAAGGAAGAAGGGGTCCGCAATGTGGTGTTGGATTTGTCTCGAGCTTTGATGATGGATAGCGGCTTTTCTGGCACGCTGTCCCGCTTGGTGGGCTCCGCTGGAGCTACCTTCACACTGTATGAGGCTCCGCGACGCATTATCGATGCTCTGGAGGATCACGGGGTTCTTGACCAAGTATCTCTGCTGACGGCCGATCTCGTGCACGAATCGTTCCCAAAAACCGATGAGGTTGCCCTTGAGGCTGCCTCAAAAGCAGAGGTCTTAAATTGCTGTCTGGATGCCCATCGCACTCTCATGGCTTTGAAACCGGAGAATGTGGCCAAGTTTGAGGCGGTTGAACGTTTCCTCAGCCGTGAGTCTGAAAAACTCCGGGATTCGGCAACAAATCCAACCCCGTCAATCTGAGCGCAAATTGGTGCGGTCAGCTTCAGGAATCACTCCTGCCCCGGCCCTTGCTTTGGAGTGTTGGTCGTTCCAGATCGGTTGCGGTGCGCGGAGTTGAGCGTAGAGCCAAGCCTCCAAGGGTCGGAGGGGACCAAGCCATCGGTAAAATGGTGAGTAAATCAGTCTCAAGCGGACCAAGGAGAGCAGCATGTTGAGACTTGTCCGGATATTGAAAACCACCTTGGAACCACTCTTGTCGGACCACTCTGTCGCGATTTCCTGAATTTTGAATCCCGCCCACTGCATCGAGTACAGCAGGTTCACGTCGAAAGCGAGGTCCGCCAACGTGAGACGCTCATGAATGCTCTCGACGGCATGACGGCGCATAACTTTGGCCCCACATTGGGTGTCCGAGATGCGCATCCTGAAGAATAGTTCGACAAAGAGGTGGAACAGGCGGCTGGCAAATCGGCGGTTTTCCGGTTGGAAATGATGAACGATAGCCCCGGGAACCCAGCGGGAGGCTATCGCGCAGGCAATAGACTGTGTTTCCAGTGAGCGCACGAGGTCGTGGAAGGCTTTGGGCGGGGTTGCACCGTCGGCGTCCACATAGCCGATGATGTCGGCCAAGGGTGCCAGCTTGAGACCTTCGATGAGGGCCCCCCCCTTACCGATGGCTCCTGGAAACACGCTGTGTGAAATGCAGGGATGGCGTATCTCAGCCTCTTGAACCACACCCAAGGTGTTGTCTCGACATCCGTTGAGCACAACGACCAGGCGAAACTTGCCGGCGTAGTGCTGGCCGAAGTATTGGGCGTAGTCTTCCAAGACGGGCCCGATACGGTTCTCCTCGTTGTAGGCGGGAATCAACAGCAACAGGCTGGGCGCAAAGGCACTCACGGTCCGAAGGTGTTATCAAAGTCACCGAGTCGGGTTCAAAGGCCAAACTTGAAGAGTTGTTGAAACCTTTGGGGAATCCTTGACCCGAGAGCCCTTCCCGCAACGATTCGGAGCAACGCCATCCCCTTTTTCAATTCTCATGAAAATTCGCGCATTCAATCTACTCCAAATAGCCGCTGCCTCCGTTGTGCTCTCTTCCTTTGCTGCCGCTCCTGCCGGAGACCGGGAACCAGTGGTGGTCACGCCGGGAACGGCTGGTTCGCCTCCGTCGGATGCGGTGGTGCTGTTTGATGGCAAGGATCTCTCCGCCTGGAAAAGTGACGATGGCAGCGAGCCAAAGTGGAAGTTGGAGAATGGCCACATGGAGGTGCGCGGCAAGAGCTTGATGACTCGCCAAGAATTCGGCGCAATCCAACTGCATCTGGAATGGGCCTCACCCGCTGAGGTCAAAGGTGAGGGGCAGGGAAGGGGTAACAGTGGAGTGTATTTTCAAGGACGTTACGAGATCCAAGTGCTCGATTCCTATCAGAACAAGACCTACTTCAACGGCCAAGCTGCCTCGTTCTACGGCCATAATGCGCCCTTGGTAAATGCCAGCCGGAAGCCGGGCGAGTGGCAAACCTACGACATCGTGTTTCACCCTCCCAAACCGGGAGCCGATGGTAAGGTTCAACCTGGATCGTTCACAGTGCTGCACAATGGCGTGATGGTTCAGGACCATATTGCAATCCAGGGCGACGCTTCGGTTTCGGCGAAGTTTTCAGGTGCGACCCCCACGGGTCCGCTCCTTCTCCAGGACCACGGTAATCCGGTGCGATACCGCAACATCTGGGTCCGCAAGCTGGACTAATCCAATCTTGAGGTTGCCGTTTTGGATTCAGAGTCTCCGCAGCCAACAGCATTTCCATGAAAAATCTATACCAACTGCGGTGGGTGACCACCGGTCTCTGGATGCTGGCACTGACGGCTGGGCTGTCAGCTGCTGAGACCCGTCCGCTCCGTGCGCTATTGGTCTGCGGGGGATGCTGTCACGACTACTCGGTCCAGAAGGATGTGCTGAAAAAAGGCATTGAGGCTCGGGCCCGGGTGATCGTCGAGACGGTCGAGCAAGGCGGTGTGTCGAAAGAGAGCCGGATTCCCCTCTACGAGAACCCCGACTGGGCCAAGGGCTACGATGTGGTGATCCATGACGAGTGCTTTGGTGCGGTCGCCGATACCAACTGGATCTCGCGGATCCTTGCCCCACACCGGGCTGGCCTGCCGGGAGTAAATTTGCACTGTGCGGTCCATAGCTACCGAGCCGCGCCCGGCGAACTTTGGCAGGAATACCTCGGCCTTCGCTCCATGAGGCATGGCAAGGCCTCGCCCATTCAGATACGCACGGTGGAGAACCAGCACCCTATCATTCGGGGTTTGGGCTGGCGGGATTGGCTGACGGGCAACGAAGAACTCTACAACAACGTGAAGGTGTTCCCATCGGCCACCGTGCTCCAACGCGGAACCCAGGGTGATGACGATTGCGCCATCACTTGGGTCAATCGCTATGGATCCACCCGGGTGTTCAGCACCTCGCTGGGGCATTTCAACGAGACCGTGGGCGACGAACGTTATCTCGATCTGGTGACTCGAGGAGTCTTATGGGCGTGTGATCGACTGGATAGTCACAACCTGAGGTCGATCATCCCGTCGCCTCCGGTCCGATCCACATCGCCGATCACGACTCCAGTAAAACCCTAGGTGCAGCCCGGATCAGGGTGCGAGACCGTGGGCTCGGAACCACTCCACCGCATCGGTGAGGGCCTGCTCGGGCGAAGTCTGCGGCAATCCGAGTTCCTGGATGGCTTTGGCGGGATTGAACCACATTTTGTAGGCTGCCATGCGGACCCCGGCCAGCGGTGCCTTGGGAGGTTTTCCGGTCCAACGCGCCATCCACTCGTCGACATGTGCTGCACCCAAAGCGACGGCGTGGGGCACCTGGAATCGCGGGGCCGGAACGCTGGTCAGCCTCGAAAGGGTGTCGAGCGCCTGTTTCATGGTCCAATTCCCCTGGGCATGCCCGAGGATGTAGCGCTCTCCCACCCTGCCTTTCTCGGCGGCGAGGATATGCCCCTCCACGACGTCCTGCACATGAACCCAGTTGAGTCCGGTGTCCAGGTAGGCGGGCATGGCCCGGCGGAGGAAATCCACGATCACCTGCCCGGTGGGTGTCGGCTTCACATCGCGCGGGCCGATGGGTGCGCTCGGATTGACGATGACCACCGGTAGGCCGGCCGCTGCGAGTTCTCGGGCCACCACCTCGGCCCGCCATTTGGAGAGCTTGTAGGGATTGGACATCTGGGATTCGCCCACCGGCGTGGATTCATCGGTCGGGACGATGGAACCGTCGGGGCCGGGTCTGGGCAGACCGATGCAGCCGACGGTGCTGGTGTAGACAATGCGGGAACACCCGGCCTGATGGGCCGCGGTCAGGATGTTGCGCGTTCCATCGACATTGGCCCGGAACATGGGGGCATAATCAGGCAACCACAGCGAATAACTGGCGGCCACGTGGAAGCACCAGTCGCATCCAGCCATGGCCTGGGCGAGTTTGGGTATTCCGTCGGTGAGGTCCCCCGAAACGGCTTCATACGCGGCCCCGCTGAGGCCACGGACATCCGCCCCGGGCCTCAACAGCGCTCGGACCGAATGCCCGCGGGCAGTCAGTGCATGAACCAGGTTGGCTCCGACAAAACCCGAGGCACCGGTGACAAAACAGCGCATGGCGGCAGAGGGTGCTGATTTTGGGGTCCCACCCGGACTGAGCTCACTTGGCCCAGAAATCGATCACGAACACATCGGCCACCAGGGGGCGTACCAGTTTACCGAATTCCTGATGGTCGGGATGAACGAGGTAGGCATCGCGGTCCTTCTCGGAGGTGAAGGTGAGGATCCAACCGTGCGTGCAGCCTTTGTTGAGATTCTCTGGGCTGTTGTTGGTGCCGGATTCCAGACTGGCGATTTGGGGGATCTTCGATTTCAGGGCGCGGAAGGCTGTCTCCACTTTCTTGACCTCCGCAGGGCTGGCGGTGTCCTTGAACTTGAAGGCGACGACGTGGCGGAGGTGACCGTGGTTCTTGGAGGATGCGGTGGTGTCAGACATGGCAGGGAAAGCGAGGGCGAAGAGCAACGCCCCAATTAGCAGTAACGGTTTCATAGGAAATTTCGGTGGAAGGCTGGAATCTGAACGGGCTCCGGACAAGCGCAGATCGCGATTGGGTCGTTGAGCCCGGAGCCCGTCTCGGGTTGGGTGTTTAAAGTGCCTGGAAGGTCGCCTTCAGGCTGGTGCCGGAGGCGGTTTGCACCCCTCGTCGGTTGGCGGCCAAGTGCGTACAAATCTTGAAGATCATCTCAGCTGCATCAACGTTTCCGACCGCGGCCGCCAGTGCGTCGGCAGAAAAAGCCGTCCCGGGATGGGCAGCCAGGTGAGCCACAGCTTGACGCTGAAGTTCCAGCACGCTGGCGGCGGCTTTTTTGCCCGCCTCGACGCCCGGTTGGTGGTAGGCGTTGATGTGGATCAACGATGCGTAGAGTCCCACGGCCCGCTCGAACAGCGCGATGAGCATCCCCACCGTGAACGCCGAAGCGTCCGGGACGGTGAGGGTGAGGCTTGCGCGGCCCGAATCGTAGAGGGCGGAGCGCGTGCCCAGGAAAAACCCGCTCAGGAAGTCGCCGCTGGTGGCGCCCGACTCCACCTCGAGGCTGGCCCCGTCGCGGTCCTTCAGGACCTCGATGAACACGGCGAAGAAGTTGGCCACACCATCCCGCAATTGTTGAACGTATGCGTGCTGGTCGGTCGATCCCTTGTTGCCGTACACAGCCAGTCCTTGGTGGACAACCTTCCCGTCCAGGTCCAATTCCTTGCCCAACGACTCCATGACAAGTTGCTGGAGGTACTTGGAGAAAAGTTCGAAGCGGTCTTTGTAGGGCAGCACCACCATGTCTTTGGTGCCGCGGCCGTCTCCGAGGAAATACCACATCAACGCGAGTTGCGCGGCCGGATTGTCACGGACGACCGGATTGCGGGTGGCTTCGTCGCAGGCCTTGGCCCCGGCGAGGAGTCCCTGGATGTCCAAGCCCTGCAAGGCGGCGGGCAAAAGTCCCACGGCGCTCAATTCGCTGGTGCGCCCACCCACCCAGTCCCACATGGGGAAGGTTCGGATCCAGCCGTCGGTGGTGGCTGTCTTGTGCAGGGCGCTGCCTTCTCCCGTGATGGCCACCGCATGGTTCGCAAAGTGCAGGCCCGCCCGCTCGTAGGCCGCACGGGCCTCGACCATTCCATTGCGGGTCTCCGGTGTGCCGCCAGACTTGGAGATGACCAGCGCCAGGGTTTGTCCCAGCTTGCCCTCCAAGGTGGCGAGGACCTGATCCATGCCATCCGGATCGGTGTTGTCGAAGAAATAGGGGGTGAGCTTGTCGGAACGCGAATGCCCCAGGGCTTTGGCCACGAACTGGGGGCCGAGTGCCGATCCCCCGATCCCGATGATCAGCACGTTGCGGAACGGACCGGATGTCCCGGTCAGTTCTCCGCAATGGACCTGTGCGGTGAAGGTGTGGATCGCCTCCAAAGTGGACTCGATGGCCTGCGAGAGCGCCGGCGTCGGGGCCAGCGCCGGATTTCGCAGCCAGTAATGACCCACCATTCGCTGCTCGTCGGGGTTGGCGATGGCTCCCCGCTCCAGTTCGGCCATCTCGCTCAAGGCTTTCTGGATCGGTCGCTCCATTTTGGCATGAAAATCATCCGGGAAGGGAACTCGGCTGATATCCAGCCCCAGTCCGATGGTGGGACAATCGAGATAGTAACGTTGGAAGCGGGACCAAAGAATCGCTGGGGTTGCACTCATCGCTGGCCGGACGCTAGGAACTGGATCAAGTCTGCCAAGGAGGAAAGTGACCCTGACCCCGGCATCCGCCTGTGCCGGCATTTCTTCGACGGCCAAGGCTCCACCGCCAGATTGAGCGCATCCTGCTCCGGCAGATCGCGGGCCAGAATTCCGAATGCATCATCCGCCGCGAACATCGCGTCGGCTGCGGAAACTGAAAACGCCTGTGCCGCCTTGAATGCGCGCTGCAGGGCGTCCAAGGGCGGAGGATTCAGGGAGGTTTGGAGGAGTGCGTAGGTCATGACAAAATTCCGGTGACCTGCTCGCACACTCCAGCGACGGTGATTTCAAGCCGTTGGCTCATCCGCACCGTTTGTCAATCGCAAGGCGGGGTGGGGTTCGACCCCCGGCCCCTCGCTGGTGGGTTCTCCGCTCATGGTGTTGCCCAGGAATTGTTTCCAGAGAGCGGCTAGTTGTTTCAATCGACCGAAGAACATTCGCTTAACAAAAACGGTTTTGACGGTTATCTGTAACAACTCCGCATGTTGCTCCGCCAGCGCCAACTCCTCAACAAAGTCCACGCACTCATCGATGCGACGTTGTTTGGTGGTGTCTTCTGGATGGCGCATTTCATCCGCTCGCTGCCCCAACTCGATCCCGATGCAGTCATTGGTGGTTTTCAAAAGTACCAGTGGCTGCTGCTGGTGGTCGTACCACTGACGCCCCCATTGCTGGAACTGCAGGGCTTCTACCGCCGCGCCGTTCTGGCATCCCGACGTCAATCCTTGGCTCAGATACTGCGTGGTTCCGCGTGGGTCTCGTTGGCAATCATCGTGGCGATGTTCTTCACCAAACAGGAGGTCGCTCGAGGCGTGGTCTCCCTGTTCCTGCCAATGGTCGTCACCGTGATGGTCTTCAAAGAAGAACTCATGCGTCTGTGGATCCGGTCCCGAATGGTGGGTCAGGAGGCGCGCCGCCGGGTCATTTTGATTGGCGGCGATCGTGAAATGAACCGGCTCGATGAGGCGCTGAAGCAGAACGCTCGGGGCGATGTCTCCGTGGCGGCCCGCTTGGATCCCGGCCAGTTCTCCGTTTCGGTCCTGACGGATTTGTTGCACTCGCACGCGGCCAATGCCGTTCTGGTAGCCCCGAAACAGTTTCTCTTCGGCCAAATCGAGAAGATTATTCAGGTTTGTGAGTTGGAGGGTGTCGAGGTTTGGCTGCACGCCGATTTCTTCCAGACCCGGGTTTCGCAGACCACCGTGGATGAATTGGCAGGGCATCCGGTGCTGGTGTTCCGGACGGGTCCTGACCAGACATGGCAGTCCATGGCCAAGGGGGTGATCGATTTTTTGGGTTCTCTGGCTCTCTTGGTGGCCACCTCTCCTTTGTTCCTGGCGGCGGCCTTGGCGGTTCGGCTGTCCTCCCCTGGGCCAGTGCTCTTCCGGCAGCGACGGGCCGGGCTCAACGGGCATCCGTTCACCATGTTGAAGTTCCGGACGATGGTTACCAACGCCGAGCAGCTCAAGCACGAGCTGGCCAAGCTCAACGAGATGAGCGGGCCGGTGTTCAAGGTCACCAACGATCCCCGCGTGACTCCTGTCGGTCGGTTCTTGCGCAAGTGGTCGGTGGATGAGCTGCCGCAGCTTTGGAATGTTTTCCGCGGCGAAATGAGCCTGGTGGGCCCACGCCCGCTGCCGGTCGATGAGGTTGCGCGCTTCGACGACATGGCTCATCGGCGTCGCTTGAGCGTGAAACCGGGGCTGACTTGCCTCTGGCAGGTGAGTGGCCGCAACAACGTGACCGATTTCAAAGAGTGGGTCCGTCTCGATCTTCAATACATCGACAACTGGTCCATTTGGCTCGACCTCAAGATTCTCCTGCGGACCGTCCCTGCGGTTTTCTCGGGTGCCGGTGCCAAGTGAATTGCCCCTGTTGGGGAGGTTTGCTCAGCCAGCACTGGAATGCCCTTTGGTTTTTGTGGGCTTGTGCGGGCGGGGGGCAGGGCCTAGCTTTGAAACCAAGTGAACGGAAATCCTATGGATACTTCAATGTTGGCGTTTATCGGTGGAACCGAAATCATGTGGATCGCGATCGTGGTTTTGGTCCTCTTCGGTGCCAAGAAGGTCCCTGAACTAATGAAGGGCGTGGGCACCGGAATCCGCGAGTTCAAGAAGGCGTCCAAGGATGTCCAAGATGAGGTGCAACGCGTGATGGATGAACCGGAGCGCCCCGCGGCGACGACCACCCCGCCGGTGCGTCCGCCTTCCGACACGGTCTCGCACAGTCACAAGGCCTGATTCAGGGTCTTTTTCCGGTCTTTCCCGAGCAGGGATGAGCCCTGGCTGAGATCGCGATCCTAGCGGATTGGCCTCAGTCTGGGATCTGATTGACCTGAGCGGACTGATTTGAGCACGCATGGCTGACGACCCCGATTACACCCTGACCCCCTCGCTTCCCCCCAATCCTGATTTGCAGGATTCGGATGAGGCGGGCGGTGGGCCGGTGAAGACCTTCCTGGAGCACCTCGAGGATCTTCGTTGGACCCTCATCAAGTGCGCGGTAGCGGTGTTCTTGGGTTTCATCCTGTGCCTGAGCGGCAGCAATGTGGTCATTCAGTTCCTCAAATGGCCGCTGAAGGTGGCCGAGGGCATTCGCCACTCCACGAGTGGTCGGGTGGTTTTCATGCTGGGCACCAATGTGCTTACTCGCATGACACCCGATGACAGCGGGATCCCTGGGGTCGCCACCAACCGGGATACGGTTTTCCGATTGGCTCCCATGCTGGTGGGTACCAATTTGGTCTTGAGATTGCAGGAAGAAACCAATCCTCCGGCCATTGCTACGCGGTCCTTCGATGTTCAACTCAAGACGCTGGGGCCGGTGACGGCGTTCAGCGTGGTCATGCAGATCGCCATGTTTGGCGGCATCACCGTCTCGATTCCCTTCGTTCTGTTCTTCATTGCCCAGTTTATCCTGCCGGCCTTGCACCATCACGAGAAGTCGTTCGTGTACAAGGTGAGCGGCTGGGCCACCTTCCTGTTCCTGCTTGGAGTGGCCTTCTGCTACTTCGTCCTGCTGGTGATCTGCTTGAGCACCACGGTGAGTTTCTCCAACTGGTTGGGTTTCGTGGCCGACGAATGGAAGGCCGATGAATACATCAGCTTCGTGTGTTGGTTCATGTTGGGCATGGGTGTGGCCTTCCAGTTGCCTCTGGTCCTGCTGACGCTGGTCAAGATTGGCATCCTCGATGCCGCCAAACTTTCCAAGTTCCGTTCCTATTGGGTGGTGGCTGGCCTGGTGATTGCCGCCTTCATCACCCCTGATGGCAATCCACTCAACATGCTTCTGCTCTTCCTGCCGTTGCACCTGCTGTATGAAATCAGCCTGGTGATTGCTTGGTGGTGGGGGCGCAAGGCGGCCAAAGCGGCGATGGCGTCGCCGGAGCACTGAGCGTGAACAATCATTTTCCATCGATTGAAGTCCGCGCTTGCACCCACCTGTTCCGCCGATAACCTTCTGCCACATTTTCCAACCCTATGCGTTCCCTTCTCAAGTCGGTGAGTCTCGTTGTGACCGTGGCTGCGGTGCTCGTCGGATGCACCAGCGCCGAACAGAAGCTCGGCCGCGGACTCGATAATTTGTCGGAGCCTTTCCGCCTCGGTGAGCTCCAGCGCAGCTACGAACAAGGTGCTCTCTTCGGTGGTGCGCATGGCGGCACTGCGGGCTTGGTCCGGGGTGTGAATCGCACCATTGGCCGCACGGTCGTGGGTGCTGTGGAGGTCTTGAGCTTCCCGCTCCCCAGCGAGCCGTACATCAAGCCCGATCAAAAAGTGTACCCGGACAGCTACAAGCCGGGAGCTCTGGGCAAGTCCACCGTGATGGCCACCGACAACTCTCTCGGTTTCGAGGCGACGGATGTGGCTCCGGTCATCCCGGGCAGCCGCTTCCGCGTCATCGACTGATGATTCGGGGCGTCCCCCTGATGGGTCGCCTGAGTTTCAAGCCTCTTTCGCGCTCCTGCAGACTCTGCCGGAGCGCTTTTTTATGCCGCTGATTCGATCCTCTCCCTGCAAGGTCAACCTGCTGCTCAACATCCTGGGGCGACGCCAGGACGGGTTCCATGACCTTGAAACTCTGTTTCATCCGGTGCCGCTTTGCGATGAGTTGACCTTTGAAACGGATCTGAGCCCAGGAATCCAATTCTCCTGCGACCATCCGCAATTACCGACCGATCGGAGCAACCTCGTAGTGAGGGCTGCTGAGCAATTCTTGGCCGAGGCCCAACGGACAGAGCAGGGGATTCGGATCCACTTGACCAAGCGCATCCCCTTGGCAGCCGGGTTGGGTGGCGGCAGCTCCAATGCTGCTCATACGCTTGTCGGGATGAATGACTTGTTGGGGCGACCACTGGGAGTTGACCGGTTGGATCAATTGGCCGCCGCTCTCGGTTCGGATGTGAATTTCTTCCTCCAGGAGCAACCCGCTCGAGCCACCGGCCGGGGGGAACGGGTTGAGCCCATGGCGGCGTTTGAGGCGCTTCGTGGTCGCGGCATGATCTTGTATCATCCGGGCTTCGGCATCTCTACGGCCTGGGCCTATCGGGAACTGGCCCAGTATCCCGAGGCGCTGAATGGCAGACCCGGTCGGGTCGAAGCCTTGGAGCGGGCCCTGCGATCTGGTGATCTCGCCGAAGCGGGGAAGCACTTTTACAACTCCCTGGAGGCTCCTGCATTGCACAAGTATCCTGTTCTGGAGTTGTACCAGCGTTTCTTCCGGGAGCATGGGGCTTGGGCGGCGCTGATGTCCGGAAGCGGATCCACGACGTTTGCGCTCTTTCCGGACGTGGTCATGGCGCAGGCCGCGGTTGCGCCCTTTGAGGCGCGTTTTGGGGCGGAAGGATGGATGCAGGTGGTCAGCCTGTAGTCGCCCCCTGCTTCGGACTCGTTTCGATGCTGCCGTTTGTTCGGTTCGTAGTTCGGAGGTGCCCGAGTGGGGAAGGTTGGCATGAAAGGTCCGGCCAGCCGTTTGCAGCGGCCTTTTTCTGGCTTTTGAGGGTGATTTGTGTCGGGATCTCTTCGGTTTTAAACCCCCTCGCAAAGTCCCCCTTATGATTCGTCTCGATGGCAAGACTGCTCTAGTGACGGGTGCCGGATCTGGCATCGGTCAGTGCATCGCTGAAACCTTTGCCCGAGCCGGTGCCCGGGTGATCGTCGCTGAACTCCGGGCCGAGGCCGGTGAAGCCACTGTGCTGCGGATCCGCGAGGCCGGGGGGCATGCCGAGTCCGTGGCGCTCGATGTGACCTCAGAATCTGACGTATCGGCTGCCGCTGCCCGTCATCCGAGAGTGGATGTGCTGGTGTGCAACGCGGGCATTGGTCACGTGGGCACCCTTCTGACCACGACCGGTGCGGACTTCGACCGCGTCATGGCCGTCAACGTCCGAGGGGTGTTCAACACCATGAAAGCCTGGTTACCGGGAATGGTTTCGCGTGGTTCTGGGTCGGTGGTCAATCTGGCCTCCACGGCCGGTCTGGAAGGATTGGTGGACCGCTTTGCCTACAGTGTCAGCAAGCATGCAGTGGTGGGTATCACCCGCTCGGCGGCCCTCGACCATGCCCGCAGCGGCGTTCGCATCAATTGCCTGTGTCCAGGACGGGTCGAAACACCCTTCGTCTTGGCTCGCATCGCTGAATATCCGGATCCGGCAGCTGCTGCCCGTGAAATGGCTTCGACTCAGGCCATGGGGCGCATGGGTCAGCCTCAGGAAATCGCCGATGCCGCCCTGTTTCTGGCCTCCGATGCTGCAGCCTTCATTACCGGCGTTGCGCTGCCGGTGGACGGCGGGTGGACCGCCGGAATGTTCCCCAAAGCCTAACCCCATGGCAGGGATCCTACCCTGCCGACCGGTATTCCATTCCAGGTCACCCAAGAGCCTGTCCCTTGGCTGAGAGCCTGTCCCTTGGCTGAGAGCCTGTCCCTTGGACCGAGGGCTTGTTCGAGTAGTTTCATAAAAGTCGATGGCCAAGTTCGGTGGCTCCATGCAGCCTGTCCCCAGTCCATGGCGCTGCTTGAGATCGAAAATCTTCGGAAAAGCTTCCGAACACCGTACGGACAGTTTTTGCCGGTGGTGGATGTTCCGGAGTTCCGCCTCAATGCCGGGGAGCAGGTTGCCTTGAGTGGTCCTAGCGGTACCGGTAAGACCACGTTCCTGAACCTCGTTGCCGGCATTCTGACCGGAGACTCCGGACGCGTTTTCCTCGATGGTCAAAATATGACCACGTTGTCGGAACCGGATCGGGACCGTCACCGGGCCGCGGTGATCGGGTACATCTTCCAGACCTTCAATTTGCTTCAGGGGTTCACTTGTCTGGAGAATGTCGTCTTGGGGATGTCTTTCGGGCCGGGTGCGGATCGGGGCCGTGCCAGGTCGCTGTTGGACCGGGTCGGATTGGGCGATCGACTCGATTATTTTCCTCGGCAGCTTTCGACAGGCCAACAACAGCGCGTGGCCGTGGCCCGGGCTCTGGCCAATCGGCCGAAGTTGGTCCTGGCCGATGAACCCACGGGCAATTTGGACCCTGCCAATGCCGCCCAGGCTTTGGCCCTGATCCGGGAATTGTGCGCGGAACAGGGCTCGGCTCTTCTTTTGGTCAGTCATGATCCGGCGGTTCTGGCGGCGTTCCCCCGCCGAGAATCTCTGGCGACTCTCAATCAGGCCTCGAGGACGGAGGCAGCCTTGTGATCCTGTGGCTCTTGATTCGCCGCAGTCTGCGGCAACATTTGCTATCGACCGTGGTAACGGCTCTTTCTCTGGCTCTGGCCGGGGGATTGCTCATGTCAGTCTGGGTGGTCAAACGCCAGGCCCGGGCGACCTTCACCGGCCAGACCGGCGCCTGGGATGCCGTTTTGGGAGCCCGCGGGGCGAAGCTGCAACTGGTGCTCAATGCGCTGTTTCATCTGGAGGCCTCGCCCGGGAATGTCGCGTTTTCCGATTTTCAGACGCTGTCCTCCAACCGGGCGGTGGCTCTGGCGATTCCGATCGCGGTCGGTGACAATTATTTGGGTTACCGCATCGTCGGTACGCTGACCAACCTCTTCACCGAGGCTGAGGCGGCACCGGGGCGGCGCTTCCGGTTGGTAGCCGGTGGGCGCTGGTTTGAAGACGGCTATCGCGAAGCGGTGGTGGGTTCCTTTGTTGCCCAACGCCTGCGGCTGAAACCGGGTGATACCTTCAAGCCCTACCACGGCCTGAACTTCAATCCTCAGGAACAGCACGAGGACGA
>CAMCYJ010000098.1 GCA_945883815.1 Akkermansia muciniphila | reverse complement strand
GCGCAATCGACCGCCCGCACCGACCATGCCCCCTGCCTTGCTGGAAGCCTGCGCGCTGACCAAGTCGTTCCCCGGCGTGCGGGCGCTCAAGGGCGTGAGCCTGACCGTGAGCCGCGGCGAAGTTGTCGCCGTCATCGGTGAGAACGGGGCGGGCAAGAGCACCCTGATGAAGATCCTCGCCGGAGTGCAAACCGCCGACACGGGCGAGATCCGGATCGACGGGGTTCCAGCGCCCCTGCGGTCCGTCGAGGAAGCCCTCGGACTGGGCATCGCCCTCATCCACCAAGAACTCAATCTGGCCCAGAACCTGGACGTCGCGGCCAATCTCTTCTTGGGCCGCGAACCCCGACGCTGGGGACTGATGGATTCGGCGCGGCTGCGCAGCGAGGCGGGACAATTCCTGCGGGCCGTCGGGCTCGACGTCTCGCCGGACACCCGCGTGGGATCGCTGGCCATCGGGCAGCAGCAGCTCGTGGAAATTGCCAAGGCCCTCTCGACCCAGGCCCGCGTGCTCATCATGGACGAACCGACCTCGAGCCTTTCGGCCGGCGAGGCTGAAAATTTGTTCCGAGTCATCGACGACCTTCGATCCCGCGGCGTGAGCATCGTGTACATCTCGCATCGGCTGGGTGAGGTCACCCGGCTGGCCGACCGGGTGGTCGTGCTCCGGGATGGCGAGAACAGCGGCGAATTGGCCCGCCACGAAATCAACCATGCCGCCATGGTGCGACTCATGGTCGGACGCGATTTATCGCAATTCTACCCACACCAACCGCATGGGCGGTCCGAGACGGTGTTGGAAGTCGACGGGTTCCGGACCCCGGCCCACCCCACCCATCCGCTGACGTTCCAAATCCGGGCCGGCGAAATGGTCGGGTTGGCAGGATTGGTCGGAGCAGGCCGCACCGAGGTGTTGCTCGCGCTGTTCGGCGTCCAACCGGCCGTGGGAGGAACGCTGCACGTTGGCGGAAAGCCATTGAAGGCCCAGACACCAGCCGAGGCCATCGCCGCTGGCTTGGCGTTGGTGCCCGAAGATCGGAAACGCGAGGGCGTGGTCTTGGGCATGCCCGTGCGCGAGAACGTGAGCCTGGCCAGCCTGCGGCAAGACCAACGACACGGATTCCGCAATGCCGCCCGTGAGGAGGCCCTCAGCGCGGAGATGATCCAGTCGCTCCGCATCAAGACCCCCAGCGATCGCCAGGTGGTCCAGTTTCTCTCGGGTGGCAACCAGCAGAAGGTGGTCATCGGAAAATGGCTCGCCCTCAAACCCAAGGTGCTGCTCCTCGACGAGCCCACCCGCGGCATCGACATCGGGGCCAAGCAGGAAATCTACCGCCTGATGGAAGAACTCGCCGCCCAAGGCGTGGCCATCTTGTTCGCCTCCAGCGAAATGGAGGAAATCCTCGGCATGAGCGACCGCGTGCTGGTGATGCACGAGGGCCGCATCACCGGTGAACTGGCCCGTCACCAACTCAGCGAAGAAGCCATCATGCATCTGGCCACCGGAACCGCTTCGACCGCTTCGACCGCCTCGTCTGCCCATCCAGCCCACCCTGCCTCTCCTGATTCCCATCCATGAAAAAGCTGCTCGGCATCTTTGGTCTCCTGCTTGCGGTTTGCCTCTTCGCCACCTGGGCCAGCGAGAGTTTCCGCTCGGGCTACAACGTCGAGAACCTCATCCGCCGCACCGCGCTCTTCGGGGTCATCGGCATCGGTGTGACCTTCGTCATCGTCACGGGCGGAATTGACCTCTCCATCGGTTCGGTCATTTGCCTGGTGGGCTGCGGCCTGCCGTGGTTGCTGACGGTGCAGCATTGGTCGCTGCCGGCCGCCCTCGCCGCGGTGATCGCCGTCTCGGTGGGCATCGGCTTGGCCCATGGCCTCCTCATCACCCGACTGCGCCTGCAGCCCTTCATCGTCACCCTGTGCGGTCTGATGCTCTATCGCGGCGTCACCCGCGGCTTCACGGCCGACCAGACCGTGGGCTTCGCCGATGGATACAAGGGCCTGCGCGTGCTGGCCACCGGCAAGATCCCCGTACCCGGCATTCAGGGCTTCGAAATCCCGGCCCCTTGGGCGGTGTTGGTGGTGGTGGCGGTCGCCGCGGCTGTGTTTCTCAATCGAACCATTTACGGCCGCTACTTGCTCGCCCTGGGCAATAACGAGAACGCGGCGCGCTACAGTGGCATCAACACCTCGCGCATGATCGTGCTGGCCTATGTGCTTTGCTCCACGCTGGCGGGACTTGGAGGCGTGCTCTTCGTGCTGGATGTGAACTCGGCCCAACCGGTCGACTTCGGTAATTTCTACGAACTCTATGCCATCGCCGCGGCCGTGCTCGGCGGCTGCAGTTTGCGCGGCGGCGAAGGTTCTATTCTGGGAGTGATCATCGGCACCGCCCTCATCCTGGTGCTGCGCAACGTGGTCACGCTGGTGACCAACCACAGCAACATCGAGTTCGCCATCATCGGCGCGGTGATCCTGGCGGGCGTCATCACCGACGAACTGGTCAAACGCTACGCCATCCGCCGCCGCGCCGCCCGCGAGCTGGCGCAGTAAGGGCCTCACAAAAGAGGACCCGCTACTCAAACAAATCGGGACCAGAAATCAGCCACGCCCTCCCCCATTTCGGATGGAGGGAGAGAGATCAGATCCAACGGGGATCGAAGGAGAACGGCGTAGGCTTGCCGATGCGGATCCTCTTGAAACCGGAATGCGTCCATCATGCACCTAACACCTCACGAGCCCTACAAGATGGCCCGGATGGGCTGAACTTCTTCGACGCCGACGAGCTTCTGGTCGAGTCCGCCGTGGAAGAAACTCAGGTGGTTGGGGTCGAGGCCCATGAGGTGCAGGACCGTCGCGTGGAGGTCCTTCACATGCAGGGGATGCTCGACCGCGTTGGCCCCGATGTCGTCGGTCTGACCATGGCTCACCCCGCCCTTCACACCCCCGCCGGCCATCCACATGGTGAAGCCGTAGGCATTGTGGTCACGCCCGGTGCCCTTCTCGTATTCCGCCGTGGGCTGCCGACCAAATTCACCGCCCCACACGATCAAGGTCTCCTCGAGCATGCCCCGTTGCTTGAGGTCCTGAATGAGCCCGGCAATGGGCTTGTCGGTTCGACCGGCGTGGAAGTTGTGGTTCTTCTCAATGTCGGTGTGGGCGTCCCAGTTGTCGTCGTTGTGAGCCCCGCCGGCATAGAGCTGAATGAAGCGCACCCCCCGTTCCACCAACCGGCGCGCCAAGAGGCACCGACGGCCGAACTCCTCGGTGCGCGGGTCGTCGAGGCCGTACAGGCGTCGGGTGGCCGCAGTCTCACGGGTTAAATCCACCGCCTCGGGCGCATGGCGCTGCATGTTGAAGGCCAGCTCATAGCTCGCGATGCGGGCGGCGAGGTTGGAGTTCTCAGGATGCAGAGCAGCATGGTCGGCATTGAAATCACGCAACGCATCCAGCACCCGGCGCTGGGTGCCCACCCCCATCCCGGTCGGACGTTGGAGGTCCAGGATGGGATCTCCCGCCGAACGCAGAACGGTCCCTTGATAAGTCGCCGGCATGTAACCGCTGGCCCAGTTCTTGGCCCCAGAGATCGGTCCACCGATGGGATCGAGCATCACGGCGAAGCCCGGCAAGTTCTCGCTCGCGCTGCCCAGTCCATAGTTCACCCACGAACCCAGGCACGGGCTGCCCGACAGGATCTTGCCCGTGTTCATTTGCAGCATCGCCGACCCGTGGATGGGCGAGTCGGCCGTCAGCGAGTGCAGGAAGGCGATGTCATCGACGCAGCCACCGATGTGCGGGAAAAGATCGCTCACCCATTTTCCACTTTGTCCATAGCGCTTGAAGTCCCACTTGGTGCCCACCACACGCCCCTCGTTGCGCTTGCCGCCGCGGCCAAAGGTCTTCACCGCGATGGTCTTGCCGTCCAGGGCGTTGAGCTTCGGCTTGTGGTCGAAGGTGTCGATATGGCTCGGGCCGCCATACATGAAGAGGAAGATGACGCTCTTGGCCTTGGCCGGATAATGCGGGCGCCGGGGCTTCAGGGGATTGGTATCTTTCCCCGTTGAAGCACCGGAACTGGCCTGAAGCTTGGACCCCTCCAACGCCATCAAGCCAGCCAAGGCCGTGCCCGTGAAGCCCGCGCCCGCTTGCCAGAGGAATTCACGCCGGGTGCGCCGACAGAATGGCCCCGATTTTCCGGAGGGATTCGATGAAAGCGGCGTCATTCGAGGTAAAGGAATTCGTTGAGGTTGAAGGCCAGCAGACAAAACGCATCCAGCGCTGCCGTCGCTCCCAGTCCTTCTTCAGAAGTCAGGGATTGGAGCAAGGCCACGCCCTGCGAAATCTCCCCGTCGGAAGGTGGCCGCGATGTGACCCGGTGCAAAACCCGTCGCACTTGCTCCCGGGGCTCGCTCCCCATTTCGGCGCGAATGCGATCGGCCAAAATATGGGCCTGTTCGTTGAAGAAGGCTCCATTGAGCATTCCCAGCGCCTGAGTCGGCTGGGTCGTCGCGAACCGCACCGGAGTGGATCGGTCGGTCTCCGCCAAATCAAACGACAGCAACACCGGCGAAAGCAGCGAGCGCTTCACATGGATGTAAATGCTCCGACGCGCCTGTTCCACTTTGGGAGAATCGCCCCACCCCTTTCCGGGCACGGATTGGCTGGCGAGCACTTCCTTGGGCAAGGCCACATACATCCCGGGCCCGTACATCCTCGGATTGCCGGAGCCGCCCACCCACAGCACCGAGTCGCGGATTTCCTCGGCGGTCAACCGGCGCATTTCAAATCGGGAGAACAAGTCGTTCGCCGGATCCGCTTTCAGGGCTTCGGCCGTCGGCGTGGCCGAGGCTTGATAGGCCTGCGAGGTCAGGATCAAACGGTGCAGGCGCTTGAGACTCCAGCCGTCCTGAACGAAATGCCCGGCCAACCAATCGAGCAGTTCGGGATGCGTGGGAAGGCTTCCTTGGATTCCGAAGTCGCTCGGCGTGCGCACCAAACCGCGGCCGAAGTGATACTGGAACACCCGATTGACGATCACCCGTGCGGTGAGCGGGTTGTCGGGCGCAGCGATCCAGTCGGCCAAGGCACGGCGACGACCGGAGGAACGCCCAGAAGGCAGCGGTGCGATGACCGGAGACGACGAGCCCAACACCGAAAGGAAGCCTGGCTCCACCGCCTCGCCCGGGCTCGCGGGATTGCCGCGTCGCAGGAGGTGGGTCACCGGAGCGACAGTCCCGGGCTCGGTCACAGCCAGGGCTTTGGCTTGTTTTTCACCGGGCAGCGGCACCTCATCGGTTGCACCCCCATTGCGGTACGGGTGGATGTTCCTGAAAAACGACAGCAGCGCGTAGTAATCGCGTTGGGAGATGGGATCGATCTTGTGGTCGTGGCAGCGGGCGCAATCCACGGTGAGCCCCAGGAAGACTTGGCCCGTGGTGGCGACCAGATCATCGAGTTGGTCGTAGAGCGCGAGTTCCCGGTCAGCCGGATCGTTGTCCCAAATCCCCAGACGGTAATAACCCGTGGCGATCAAACCGTCGGCACCGCCGTCGGGCAGTTCGTCGCCGGCCAATTGTTCCCGAATGAACCGGTCATAGGGCTTGTCGGCGTTGAAGGCGCGGATGACGTAGTCGCGGTACCGCCAGGCGTGGGGCTTGGCCTCATCGGTCTCGTAGCTGTTGGTCTCGGCGAAGCGCACCAAATCGAGCCAATGCCGTCCCCACTTCTCGCCGTAATGGGGCGACTCGAGCAGGCGATCCATCAAATGTTCCCAGGCCTGCGGCGATGCATCGTGAACGAAGGCCTCAACTTGCTCGGGCGTCGGCGGCAACCCCGTGAGGTCGTAGGTCACCCGCCGGATCAATGCCCGTCGGCTGGCTGCCTTCGGGATGGGCAGCCCCTTGTCACGCAACCGCTGAGCAATGAAGGCGTCGATGGGATTCGACGAGGCATCACTCGGATCGGCGGCGAGGTGAACCGGGGGCACCTGCTTTCGTATTGCCTGAAAGGCCCAATGCGAGCGCCTGGGATCCCGTGACGGAACGGTGTTCGAAGAACCGGCCGAAGCCGTGACCCCAGTCTCCGCAGCACCGCAGGTCAGCGTTACCGCAAGACCCAACGCCATTGCGGCAGCGGAGGCCTTCACCCCACTCGAACTCGACGGCAGCCAGGCCATGGGCATCCGGCTCACTTGCGCGGCGGCAACACGGCCACGACGGGCGTGGAATTGCCGAAGCGGGTGAAGTCCTTCCAGGTCCAGACCACCTTCTTGTCGCGGTTCACCTCGATGAACTGGGGATTCTCCGGGCCGGCGTGGCAGTTGCCGATGAGCGTGTTGCCATTGGGCAAACGATCCACACAAGTGATCCAAGCCAGGGTGATGCCAGGGAGGTCGTTCTGATTGACCTGCCACACGATCTTACCGGCGCGATCCACCTCGAGAACGCTGTGGTTGTTGCCGCCGCCGATGAGGGTGTTGCCATTGGACAGACGGATGGCGCTGTAGGCCTGATTGCCCCAAGCCTCAGGACCGTGGCCGCCCTTGCGCTCCTTGCCGAAGAGAGGGATGTCGTACTGCCAGACGATCTTGCCCTTCGCATCGTATTCCCGGATGCGACCGTCGGCCTCGTGGGCGACCAAGTAGTTTCCATTGGCGATCTTACGAACGCGGCGCGTGTCGGAGTGCGCATTCGGGTGATCGACTTGCAGCTTCACCTCGCGCTGAACCTTGCCGTTGCGATCCACCTCAACTATCCGGGCCGGGCCGGACTCGGCGATCATCGTCAAACCATTCTCAACGCGCTGAAAGGCATGCACCTCCACCGGTTTGCCAGGGTTGGCCTTCGCCGCGTCGTATTCCCAGACCACCTTCTTGTCGCGAGTGACCTCCTGAACCTTGGTCCAGCCCTGCTGAAGGAGCACGTTGCCATTGGGCAACACGTGCGCATCGTGGATGGCAGTCACCGGAATTTCCCACTCAAAGGAACCATCGGGAGCGATGATCGCCAATCGCCGGGTGGAATCATCGGCGGCGAGAATCCGCCGGCCTGGGCTCGACGATTCGGCAGCGTGGATCGCGAGGGTGGCGGTGACGGCGAGTGTTCCGGCCAACACGGCCAGACGTGAACCAGAGCGAAGTATGGGGATCATGGCGGGGGAATCGAATCCAGAAGGCTATGCTCACGAAACGTCCGCTGTCGAGGGAACCCGGCCCTACGGACTGGGTTGTCGAGATCCCCGACCTCTGGGCCAAATTCCCAGCTCAACCCAGAGCCGCCAACCGTTCCAGGGCACCCTCCAGTTCCGCGACACGCAGGGGCTTGGTCAGGAACATATCAAAACCGGCTTGCAGGGCCTGCCGACGATCCTCTTCGAGGGCACTGGCCGTGATTGCGATGAGGTGGGTTCGGGTCCCGGGTCGGGCCGTTCCCGATCGAGCCGAAGCAGCTGTGACCACGGATGCGGCCTCCAATTCGCGAAGCCGGACAGCCAACTCCAGACCACTCATCTGCGGCAACTGAAGGTCGAGCAGGACGGCATCAAAGCGCGTCCCCAGGATCCAATCGGAAAGCATGGCTTCGGCCGTGTCGACGGTCTGGACCAAATGCCCCGCCCGGGCCAGCAGGATGCGGATGAACTTCTGACTGGTGGGATCGTCATCGACCACCAGCAGGCGCAGCGCACGGAAAGCTTTCGGGGCCGCGGGCACCGGACCACCAGCCGCTCCCGACGCGGTATCCACCACCGGAAACACCAGGTCCACGGAGATTTGAGTCCCCTGCCCGGGTCGACTGCGCACACCGATTTGTCCACCCATCAACTGGACGAGTTGCCGGGAAATGGCCAAACCCAATCCGGTTCCGCCCGAGAATCGTCGTTGAGCCGGACTTTCGGCTTGGAAATAGGCCTGAAACAAACGGGCTTGAGTCTCCGAATCCATGCCGACGCCGGTGTCTTCCACCTCGATCCGAATGCCAATCAGGGACGCATCCCGACTGGTGAGGACAACAGCTACCCGAATCAAGCCGCTCTGAGTGAACTGGATGGCATTGGCGACCAAATTGGAGACCACTTGAGTCAGTCGGTCGGCATCTCCCTTCACCCGTTCGGGAAGGAGAGAATCCAACTGAACGTCCAGAGCCAGTTTCTTCTCGGTGGCCCGGGGTCTGAAAAGCTTTCCCACGCGCTGGAACACCTGGCGAAGGTCGAATTCGTCGACCGCCAACCGCATCTTGCCGGCCTCGATCTTCGAGTAATCGAGGCTGTCATTGAGAACATTGAGCAGCGTGCTGGAACTGGAACGGAGGGTCTCCGCCCAATCGCGTTGCTCGGCATTGAGCGGACTTTGCTCCAACAAATGGATCATCCCCAGCACGCCGTTGAGCGGGGTGCGGATCTCATGGCTCAACTGGGCCAGAAACAAGCCTTTGGACCGTTCCGATTTCTCGGCGCGACGCAGTTTCTCGGTCAATTCCTGGGTCCGCTCCAACACCTGATTCTCGACCGATTGGCGGACACGAATGAGATCCGACGAACTCTGATCCATCTGCTGTCGGGTCGCTGAAATCTCCGAAATGTTCCGCTGGACTCGCGCTCGCAGGCTGAGGATGGCTTCTTGTATTTCCAGCAACTCGTCGGGATCCAAGCGGTTTTTAGACAGCCGGAATTCCGGACCTTCTTGGGAATCGAGGGCTCGCAAACGTCGAGGTAGAGCATCGAGAGGCCCGGCCCATTGGGCGGACAACCACGATGCCAGCACCAAGGCGATAGCCAGCAGCAGCAGTACCGCAATGAACACCCAGACACGACTTTGCCCGCTGCCCATGGCGACCGAAGGACTCAGTGCCACTGAACCGTCACTGACTTGCGAGTTGAGCGAAGCATCCGCGGCCTGCTTCCGGAGTGAGCGGTCCAACCATGGCCAAAAGACCAACATCGGAAGCAGCGCAAACCCCAGGAACGCCACCAGGAGGCTGGATCGAAAAGACAACGGATTGCGCAACCGAGGCCAAATCCCCAGGCGAAAGAGCAATTTCTGAAACCGAGTGCGGGGAACCCCTTGGAAGGCGGATCGAGATTCGGCAACCCGAGTTCGGATTGGCTGACTCGGGTCGGCACTAGGCCGGGCGGAAAGGAGAGGATCGCTGGGTTCAGGCATGGGGCATCAGCCACGCGGGCGATTGGAATGTATCGGCATCCCCCTCTGAATCTTGAGCCTTACTTGAATGACTCGGAGTCACCCAAAACCGGTGAACCCAGCGCGACTGGCCTCAACCCGCCACGCTGCAACGGGTCTCCTGCGCGGGGTGCGTCCGACCCTGCTTGAAGGGTTCCCGCATCCGAAGGCCAAGCGCCTTAAGCAACTCGGCATCCCGGTCATAACTCGGCGACGGCACGGCCTTGGTGAGCATGAATTCGGTCTCGCTGCTGAAGATGGAATTGGCTCCGGCCATGAAACACAGGGCTTGGGCCGTGTCGTCGAGCTTTACCCGACCGGCGGTCAGGCGCACATCCGATCGCGGCAAGACGATGCGCGCCGTGGCGATCATGCGAATCACATCCCAGACCGGCACATCCGGGTTCTCCGCCATGGGCGTGCCGGCGACCTTGCTCAGGATATTGATGGGCACCGACTCCGGGTGCGGCTCAATTTGAAGGAGCGTTTGCAACATCTTCAGACGATCATCCACCGTCTCGCCCAGGCCGATGATACCCCCCGAACACAGGGTCACGTTGGTCTTGCGGACCTCTTCGAGCGTCTTCAACCGATCCGCATAAGTGCGCGTGGTGATGATGGTCTCGTAGAACTCGGCCGACGAATCGACGTTGTGGTTGTAGGCGTACAGGCCGGCCTCTTCGAGGCGCTTGGCCTGATGCTCACTGAGCATGCCGAGCGTGCAGCACACCTCCATGCCGAGGTCGGTGACGCCGCGGACCATGTCCAGAACGCGGTCGAATTGGGCGTTGTCTTTTACCTCGCGCCACGCCGCCCCGAGGCACACGCGGGAAACCCCGGCCTGCTTCGCGCGATTGGCGATTTCCACCACCTTTTCCTTTTCCATGAGGCGCTCCGGGCTGACCCCGGTGGAATACCGGGAAGACTGGGCGCAGTAGGAGCAGTCTTCGGGACAAGCTCCGGTCTTGATGGAGATGAGTTTGCTAACCTGCATCTCGGCCGGATCGTGGAACTTCCGATGCACGCTGGCCGCACGGAAAACCAGTTCCATCAACGGCGTGTCATACAGTTCGCGGAGGGTCTCGAGGCTCCAGTCGTGTCGGATATCGGCGGTCATACAAGGCCGGTTAGCGAGATCGCCAACCGTGGGGGCATTGTGGTCGGGGCAACCCCGGCTTGTAAACCCAAGGTTGTCGGCAGATTGACGGCGTTGAGTCGGGTTTCAGGTTTCAAAAAACAAGGAGCCATCCGCACCGATCCTCCGCTGCTCCTCACGCCACTGACTCGCTACGTAAGACCTCCAGCGGAGACTGTTGGGTGATCCCACGACTGGAAAACAAGCCCACCACCACGGTCAAGGTGGTCACGATGACCACGGCGCCCAGTAGAATGAGGGGTGACGCGGTAAACGGGGTCCGGAAACCGAATCGAGCCAAGGCCCAGGCAGCGGCGCAGGCCAGCAGGGTCCCGGTCAAGGCACCCATCACTCCCAAACAGGCGTACTCCGCCAGCAGCGCCTGCTGCAATTGGCGTCGACTGGCTCCCAAGGTCCGCAGCAGCACCATCTCGCGGACTCGCTGCCAGCGACCGGTGAGGATCGCCCCGGCCATCACCACCAAGCCGGTCACCACCGTGAAGAGAGCCATGAAGCGGATGCCATATCCCGCTTGGGTGACCACGCGGTCCAGAGTCTCCAAGACAAGGGTCAGGTCGATGGTGGAGACATTGGGAAACCGGGCCACCAGGGATCGTTGAAGTCGGGCCGAGGCGGCCGCATCCGCGACCCGCGTCGCCAAGACGGTCATGGCCGGAGCCGATTCCAAAACGCCTTCGGGAAAGACCACGAAGAAGTTGGGCCGAACCTGTTTCCAATCCACCTCCCGAAGGCCTGCCACACGGGTTTCCATGGGCACTCCCTGAACGTCGAAGGTGATCGCATCACCGACACTCAGGCCCAGATCCCGGGCGATGACCGACTCCACGGTGATGGGTACCGGACCCTCGGCTTCGGAGGCTTTCGGCACAAAACGGCCGGCGGTCAAGCGCTCCGATTCGACCAACTTGCCGCGGAAAGTGGACCGATACTCCCGCCGCAAGGTCCATCCGGGGATGGGGCTATTGGTCTCGGCCAGCAAACTGTCCACTCTCCGACCCTTCAAGGAGGCGATGCGCATCGTCACAATGGGAGCCGTGTCGAGCACCGGAAAACCCTCGGCCCGAACCGTCGCGATCACGTCCTCGCGTTGATCGGCCTGAATATCGAAGAGAATGGCGTTGGGTTGCTGCAAGCGGTCGGCGGGAAACAACTGGGTCAACAGCACATCCCGGGTCAACTGGAGGGTGACGAGCAGAAAGGTTCCCAGACCTACCGAAGTTAGCACCAGCAGTGTGCGATTGCCGGGGCGATGAAGACTGGCCAAGCCCTGACGCACTGCAAAAGGCCAGGAGGCTGGGGTCCATTTCCGGACCATCCAAGTCAGCATTCGGGCCACTCCAGCCAAGGCTCCAAAGGCCGCCAGCAAACCGGCCACCGTGGCCAATCCTTCCCACGGCTTACGGGCTTGGACGGTGGCAAAAAGACTCAGGCCCGCCAGAATGGCCAGACCGATCCGAACCCTCCAACGCCGGTCGGAGGTGTCGCCTCGCGAATAGTCGGCCCGGATCACACTCAATGGCGAAACCGATCGAACGACACCCAAGGGCAACAGTGTGAAGGCTAGACTCACCGAGAAGCCCGCCAAGGCTGCGACCAAGGCCGGCAGAAACTGGAACTGCGCCTCGAAGGTGACCGGAAGCCAACCCTGAAGGAGTCGGGGAATTAGCGGTTGCACCAGTCCGCCCATGACCAAGCCCACGGCGGTGCCCACGGTGGTCAGAGCCAACCCCTGCGCCAGATAAATGGCCGACGTTGCATCGATCCCTGCCCCGAGACATCGAAGGATCGCCGCATTCGGCAATTTGGACCCCACGTGCACTTGCAGGGCGCTGGCGATCCCGATGGAACCCAGAATCAATGCAACTGCTGCCACAAGGTTGAGAAACCGGTTCAAGTTCTGAAGCGTTCGACCCAGGTCCTGTTTGCGCTTATCGACCGTGTCGGCCTCCAGACGCAGTCTGGGCAACTCGGTTCGATGACTGGCCAACCATTGCTCCACCGCAGCGGGATCGGGCCACCGAAACATCATTCGGTACCGCGCCAAACTAGCCACCCCCAGCAACCCCGTCTCCGTCAACCGGGAGGCCGGCAAGTAAGCCCGAGGTGCCAGTGTCGAGAACGCAACGGTGTCGCCGGGCACCCGGACCAGTGATCCAAGAATCCGGGTCTTCCAACGGCCAATATGAACCGGATCGCCCAACTTCAGGCCAAATTGGAACAACACGCTCGAATCCAGGATCACTCCGTCACCGCGGCGCAATGCCTCCAGCGCTGAAGGCGGTTCGCACTCCAGTTGACCATAGAACGGGAACTCGCCTTCCAACGCCCTCGCATTGACCAACCGCGTGGCATTGGTGAGCGCGGGAAAAACCGCCATGGTGGAAAAGCTCGTTTCGCGGGCCCTCTCCAAGGCGGGCAAGGTTCGAGCCAACGCCTCCGCCTCTGGCGAAAAGGGCTGTCGCGAGGCCAACACCAGATCCGCACCCAGCAAGGTTTTGGCCTGAGCCTCAATCGCCTCGCGCAATGTCGCTGACAACGATCCCACAGCCGCCAAGGCCGCCACTCCCAGGGAGATCGACAAGGAAAACCAAATCAACCGAACCCGAGAGGTGCGCGACTCCCGCCAAGCCATTCGCCAAGTCCACCGATGCAACAGAGCCCGAATCACGGGGTTAAAGTAGTCTCAACGCATCGGGAGGCGAGCCCTCTGTCGGGAATCTGCATCCGGGATGTCCATGGAGCCAAGAACCCGATACCTTGCACGCCGTTCGTCTGAGGATCCTTCATGCAAATTCGCTCCGCCCAATTCGTGATCAGCGCCACCAGCCTGGATGGCTGCCCGGACCCGGATGTCCCGGAGTTCGCCTTCATCGGGCGCTCCAATGTGGGCAAATCGTCGCTCATCAACCGCCTCACGGGACAAACCAAATTGGCCAAAGTCTCGGCCACGCCGGGACACACCAAGACGCTGAATTTCTACCTCATCAACAAGGATTGGCACCTGGTGGATCTTCCCGGATACGGCTTCGCCCAGAAGAACTTAGCTGCTCGGGAGCGCTTCGAGGAGATGATCATTGATTACCTCGAACAGCGGGAATCGCTCATCCGCGTATTTGTGCTCATCGACTCCCGCCTGCCGATGCAGAAGCTCGACCGGGATTTCGTCCAGTGGCTCATCGGTGCCGACATCGACTTTGCCTTGGTGTTCACCAAGGTCGACAAGACCAAGTCAGCCGTACTGCGCGAGACGCGGGGACAATTCGAGACCCTCTTCCAGGAAATGGGAATTTCGGCAGCCCCGATGTTTGAATCGTCGTCTGAAACTGGGGCCGGAAAACTCGAACTCCTGAGATTTATCGGAGCGGAAGTGGCCACCGTCGTAGCGGACGAAGACGAAGACCAAGACGAATCTGGCGCCGATAACGACGCCGATAACGATGAATCCGGAGGCGCCGCGACCGCGCCGTCCACAACGCCGCCTCGTTCCTGAACCGCAGCCCTCCGCTTGAAAAACAGCAAAGGCCCTCTGCGCGGGCGGATGATCAACTCCCCGATAATCGCGCGAGACGGCAACTGAACGGCCAAGAGGACGCAAGTAGCGATGTCTTCGGGCTGCCTCTTCGGGAACCACCGGACGGGGACAGGCTTACATCTTTGAGGGACAGGCTCTTTTTTCTGAAAGAACCTGGCCTGAGCCAGCGAATCATGAGGTAGACGCTTCATGAGAACACGACGCCTCAAGGCCCATCCCGATGCCTCCAGCGGCTTCTACCACTGCATGTCCCGCGTGGTGGATCGACAATTCATCTTCGGCGAGATCGAAAAGGAGCACTTC
>CAMCYJ010000097.1 GCA_945883815.1 Akkermansia muciniphila | reverse complement strand
GCAGCTCCCTGATTTCTGGGGCGGGTTTCGCTGACCCAAACATGGATCGGAAGGCCTTCCTGCTGGGCTCGATAAATCGGAGCCGTGGCTGTTCCCCAGTCCAAGGTGGCGATCCGGCCGGCATTGCAGTGCGTGAGAACGCGCAGGGGCTCACCCTTGGGGCGCTTGGCCAGCAATTTCCGGAAGAGGGCCAGTCCGTGGTCACCAATTGCGCGATTGGTGGCGACATCTTCTTCCAGCAATTCGGCCGCCTTGGCATAGGCCGCATCGACCCGCCGCGAAGCCGGCATCGGTCGAAGGAAGTCCCGCATCAGATCCAACGCCCAGCGCAGGTTCACAGCGGTGGGCCGCGTCTCAATGAGGACCGAATACGCCGACTCCAGTCCGGAGTTCGAAGCGTCGGTACGGAGCGCTAATGCCATGCCGTAGGCGGCGGTGACTCCGATGAGGTTGGACCCGCGCACTTGCATCGTGCGGATGGCGTGCGCGGCTTGTTCGAGGGTTCGCAAGCGCACCGTCTTCACTTCATGCGGCAACAGCGTTTGGTCCAAGATGAGCACCGAGACGCCATCCGGGGCCAGACGCAGCGAACGTTCGGAAGCCGGTGATGGTTTCACAGTGAGAGCCTCCGACGGCTTTCGGCCACCGCCTCAGGTTTTCCGGCAAACTCGCGCAATCGCAATAAACGCTCTCCGGCCGCACGCAAGGTCTCCTCCTTCTTGGCGAAGTGGAACCGAATGAACCGATGCTCCGGATCGCGAAAAAAACTCGACCCAGGAACTCCAGCCACGCCGATTTCGCGAATCATCCACTCAGCCGCGGCGGAGTCGGTGTCGAAGCCCAGGCCTTCGATGTTCACGAGGACATAGTACGCCCCCTGTGGCTCAGTGAATTCGAGCCCGGTCAGCCGCAGGTAACCCAAGAACACATCCCGCTTGGCGGTGTACGACGCCAGCAGTTCCTCGTAGTAGCTCTCCGGCAATTCCAACCCGGCCACCGCGGCCTCTTGCAGCGGAGCCGCTGCACCGACCGTGAGAAAATCATGCACCTTGCGGGCTTGTGCGATCACCTCGGGCGCCGCATGCACATAGCCCAGCCGCCAGCCCGTGATGGAGTACGTCTTGGAGAGCGAGTTGCACGTGATGGTTCGCGCCATCGCGCCCGGCAAGGCCGCCGCGTAGACATGTTCATGAGGCGGATAGACGATGTGCTCGTACGGCTCGTCCATGATGACGAACGCATCGTGCTGTTCGGCCAGCGCCAGAATTTCCGTCAACTCGGCCCGGGTAAACACCTTGCCCGTGGGGTTCGACGGATTGCACACGATAATGGCCTTGGGCTTCTGGGCAAAAGCCCGGGCCAGTTCCGCCGGATCATATCGAAAGTCCGGAGCCCTCAGCGGCACATAAATCGGCTCGGCTCCAGAGAGAATCGCGTCGGCCGCGTAGTTCTCGTAGAACGGCGAGAACACGATGACCCGATCGCCCGGATTACAGGCCGTCATCATGGCCACCATCATGGCTTCCGTGCTGCCGCAGGTGACGACCAGGTGGCGTTCGGGGTCCACCTCCAAACCAGTCCTACGGGCAATCTTGCGGGCCAAGGCCTCCCGGAAACGCGGGGCGCCCCACGTGACGGCATACTGATGGAAGGGGCCCCGGGTCGCCCGTTCCAAGGCGGCCAACACGGGTTCGGGCGGATCGAAATCGGGAAAACCCTGAGCCAGGTTGATGGCTCCGTGGCGGGTGGCCAAGCGGCTCATTCCCCGGATCACGGATTCGGTGAATACCTGAAGGCGAGAGGCGGTAGCGGGCATGCGACGCGGGAAACACTGAACAAAGTCCCCTCCGGGCTGCGAGGGGATTTCATGGTGTCTGCGATTCGTCACATCCGGGCGGCTCAACCCTCACCGGGTGGTTCCCAGGCGGCCTTCGAGTCGTGCCTTGCGACCGTAGACCCATTCGAAAACGGGGGAGGTCATCAAGGTCGTGACAATGGCCATGAGCACCATGATGGAAAATAGACCGGATTCGATGAATCCATTCTGCAAGCCGATGTTGAGGATGATCAATTCCATGAGCCCGCGCGAATTCATCAAGGTTCCCACCGCCAACGCCGTGGGCTGATCTTCACCATTGAGACGGGCTGCGGCCCAACAGGCGACGCCCTTGCCCAAGATCGAGGCGACCAAAACCACCAAGGCCACTCCCAGCATTTCCCACGAGTTCACCGTATCGAGTCGCGTGCGCAGGCCCGAGAAGGTGAAGAACATCGGCAACAGAAAGACGACAGCGAACGGTTCCACCTGCCGCTGCAATTCCCGAGTCAGGGTGCCTCGCGGCAACGCGGCTCCGAGCAGGAATCCGCCGAAGACCGCGTGGATTCCAATGGCGTCCATGGCCCAAGCCGCCAGCGAAAACAAAGCCAACAAGATAGCCAAGTGAGTTGGGGTCAACGTCCCGGCTTTTTCCACCGAGCGACCCAACGGAACCAACAACCGTCGACCGATGAACAGCATGAACAGGGCGTACGTAATGCCGCCACCGATGGCCCAGTAGGCCAAGTGGGCCCCCTTCCCGAAACTAGCCAACACCACCGCGAGAACGCACCACGCAGCCGCATCGTCGATGGCTCCAGCGGCCAGCGCGAGCGTTCCTAGGGGCGTGCCGCTCAGTCCCCGCTCGTAAATGATCCGGGCGAGCATCGGAAAGGCGGTGATTGCGATGGCGGCTCCCAAGAACATGGTGGCTTCCCACTGGGTTGCCTTCGGGGAGAAAAGCCCTGGCATTTTCATCAACCACGGTGTGAGCAGCGCACCCAGAAGAAATGGAGCAGCCATTCCAGCGATGGAGACCGAGGCCGCACTGCGAAGACGTCCCTGAAAGAGATCCACCCGAAATTCCGCCCCCACGAGGAACATGTAAATGCCAACCCCCAACTGGGCACCGACGTACAGCACTCGAAGCGACTCCGGCGGAAACAGTTGGGCTTGAAGGCCCGGAGCCAACCATCCCAGCAGTGACGGCCCCAACAAAACGCCTGCCACCATTTCGCACACCACCTGTGGCTGTCCAAAGCGCCGCCCGATCCAGCCGGCGACGCGGCACAGAAACAAGATGATCGCCATCTGGAGGAAGAACGCGGCGGCTAGTTTCTCAAGCGGCATATTGTACGCACACGTACTACTTCGAAGAGCGCCTTCCGTCAACCGGGCAACCCAAATAACGATGTGAACTCCATGATGCAGAGCCATCTGGAAGCGGATGCCACTGTCGAGATGGAACGCCGGGATCGGAACCACCTCTTGCGGTGAACGCCGACCCGCTGGACCCTCAGCAGGTGATGTCCTTGGTCCATCCAAACCTCTCTCGTCTTGGGGCGTTCCTTTTGCTGGGTTCCACCCTCCTTGTCTCCGCCGCCACCAACACCGTGACGGAAGCCACCCAGAAGAGTCGTTTACCCTGCGATCCTCAAATCGCCAAAACCCTCGTCGCCCGCAAGACCACCGTAGCGCCAAAGATCGACGGTCAGTTGGAAAAAGCAGTTTGGTCTCAAGCCCCGGTTTCTCAGCGGTTCGTGGACTTGATCTCCGGTGACCGATCCTACCTCGACACTCGGGTTCAACTGCTCTGGGACGAAACCCACCTGTATGCCGCCTACACCATCGAGGAACCCAAAGTGCGTGCCCAACTCACGCAACACAACGATGCGATTTACACCGAGAATGATGTGGAACTCTTCATCGCCGGTGACAACGCCTACTACGAATTTGAGATCAACGCCCGCAACACGATTTACGAAGTGTTCTTCATTTGGGAATCGGCCTATCAGCTTTCCGGGTTCGCCGCCCAACCCGAGTTCGCCCGAAAGAATCTCCAACCCTTCAACGGAGTCGGCTACACCACGCATCCAAGGGGCATGCGCCTCGGCCACTTCAACTGGCGGTTCCCCGGAATCCGCACCGCCGTCCATGTGAATGGCACGTTGAACGACGACAGCGATACGGATCGCGGATGGACGGTCGAAATCGCCCTGCCCTGGTCCGGCATCCGGGCCCTCTTCCCGGAAGGCAAGCGCACCATCCCCCCGAAGAACGGCGATCTCTGGGCCATGGATTTCTCCCGTTTCAACACGGCCAAGGCCCCTGCCCCCGCCAAAGATTCCGGCGGTTGGGCCCTGAACCATCACGGCATCTGGGATTCACACGTGCCCGAGTGCTTTGCTCGCGTGGTTTTTGAGGGCAGCTCAGACAAAAAATAACGCATCCACAACACCGTCTTGGATGACCTCGCAAGACACGGGGGCTTCAACGAGCAATGTCCCGCTTCATCCAGCCCGCATGGGAATCGAGATACAGTTGATTGCGTCCGCCCCGATGCGCTGACCATCCCGTGGCCGGAGGCTCACTCCCAGAAACACTCCAAGCCTCTTTGAAATTGGGCAACCAGGACCGTTCGAAGAACGGGCTCATCAACCATTCCTCGTCGGAAACGCTGGAACCTCGCAACTGCGCGATGCTTTCCGGAGTTCGGCCCCGTGCGTAACGAGCGGCATTGACGTCCAATTCGGCCAGTTTGTCTGAAATGTAATTGGCACTCCCCCGGGAGGGATCGTTGGTCCCCGATCGCCGCCACGGACTCACGAAGTGCCGCCGCCAGTCATTGGAAGCCGCCCGCGGGACCGGCGGACTCCACCATAGGGCCGCATTGGGCTGATACGGCTCCAAGACCGGCATGAACGAGCCCATGGATGCGTAGCGTTTGCCCTTGGAATCAACAGGGGGTGTCAATTGCAACTCCTCGTCGGGAACGAAGGGCAAGCGGTCCTGATGATCGCCACCATACAGCGCAGAGGCCAAACCCAATTGGTGGAGGTTGGACAAGCAGGCCGTTTGGGCGGCCCGCGCCTTGGCTTTGGACAAAGCCGGCAGAAGCATGCCTGCCAACACGGCGATGATGGCGATCACCACCAGCAGTTCAATGAGCGTGAATCCTTTGACTCGCATCGGTCCGATGCACTACCCGAGCGACCCCCAACAAGGCAATCGTCGACTGTGTTACGTTCGTCGGATACGCCTTGTTTGTGCCGACATCACCCCAACCTTAGGAGTGCTTGAGCCAAACCTTGCGGAGGGAGGTTCGCCTCGTACCTTTTGGTGCCGAACGAATTGGGGTAGCCGGCAGCGTTTTATCTCCTCCGGAGGCAGAACCGCAGACAAGATCCCCTCCGAATTTGAACATGTCTTCTGAAAATGTCCGTCCCGCTCGTCGCTGGCCACTTATTGCCGGCGGTGCCGTCGCCTCATTGGTCGTCCTGTATTTCTTCCTCACCAGTTCGATGTTCGT
The DNA here is from genome assembly GCA_945883815.1 of Akkermansia muciniphila. GTDB lineage: Bacteria > Verrucomicrobiota > Verrucomicrobiia > Limisphaerales > UBA9464 > SXXZ01. The sequence continues at coordinate 8,833 of CAMCYJ010000097.1, read as the reverse complement.
GAAGAGCTTCGTGCTGCCCAAGGTCTCCGACGCAATTGGCGCCACCGTCGCTGTGGACGACTTGTCCCTCCATCCCTTCTCGGGATTGGAACTGACAAAACTCCGAGTCACCCCCATCGGAGCAACATCGCTCGCCACCATTGATCGCGTTCGCGTGCAGTACAGCCTGACGGCCATCTTGGGCGGCACCATCGATGTGTCTGAGGTGCTCCTCGAAAACCCCGTCATTACCCTCGAGCAAAAAGCCGATGGCTCCATGAATCTCCCGAAGCCGTCGGGCCAACCCACGGCTGCTGCCACGCCCTCCACGGGTCCCTCCAAACCTGTCGTGCTGAAGGTGCGCAATGTCGCCATCAAGGACGGGTCGTTTCAGATGAACACGACCACCCCTCAAGGCGGACAACAGAAGATTGAAGTCTCGGGCATCAACGTCTCCTTGGATCAGTTGGCCAATGGTGCCACCTCCCAACTCGGCTTGGGCGCATTGCTGGCTATCTCATTGCCGGACGGGGCCTCGCTGAAGGGTAAAATCGGCGGAAAGTACGACATCGCTCTCAACCCCGAATTATTGCCCCAAACGGTGGCAGGTTCCCTCCGCGCCGACATCCTCTCCGCCTCCGGCTCACTCAAGGATGCCAGCGGATTTTCCGCCGCCCTCACCGTGGACAGCTCTGCGAGTGAACTGCGCCAACTCAAATTGGCGTTCGAGCAAGGCGGGCAATCCTTCGGATCCGTGGTGCTGAGTGGGCCCTTTGATTCGGCCAAGAAGGAAGCTCAGATCCGCTACCAAATCGCCGGCATTGATCGCCGCGTCCTCAAGGTGGCCGCCCCGATGCTCCCCTACGATCTCGGACGCACGGCCATCAGTGCCGACGGCCGTGTCGACTTGCTCCAGCAAGGCAAGGTGGTGGCCTCTCAAGGACGCGTCACGATCGGTGACCTGAGCCTCATGACAACTACCGGCGACAAGACCCCGGAGCTCCAAATTGTCACCGAATACCGCGCCACCGTGAATCAGGCCGAACAGTCGGCCAAACTCGAAACGCTCGGGTTGACGGTGACCCAAGCCGGGCGCGCTCTCATCAACGGCGGTCTCGATCAACCGATGTCCCTGTCCTGGGCCAAGGCGGGTCAAGGAGTGCCGGACTCCACCTTCAAGCTGTCGATCAACCGGTTGGAAACCGCCGACTGGAAGGCGTTGGCCGGCACGAACATCCCTTCGGCCACCGTTTCCGCACAACTCACGGTTCGGGCCACTCGTGATGGCAAGGATCTGCAAGCCACGCTGCAAACCGCTCTCGAGGACATCAGCTTGGCCGTCAGCGGTAAAACGATTCGCGGGTTGCAACTCAAACTGGCCACCGATGCCACGCTGGCCGAATTCAAGGACCTCAACGTCAAGTCGCTGGATTTGAACCTTCAGCGATCGGGCCGCGATCTTGTGAACCTCAAGGCATCCGCCGGCCACAATACGGATCGCAAGGATTCCCGCGCCGAGTTCAACGGGGAGTTCCAGATTCCGGCACTGCTGGAAACCTTCCCCGTCGATACCGCGTCGTTCTCCTCCGGCACTCTACGTATCAACGGAAAGCTGGATGCGAAGCCCGGCGTCACCAACCTGTCCACCGATGTCGTTCTGGCGGGATTGTCGGGCCAATTCGGCGACGTGCGGCTTCAGGACTACCAATCGGCTGTCAGCCTAGTAGCCGGAATCTCGGGCAACACCCTCGACCTTCAGAAACTCCAACTCACCGCTCAAAGCGGCCCAGGGTTGGGAGGCAAGCTTGAAGCCAACGGCCGTTATGACCTCGCCCTAAAGACCGGGGATTTCGCCTTCAAGACCATCGATTTCAATGAACTGGCCATCGGCCCCTTTGTCGCGGCCGCACTGGCGCCGAAGAACCTGGTCTCGGTTTCGCTCGATGTGAACGGCAAGGTCAGCCTGCTTAAGGGCGGAGACATCGCCCTTCAAACCGACCTGGGAGTCAGTAAGCTCGTGGTCAACGACCCGACCGGATCGGTTCCCAATACGCCCTTGGCCGTTGGGGTCACTCTTGATGTGGCTCAACGAGGCTCGGCGATCGATCTTAAGAACCTCCGCATCGATCTCGGCAAGACAGCCCTGGCACCCAACCAACTGGTGCTCAAGGGCTTGGTGGACTTGGCCACCAATGCCGCGCCCAGTTCCTTGTCCATTCAAAGCGACGGCCTGGACCTCACGCCGCTTTACAACTTGCTCGCCGGTCCAGCCAAAACCAACGCGACCACGGCACCGACCACCGCGGCTTCGAAACCGGCAGCCGCCACGGCCGAACCGGGTGAACCGGCCCCGATCACGCTGCCGCTGCGGCAACTGTCGGTGGACGTGAACATTGCGAAAATTCTCCTCCGGGAAATCGAGATCGCCGATTGGAAAACCCGCCTCAGCCTCAAGGACTCGGTCATCGCCATCGATCCTCTCTCCCTCAAGATCAACGGCGCTCCAATCACCGCCAAGGTCACGGCCAATGTCGGCGTGCCTGGCTATCGCTACGACACCCAACTGCGCATCGAGCGGCTTTCGCTGGAGCCGTTCATCAACAGCTTCGCTCCGGAACGGAAGGGTCAAATCCACGGCACCCTCTTGGCCAACGCCAACATCCGAGGTGCGGGTGTGACCGGGTCTTCCTTGTCCTCGAACCTGAATGGCGGCTTCGCCTTCACCGCCACGAATCTCAATCTCAAGTTGGGCGATACCAAGACTCCCCTCATCCGGACCGTCATCAATGTGGTGACGGCGCTGCCGAAATTGATTCAGAACCCGGGCGCGCAAGTTGGCAGTTGGCTCGGACAATTGACCGGAGGCGCGCAAGCGAAGACCGGTTCATGGGTGGATGATTTGGAGACTGAACCCCTCGATGTCATTGATCTCTCGGCAGACATTGGCAATGGCGCCGTCTCCCTCAAAACGGCCCGTGTTCAAAGCGCTGCCCTCCGCATCGACGCCCGTGGAGGCCTGCGTTTCGCGCCGGTTCTCACCAACTCCCCGATCAACATCCCGGTCACCATCGCCTTGTCCCGGAAAATCGCTGAAAAGGCTGTGCTTCTCGACGCCTCCACACCGGCCGATGCCGCCTATGCTCCGTTGCCCGAATTCCTCACCGTGAAGGGCACCTTGGGCAATCCTTCACCCTCCGTCGACAAGCTGGCTCTGGCCGCCATGGGTGCCAAAACCCTGGGACGAGCTGCGGCCGGATTGGGCGGCAACTTGGGCGGGAAAGTCGCCGGAGCCGCCGGAATACTGGGCAACTTTCTCGGCACCCCACCGGCTGCTGCGACCAATGCACCCGCACCGAAGGGTAACCCTCTCCTCAACACCAATACGGTCAACGCGTTGATCCCGACCAATTCGCCAGCCAAGGCCATCGAGGGTCTCCTCCGAGGCTTCGGCAAACCGAAGAATTGATTCATACATCGGCGACTTCCCAGATCGGAACCCAGACGCGCCCACGATTTCCGGACCTCCCATGAACCCTGTTTTCCAGTACCTCGAGGAACACCAGACACAGTTCATCGACTCGCTCTGCGACTACGTGCGCTTTCCAAGTGTCAGCGCCCAACCCAAGCACGCGCCGGATCTCCGTGCCGCGGCCCAATGGATTGCTGACCGAGCCCGAAGCCTCACGCTGGACACCACGGTCCATGAAACCGATGGCAACCCCATTGTGGTGGCCCGAACTCCCAAGCCGGATTCGAAGAAGCCTACCTTCCTCGTCTACGGCCACTACGATGTCCAACCGCCTGAGCCGTTCGAATTGTGGAAGACCCCGCCGTTCGAACCCCGCATTGAAGGCCGCAACCTCTATGCCCGCGGCTCGGCCGACAACAAGGGGCAGCATTTGGCCCACCTGAATGCGGTCGAGGCCTACATCCGCAGCGGAACCCCGTTGCTGTGCAATCTGGTCTTCCTCATCGAGGGCGAAGAGGAAGTGGGTTCCACCCAGCTTTACAACTTCCTGCCCAAGCACCGGAAGGAACTGGCCTGCGACGCGGTGGTGATTTCGGACAATGGCATTCCTTCATTGGAATACCCCGCATTGACCTATGGGTTGCGCGGTATCGCCGCCTTGGAGGTCCGGATCGACGGCCCTTCGCGGGACCTTCATTCTGGTCTCTTCGGAGGGAGCCTGGAGAACCCGGCCTTCGCCTTGTGCCAGTTGCTCGCCCAAATGCGGGACAAACGCGGACGGATCACCGTGCCGGGATTCTACGACGAGGTCACTCCGCTCACCGCCTACGAGCGCAAGCAAATGGCCCGGATTCCGCACGATGACAAGAGGTACGCCAAGTTCCTCGGAGTGCCTGAGTTGACCGGCGAGAAAGGGTTCACGGCCAATGAACGCCGCACCTGCCGACCGACCTTCGAAATCAATGGTCTCACCAGCGGATACCAAGGCGAAGGCAGCAAGACCATCGTGCCGGCTTGGGCCAGCGCCAAAATCACCCTCCGCTTGGTTCCTGACCAGACGCCCGCCAAGATTCTGGCCGCCGTCAAGAAGCACCTCCAGTCGCTGTGCCCACCCACCGTGCGCCTCACCGTGAAGCACGGTCACGGTGGCGAGCCTTACCTCGTTTCGCCCTCTGGCCCGTTGGCTCAAGCGGCCTTGAAGGCCATGTCCGCCGGCTTCAATCGGGAGGCGCTACTCATGCGTGAAGGTGGCAGCATTCCCATCGTCGCCGCCTTCAAGAAGCACCTGCGCGCCGACACCCTCCTCCTCGGCATGTCCCTGCCCGACGACAATCCGCATTCCCCGAACGAGAAGTTCAGTCTCGAGGCTTATGCTTCCGGCATGCGGATGGCCGCGCAGTTGTGGCCGGAATTGGCCGCTGCCTGCGCATGAGCGACACCCTATCACCCAAGCCGTCATCAGTGGCCAAAACGCGTCTCCCGGTGATTTTGGTCACCGGTTTTCTCGGAGCCGGCAAAACCACACTCCTGCTCCGATGGCTGAAGGAATCCCCGGCGACGGGCCTGCGCATGGGCGTGGTGATGAACGAGTTCGGTGCCGATAGCGTCGACAGCCAAATCCTCGACCGCCCCGGCCTGCCCGTAGCCCAGGTCAGTGGCGGGTGTGTGTGTTGCGCAACTGACAACGAACTCGACAGAGCGGTCACCCAGCTGGCGAAGTCGGGCGACTGCGATTACATCGTCGTGGAAACCAGCGGACTGGCGGACCCAGACAACGTCATCGATGTCCTGACGGATCCGGATTTATTGGAACACGCGCGGTTGCACGCCGTGGTCAGCGTGGTCGATGCGCCGTGGTACTCCCAACCCGACGGTGACATCGGAGAGCGGGTGTTGGCCCGCAAGCAAATCGAGTTTGCCAACGTCCTCTGTCTCTCCAAGTGCGATCGCCTCGAAGCCAGCCAGTTGGATGCGCTGGACACGATCATCGCCGAACAAAATCCCCGCGCCCAACGCATCCGACTCCCGTTTGGTTTGCCGGACATCGGCGATCTTCTCCGCCTGCCGCCCGCCGAGGCGCGCATTGATGTGGCGAATGGCGCAGCCCATGACCTCCAGACTCCGGCTGCCCCTCATTTGCACACTGGCTACCGGAGCGTGACCTGGCGATTTCCGGTGCCCGTGGAACGGAAGGCGTTTGAGACCTTCCTCAGCCGACTCAATCCGCGCGAGGTTGTTCGGGCCAAAGGCTTCGTGCGGTTCACCCACGCTCCGGAAAAACTCTTCCTGTTCCAACAAGTTTGGGGCCATCACTTCATCGAAGAGTTTCCAGCGCTCCCTCACCCGGCCGCCATGGCCGTCCTGATTGGACCCAATCTAGACCCAGCCCCCCATCAGGCCGCCTTGCGTTCCTTGTGCTTTGGCACCTCACGCCCTGCAGGATTGTCTCTCAGCGCCGAGTGACCCATTAGGACGCCAAAACCATTGTCGGACGACGTCATCGATCTCTGCGTTAAACTCAGGCCGAAGGATTCAGTCGGAAGAAAGGTGAGGCCCGACATCGAAAGAATCGACGTCGCTTGCAGGCGAGGCTTTGACAGTTCACCGCACACTGCCCTAGATCTTGGGATCTATGACATTTCCATTCCGTTCCCCACGCGAACTGGTGGGAGGTATCGCCGTCTTCGGACGCATCCTCGACAAGATCCGTCACCAACACGAGAAGGGGCATCTGCCTGACGGCTATCACCTGGGACCCATCGAAGGAGGTCGAACCTTTGACGACCGAATCTGCCGTTTCCTGGATGTGAGCTTTGATGCCCTGACCCAACGTACCCTCGAAGGAGGTTCCGATGAGGAAGTGCTGGAATGGTGTTTCCTGAACGGGCACCGACCGAATTCCGAACAAATTGAAATCTGGAACACCTTCATGGCCAAGCGTGGCTGGAGGGACTCGGCATCCTTGGGCCTGGAAAATCAAAAAGTAGACGCCGGATTGGCTCACCGAGACGACATCCAAGTATTCTTCGATCTCATGGATGTCGAAGAAGGCCGGGCTCCCTGAGTGCGGCAGCACGGATGGGCGGCAGATCCACTCCCCCTATCCGTGATCAACGCCGAGCGAGGACCAGCCTTCCACACCGGGCGATGCCCCATGGTGGCTCCTGATGCCGACAGTGGGTTCAGGACATCGAGTAAGACCACGGCGCCCGCGGCTTGCGGGACACCAGTTGGTTGGCCTCCGGGTCTTTGCGGAACTGCTCCTTCACCGGATCCCAATGCAGTGGGCGGCGCAATTGGTAGCCGATGTTCGCCAGGTGGCAGACCGAAGCCGTTCGGTGCCCGACTTCGGCCGGACAAATGGCCTGACGCAAATTCAGAGCGCAACTACTTCCGATCTTGGCGGTCGTGACGAAGGCCCGGATCTTCATGCCTTACCCACGGCATTCCTGATTTCTTGGAGCTGCTTTGTGGCGATGCCGACCGGTCGGTCCAGCGGGATACCTGCACACGCCAGCAGCGTGGTCAGCAAATCTCCCTGATTGCCTTTGACGCTGCTCAAGAAGCGCCCGGTGTTGATCGATCCCCCGCCCTTTCCGGCGATGATGAACGGCAGGTTTTCCCGGGCGTGCACATTGCCGTCTTCCAACCCGGAACCCCACATCATGATGCAGTTGTCGAGCAGCGTGCCGTCACCTTCCCGCAGTTGTTGCATCTTTTGAACCATCCGGGCGAACTGGGCGATGTTGAAGGCGGTGATCGCAGCCACCTTGCCGAGCTTGTCGGCTTCGTTGTTGTGGTGCGTTTGAGAGTGGTGTTCGTCGTTGAACCCCAGTTCCGGGTAAGAAACCCCGTTGGGTGTGGAGCCGATGTACGTGCTGACCCGTGTCGTGTCGGTCTGGAACGCCAGCACATTGAGGTCGCACATCACCTCCATGTATTCACTGCGCTTTTCGCCCTCAGGAATCTTGATCGCGATGGGCGGTGAATCCGATGCCAGCCGTTTGCTCACACTCACACCCGCCGCCTCCAAAGCGGCTTCCTTCTGGCGGTACTCGATGGCGGCGATGCGGCGTTCGACGCTGCGCACGCTGTCCAGATACTCGTCGAGCTTGTGCTGGTCGTCCCGGGGCAACTTGCGGCGCAAGTCCTTGGCTCCGCCGAGAACCAGATCCAGCATTTGCCGATCCAGAGGATCCACCTTGTCGGAGCTTCCCGTTTTCTTGGTTTTGCCGAAGAGCCGATTGAGAACATTCCGCGGATTGATCTCGGCTGGCACGGCCTGAGTGGCCGAACGAAAACTGCAGTGAGAATAGTACCCCTCGTTCAGGCCTTCTTGGTTCTCCTTGTGCGTCTGCGGCATCGTGGCCAATTCCAGAGACGGCAACGCCGTGAAACCGCCCACGAAATTCGCCGCGATTTGGTCGGCAGAAATGGCGATGTTGATGACATCCCGCTGTTTTGCATCGGGCAGCGCTGCGGTGAGCCAGGTGGACAACTCCAGCGCATGGGGAGCCCCATTGAAGGGCGCGATTGGCACCCCGGAGATGCCCTTCATCATCAGGCACTGGTTCAACACGGGCCGCAACGATGCCAAGGCGGGCGGAGGCGAGCTGAGGAAACTCTCCGGACTCTTCGGCCAGAACTGCTCCATGATGACCCCATGGGGCATGTACATGAACCCGAGTCGGACCGGCGGTTTGTCCGCCTTGCCCTTGGCGGATTCAGCCCAGCCCATGACATCCAAGAGTGGTAGGGCGAGCGAAGCCCCGATGCCTTTCAGGCACGTGCGGCGATCCATCAGGTGGTTACTTTTCATGCGAGGCGGAAGCGGTGGATTCTTGGACCCTTCGGTGCGTGAACGGATAACTGGTGGCGATTTCCGTGATGAGTGTCTGCAGACGATAGCCCTCTTTGGCGGCGGTTTCCACCAGTTGATCCACCACCACTTCGTCATAGCCTTCCAACTGACGGCACAAGGCGTAGGCCAGAAATTTCTCCGTGAAATTCCGGGCCAGGTCATCCGGACGAGCGGCGATAATGGCTTTGAGATCTTTGGGCGCGCTGAAGCGTTTCCCTCCGGGGAGTTCACCGGCCGCTTCAATGGCCCCTCCGGTGTCGTCCCGATCGCGCCAGCGGCCAATGGCATCGAAGTTCTCCAGTCCAAAGCCGATGGGATCAAGGATCTTGTGGCAGTTGGCACACACGGCTTCGGTTCGGTGAAGCTCGGTCCGTTGTCGCAAGGTCAGGTGGGCGACCGTCTGTTGATCCTGCTTTTCCAAGGTGGGGACATTCGGTGGGGCCGGCGGCACTTTCTCACCCAGCACCTGCTCCAACACCCAAACGCCGCGTTTGACCGGACTGGTACGGTTGGGAAAGGAGGTC
>CAMCYJ010000096.1 GCA_945883815.1 Akkermansia muciniphila | reverse complement strand
TTCCAGGGACTTCGTCAACCAGGTCTTCGCCCACCACCGCTCCCACTTCGGACCCAAACGCCTCGAGGGCGCTCGCCCCATCCGCGGCGTCCCTCTGCCTCACCTAAAAACCCTCCGCGACCTGCGCGTCAACGCCATCGGATAGGTGGAATTTGTGGTGCAGTCCTGGAAGGCTGCGTTGGCTAAAAAACGACGATGCTTCGAGCGAGAACTTGAAGTAGGTTTTCGTCGTGAGTGATCTCTTTGCTCGGCAGCGTGAATTGGTGCGGCAGCACCCGGAGAACGAATTGGCTCGTTTCAGTTTGGGACGGGCGTTGTTTGATGCCGGGGACTTTCCCGGAGCGCGTGAACAACTGGAGGTCGCCCTTCGCCGGAAGCCAGACTGGATGGTGGTCCAAATCCTTCTGGGCAAGTGCGATTTGGCTCAAGGATCTGCGGACGCGGCGCGATCAGCCTTTGAACGTGCCTTGCACCTGGCTCGCCAACAGCACCATGAGGGACCAGAGGCTGAATTGCTGGAACTTCTTTCGGGGTTGAACACGTAAGCTCACCATCTAGGCTCTGCCAAGCTCCCCCAATAACATTGTGAGACTCAACACCCCTCGCTCGCGGCAGTCTGCGGGCTTCACGCTCATTGAACTGCTGGTAGTCATCGCCATCATCGCGATCTTGGCTGGCATGCTTTTGCCGGCGCTGGCCAAGGCACGTCAAAAAGCCACTGGAATCGCCTGCATCAACAACGAAAAGCAGTTGATGGTGGCCGCGATGCTTTATGTCGGGGAAAACCGGGATTTTTTCCCTCCGAATGGAGCGGGTGATCCGACAGTGAATCTCATAAACCCTCCCGCCAATTATGTTCCCAAGTACTGGGTCGAAGGACGCGACGGAAACAATCTGGTCGATGCATCGGCTTCAAGTCTCATCAACCCGCGGGTATCGCTCTTGGCAACCTACCTTCCGGCGTTGGGATCGTTCAAATGTCCTGGCGATCGCTACACGGAAATAGTCAATGGTCGCAGGCAGACCAACCCTCGCACCTACGGCCAGAATCCTTGGGTCAATTGGGCCGATGATGCTCCGTACGCTACCAGTGCCCTCGGAGATGATCGCACCTACCGTAATTTCCGGAAGACCTCAGACTTGTTGTCTGCCGCGGACATTTTTGTTCACGGTGAAATTCACCCCAAGGCAATTTGCCGTCCATTTTTTGGAGTCAACATGGCCACTTCCTCAGGGGGCGCTTATCATGTCCCAGGCAATTATCACGGGCGTAATTCCAATTTCTCTTTCGCTGACGGCCATGCGGAATCTCACCGATGGGTCAGTGGCACGTTCAACAATCCGCCTTCCAATGCGGATCATCACAATGCTCACGGAAGTGGCTTCCCGGGAACCGCCAGCCGACCCGATCTGACTTGGCTTAACGAGCACACCACGGTTCGCCGCTGAGTCCGTTGTCTGATCCCTTCTTCAGGAATGAAACCGATTGCCGATTGCCGGCTCTATACCTTTGTCGATACCGCCTACTTGAACGGTCGGGATCCGGTGGCCCTGGCGGCAGCTCTTTGTGACGGCGGATCAGACCTGATCCAACTCAGGGCCAAGGGACTCCCCGAATCGGAGGTGCTTCGACTGGCTCGAGCTCTGGCTCCGGTGCTGCGTGATGCCCATGTCGGTCTGGTGATCAACGACCATCCTGAGGTTGCTATGGAAGTCGGGGCTCCATGGGTTCACCTGGGTCAGGAGGATTTTTTTGACGCAGGCCACCAACGCGTTGGGGAACTTCGCTGCAAGAAGTCTGGGTGTCTGGTCGGTTTATCCACCCACGCGCCGGATCAATGCGTTCGCGCAGTCGCTGCGGGGGCCGACTACGTGGCGATCGGCCCCGTGTTTGCGACCGGCACCAAGCCGGGCGCTCGCCCAGTGACGGTCGACTACGTCCAGTGGGCACGGGATCATGTTTCAATTCCGTGGTTTGCCATTGGCGGTATCAACCTCGAAACCGTCGATACCGTGGTCGAGGCCGGAGCCAGATCCATCTGTGTCGTCAGTGCAATTCTCAATGCGAGGGATGTCGCGGCGGCCTGCCGGGAATTTCGCAAACGATTGCCGGCCTGAAGGACTGGCGATTGGACTGGGGTAGGGAGTCCATTGACCCCAGCGCTGAGCGCTGAGTAGAGCAGGCCAGGGAGGGGCGCCGAGCCGGGGTTGGCGATTTCTGCTCCCCTCGGTAGCGAGCCTGGTTCACCGTCGAACTCATGAATCTGTTTAATCTTTCCGGAGAGGTGGCGGTGGTGATTGGTGCGACCGGAGCCCTGGGTGGGGCCATGGCCCATGCCCTGGGCATGGCAGGGGCGGCGGTGGCTGTGGTTGGGCGTAATGCCGAGCGCGGACAAGCATGCGTGCAGTCGCTGGAGCAGCAGGGGGTTCGGGCCGCTTTCTTCACCGCAGACGCCCTTTGCCGCGAGGATCTTCGCCGCGTGGAAGCCGATGTTGAACGCCAGTTGGGGGTTCCCACAGTTTTGGTCAATGCGGCTGGGGGCAATGATCCCAAGGCGACCGTAACCGCAGACCTTCCTTTCGAAGCGATCAGCCTGGATGCTTGGAGAGGCAATTTTGATCTCAATTTGGTGGGAGGAGTCCTGTTGCCGTGCCAGACCTTTGGCCCTGGATTCTGCGCTCGTCGCCGGGGGACGGTGATCAATGTTGCGAGCGTTTCGGCGCATATTCCACTGTCTCGGGTGGTCAGTTATTCTGCGGCCAAGGCGGCGGTTCTGAGCCTCACCCAGTTCTTGGCTCGCGAATGGGCCCCGAGCGGAGTTCGGGTCAACTCCATCACGCCGGGCTTCTTTCCGGCCGAGCAGAATCGTCGCCTGCTTTTCAACGAGGACGGCAGTCCTACCGCTCGCGCCCAGGCAATCCTGAACCACACCCCGATGGCTCGCTTCGGGGCCGCCCAGGAGTTGGGTGGAGCGGCGGTGTTTCTGGCGAGTTCTCGGGCGGCAGGTTTTGTCACCGGGACGGACTTGCGCGTCGATGGTGGTTTCCTGAGCCAGACGTTGTGAATCCGCCAGATCCATCCACCCGGCCCGCCTCCATTCGTCGGTGGACTCAAGGCCGCTGGGAAGACCCTGTAGACGATCTGGTTGCTGCCGAGGAACCTTTGGAGATCCGCGTTGAGACCCGCAGCGTGAGCGTGACTCTGAGAACCCCGGGTCATGATGATGAATTGGCGGTTGGCTTTTTGGTGAGTGAGGGATTGCTCCGCGCTCCATCAGATCTCAAGGGAATTCGCCCTTATCCGCGCAACGAAACCGGCAACGTGGTCGATGTTTTCTTGGAGGATTCGGTGACCTGCGATTTTGCATCGCTGACTCGGCACGTCTTCGCTTCCTCCAGTTGTGGGCTCTGCGGCACGGCCAGCATTGATGCCCTCAGAAGACAGTTTCCTTCAGCCACAGAACAATTTCAGGTGGCCCCGGAGGTGTTGCTGTCGTTGCCCGGACAACTCCGCGCGGCACAGGCGGGATTCTCGGCCTCCGGAGGACTGCACGCGGCGGCGCTGTTCAGCCCAAGCGGCCAGTTGTGGGTGGTTCGTGAAGATGTCGGCCGGCACAACGCCGTGGACAAGGTGATTGGTCGACGGTTTCTGGAAGGGGCCTTTCCAACGGGACCTTCAATTCTGATGGTCAGCGGTCGAGTGTCCTTTGAAATTGTCCAGAAGGCGCTGGCCGCAGGCATTGCCATGATTGCTGCCGTCTCGGCACCTTCTAGTTTGGCGGTCCAATTTGCCAATCAGTCGGGACAGACCTTGGTGGGGTTTCTGCGTGAAGGTCGTTTCAATGTTTATGCAGGTTCTCAACGGGTAGGCCCAGCGTCCGAAGCGTCCGTTCAATAAAACACTCTTGTCTGCCGAGCCTTTGGTCTATCGTGGCGTCATGCGCAAGCGCCGGGAGGCACGTGAACGAGCAGTGCAGTTTCTGTTTCAGTACGACCTGAATCCACCTGAAGATCTGGCATCAGCTCTCAACCAATTCTGGGATGCCCAGAGGATGAGTGATTTTCTGGAATCGCATGGTGCCACGTGGGGCGAGCAGGTGAGCTTGCCACCCCCGAGTGCCGACGAGAGCGCCACGAGACTCTTTGCTGAACGTCTGGTCCGGGGCGTGTTGGAACACCGCCCTCTGCTGGATGATATCATCCGCAAGCACGCGAAGAATTGGGACCTCCACCGAATGGCTGCCGTCGATCGCAATGTCATGCGACTGGCCATCCACGAAATGCTCCATCGCGACGACATTCCGCCCGTGGTGAGCATCAATGAGGCGGTCGATGTGGCTAAGAAATTCTCCACCGCCGACAGCGGCAAGTTCGTCAACGGCATCCTCGACAAGGTCAAAGCAGACCTGCTTCGACCAGCGCGAACCGCCAAGGAAACTCCAGTCTAGGGCTCTCCAGTGAAACTCGCCGACCTGCACCTGCACACGCATTTCTCCGACGGTACCTACTCGCCGGAGGAACTGGCAGCGCACGCGCGGGCTCAGGGCCTGGATGCCGTGGCCCTCACCGATCATGATAGCGTGGAGGGGTGTGAGCGGATGGAAACGGCCTGTGCAAAGGAAGGCCTTGAGTTCATCCCCGGGGCTGAATTGACCGCCGAGGTAACCGGTCAGGAAGTTCACATCTTGGGCTACTGGATGGACCTCTCTTCCGAGCGGCTTCGGGGAGAACTCCAACATTTTCAGGGAGTCCGTCAGCGACGGGTTCGCGAAATGGTCACCCAACTCAATGACAATGGGGTGAGCCTCAGCGAGTCGCTGGTGTTGTCCTTGGCCCAGTGTGAGGCGCCCGGTCGCCTGCACGTTGCGCGCGCCCTCGTCCAACAGGGGTTCGCCCGGGATCATGACCAGGCTTTCGACAAGTTCCTGAAGCGGGGGCGCCCTGGTTTTGTGCCCAAAGCCCGCATGAACGCTCGGGATGCCGTCGGGTTGATTCGGGAGGCCGGCGGAGTCGCAGTGCTGGCCCATCCGGGTCTCTATCGCAATGACAGCCTCATCGGTAAGCTCAAAGATGCCGGCATCGACGGCTTGGAGTGCTGGCATACCCGCCATTCTCCCGAGGCCAGTGAAAGCTATTCCCGCAAGGCGGCTGATCTCGACTTGGTCGCCACTGGCGGCAGCGATTGTCATGGCATGGCCAAGGGACAGCCGCTCATCGGCCGAGTGAAGTTGCCCTATCCTCAAGTCGAAGCGCTGCGCGCCCGGCGTTCCCGAAGAGTTTCATAACGAATAACGACCGACTTCATGGGATTCTTCGACAAACTCAAATCCGCTTTTACCAAGACTGCCACATCGCTGGCTCACGAGATTCAGCGGATCGTCACCCGTTCTCCAAAGCTCACGGCGCAAAGCGTCGAAGAACTCGAATCGGCCCTGTTGGCGGCCGACCTCGGGCTGCCCATGACCCAGCAGATTCTGGCCGCGGTCCGTAAGGCCTTCGAGACACAGGGGAAGTCCGGTCTGGACTTCGTGGACATCGCCATCGCGGAGGTCGAGCGGAGTCTGGGTGGCATGGATCCGGCGCTGACGGCGCGGCCGGACGGAGTGACGGTGGTCTCTATGGTGGGAGTCAATGGAACTGGGAAAACAACCACTTGTGCCAAGTTGGCAAAGCGCATGGCTGAACGCGGAGAGACCGCGCTCCTGGCAGCCTGTGACACCTTCCGCGCCGCCGCCATCGAACAACTCCAATTGTGGGGCAGCCGACTCGAAATCCCCGTCATCGCCGGCGCCTATCAGGCTGATCCCGCGGCTGTAGCCCACGACGCCGTGGTGGCCGCACAGGCCCGCAATGCCCGATGGTTGTTCATCGACACGGCCGGTCGGTTGCACACCAAACACAACTTGATGCAAGAGCTGCAAAAAGTGCACCGGGTGGTGGATCGCAAGCTGCCTGGGGCACCGCATGAGGTGCTGCTGGTTCTGGACGGTTCCACGGGCATGAATGCGATGGTGCAGGCCCGGGAATTCCACAAAGCGGTGAAGTTGACCGGTCTGGTCATCACCAAGCTGGATGGTACCAGCAAAGGTGGGGCGGTCGTGGCCATTCAGCGTGAGTTGGGAATTCCGGTGAAGTTCATCGGAGTCGGCGAACAGGCCGACGACCTTCAGGCCTTCAATGCCCGGGAGTTTGCCGAGGCTTTGTTTTCGGCCAAGGGCTGAACCCTTCCTAAGACGGATCCATGACTCCTGACGAGCGATTCATGGCTCAGGCCCTGAGATTGGCGAAACGGGCCTACGGACGAACTTCACCGAATCCGATGGTGGGAGCGGTGCTGGTCCGCGAGGGGCAGGTGATTGGTCGGGGTTGGCACCACAAGGCCGGTGCGCCCCACGCCGAAGTCGAGGCGCTGGCTGACGCGGCTCGGCGTGGACATGCGGTCGCCGGTGCGACGATTTATGTGACCATGGAGCCGTGCTGCACCTATGGGCGTACCCCTCCGTGCACCGAGGCCTTGATGCGGGCAGGAGTGTCGCGGGTTGTGGTGGCCGCGGTCGACCCCAACCCACGCCATGCCGGCCGTGGTCTGGAGTTGCTGCGGCAGGCGGGGATCACCGTCGATTCCGGGGCGCTGGCAGCGGAATCCCAGCGTCTGAATGAGGCTTTCAACCACTGGATCGTGAATCGGACTCCGTGGGTGACGGCCAAGTCGGCCATGACTTTGGACGGCAAGATTGCCACGGCTTCGGGGGAGTCTAAATGGATCACGGGTCCGGCATCCCGTGCTCATGCGCACCGCCTGCGTTTGGGTGCGGACGCTGTCTTGGTCGGCGTGGAGACGGTCTTGGCCGACGACCCGAGTTTGACCCTTCGGACGCAACCAGGCTTCCGAGTGCCGGCCGCGGTTCCCTTGAAGCGTCGGATCATCCTCGATACCCGTGCACGAACGCCTTTGGGTTGCCGATTGGTCTCCGATGAGGCAAGGGCCAGCACTCTCGTGGTGGTGGGCGAGTCGGCCGATCCAGCGAAAATCGCGGCCTTGCAAGCCCGGGTGATGCTGATCCTAGCACCGGAGCGGGAAGGGCGAATAGACCTCCAATGGCTTCTGCCGGAGTTGGGGCAGATGAGTATCCAGCACCTGCTGGTGGAGGGCGGAGGAACTGTGCTGGCCGCGTTTTTCGAGTCCGGCCTGGTGCATCGGACCGCTTTCTTTTACGCGCCGCGGATTCTGGGTGGAGAGGAGTCTCGCCGATCGGTGGCTGGACGTGGATTTCGTTCGTTGGCTGAAGCTCCCAGTCTCACCGACGTGGAATCACGGCGTTTTGGCGAAGATCTGTTCATTACAGCGCGTGTGGTTCGGGCGACGTCGGGCTGAGTCGGGGAGGATTCCGTTGGACGCCGGAGGCTTACGCCGCAGATGGTTGCCCGAGGTCGAGCCATGGGCGGCGAACACCTTGGGAACTTCTTGGGGGAATTTGCCGGATGATCGATGCCCACTGAATCGTTCCGGTTAAGGAGAAGAAATGTTCACTGGATTGGTTGAAGAGACGGGAACCGTGCGTCGGATAGAACCGAAGGATGCTTCCGTTCGCCTGTGGGTCGATGCCCGGGTGACGGCCAAGGGTTCCCGGTTGGGAGACAGCATTGCCGTCAATGGGTGCTGCCTCACTGTCGTGGCCCGACGGGCCATACGAGCCAAAGGGAGCAAGGCTGGGGTTGCCGGAACCTGCCTCGCCTTCGATCTCCTCCAAGAAACCTGGGACCGAACAAACTTGTCCGCGGTGAAACCGGGCTCTGCGGTGAATTTGGAGCGATCTCTGGCAGCCGGAGACCGCCTCGGTGGACACTTTGTCACTGGGCACATCGATGGCACCGGAAAAATCCGCACCTGGGAGCGTCGCGGACGGGATCACATTCTCGAAATCACAGCGCCTGCAGCCATTGGCCGCTACATCGTCTTCAAAGGATCCGTCGCCGTGGACGGGATCAGCCTCACTGTGGCCGAGGTGTTTCGGGGCGGATTTCGCATCTGGATCATCCCGCACACCCATGAGGTGACTGCGCTGCGGGAGAGGCAGGTGGGCGATGTGGTCAATCTGGAGGCGGACATGCTCGGCAAGTATGTGGAGCGCTTTGTCCGGGCGCGAAAATGAAGAGCATCCTACGTCCACGGGCGTTGCGACGCGGGGACGTCGTGGGTCTGGTGGCCCCGGCCGGGGCCCTGTGGCGGCCTGAGCGGGTGGAAGGCTGTGTCCGTTACCTGGAGGGGCGGGGGTACCGCGTCGAAGTCGGCGCCCATGCTCTGGGGAATGACGGTGCATTCTCAGGTACCGATGAAGAGCGGTTGTCTGATCTCAACGGAATGCTCCGCGATCCCCGCATCCGGGCGATCATGGCTCTGCGGGGCGGCTACGGCACTCCGCGCCTGCTCGACCGGATCGACTATTCGGCCGTCCGGCGGGATCCAAAAATCGTTGTCGGTTACAGCGACATCACCGCGTTGCAATTGGCGCTGTTTCGCAAGGCTGGCTTGGTCAGTTTTTCTGGACCCCTCGGTGCCGTGGAGTTTGCCGGTGCTCCCGATCCGCAGACCGAGGAAAGCTTCTGGCGATTGGTGACCTCACGGCGCACCCGCGGACGGCTTCCGCTCCCCGAAGATCACCCGCTGCTGACGCGTCAGGTCGGCATCGGCGAAGGTCCATTGTTGGGAGGCTGCCTGTCGTTGGTGGTGGCCTTGTTGGGGACGCCGTTTTCGCCGGATTATCGCGGTGCGGTGCTGGCGTTGGAGGATGTCCATGAGCAGTTTCACCGGTTGGATCGCATGCTGACTCAGTTGCGATTGGCCGGCGTAATGGGCCGCGCCAGTGGGTTCTTGCTGGGTCAATTTACAAATACCTCCGCGGCCGATCCGGCTCACCCCTTCCATGATTTGGAGGCGGTGTTTCAATCCGTGATGAAGGGTGTCCCCGGACCTATTCTGGACGGGTTTCCGTATGGCCATGTGCCGCGGAAGGTCACGTTGCCCTGGGGAATCCCGGTTCGCGTGGATGGAAAGAGGCAGACGGTGTCGCTGCTCGAGGTGCCGGTGGTTTAGAGCCTGTCTGAAAATGAGGAGGGGTTCTGTTTGGGAGAGAAGGGTTCGATTGGCAAGGCGCGAGGAGCAAGCAGACCCGCAGCGGTCTGTGACCGACAAGCAACGCCGCCAGCGGGCACTTCCCTCCCAAACCCTCCGGGCGGCGGGTCTTTCCGGCTTGGACTGCGTTGGTTCGGGCGGAACAGACCGCAGGAGGTCTGCCCCGCCGCTCACCGCCTTGCCCAACCCAGAATTCCCCAGCCGCAGAACCGCTCCCCATTTTCAGACAGGCTCTTAGCAGGTCTTGGCTTTGGCTCGTTGGGGGCGCCGCCAACGGAGCGGGACAGAGTCCCAATGAAAAAAGCGCGACCCTCTTGCGAAGGCCGCGCTTGGGAAGTTTCCGTGGGGAAACGGTTCGGACTTAGTAGTCCATGCCGCCGCCGCCGTGGTGAGGATCACCGGCCGGTTTTTCTTTCTTCTCCGGGATCTCGGTGATCACGGCCTCGGTCGTGAGCAACAGACCCGCGATGGAGGCGGCGTTCTGCAGGGCCGAACGGGTCACCTTCTTCGGATCGACGACGCCGGCCTTGACCAGGTCTTCGTACTCGCCGGTGGCGACGTTGTAGCCTTCGTTGCCCTTGCGGCGCTTGACTTCCTGAACGATCAGGCCGCCTTCGACACCAGCGTTGCGGGCCAACTCGCGGAGCGGGGCCTCGATGGCGCGGCGAACGATGTCCACGCCGATCTGCTCGTCGGTGATGCTGAGCTTGAGGGCCTCGATGGCCGGGAGCGTGCGGATGAGGGCCACACCGCCGCCAGCGACGATGCCTTCTTCGACGGCCGCGCGGGTCGCGTGCAGAGCGTCCTCAACGCGGGCCTTCTTTTCCTTCATCTCGGTCTCGGTAGCGGCACCCACGTGGATGACGGCAACGCCGCCAGCCAGCTTGGCGAGGCGCTCTTGGAGTTTTTCGCGGTCGTAATCGCTGGTGGTCTCTTCGATCTGGCGGCGGATCTGGTTGACCCGGCCCTGGATCTCGGAGTTCTTGCCATGACCCTCGATGATGGTGGTGTTTTCCTTCTCGACCAACACGCTCTTGGCGCGGCCCATGTCGGCCAGTTCGAGGCTGTCCAGCTTGATGCCGAGGTCTTCGGTGATCAGACGACCACCGGTGAGGATGGCGATGTCTTCCATCATGGCCTTGCGGCGGTCACCGAAGCCCGGAGCCTTGACGGCGCAGACGTTGATGGTGCCACGGAGCTTGTTCACCACGAGGGTGGCCAGGGCTTCGCCCTCGACCTCTTCGGAGATGATCAGCAGCGGCTTGCCGGTCTTGGCCACCTTCTCGAGGATCGGGAGCAGGTCCTTGAGGGAGCTGATCTTCTTCTCATAGAGGAGGATGTAAGCGTCGTCCTGCTTGACCTCGAGGGTTTCAGCGTTGGTGACGAAGTAGGGCGAGAGGTAGCCCTTGTCGAACTGCATTCCCTCGACCACGTCGAGGGTGGTCTCGATGGACTTGGCCTCTTCGACGGTGATGGTGCCGTCCTTGCCGACCTTGTCCATGGCCTCGGCGATGATGTCGCCGATCGCGGTGTCCCAGTTGGCGGAAACGGTGGCGACCTGCTTGATCTCTTCCTTGTCCTTGACCTTCTTGGCGATCTTGGCGAGCTGCTCCGTGGCGGCGTCGACGGCCTTCTGGATGCCGCGCTGCAACGACACCGGGTTGGCGCCGGCGGTCACGTGCTTCAGACCTTCGCGGTAGATGGCTTCGGCCAACACCGTAGCGGTGGTGGTGCCGTCACCAGCGATGTCGCTGGTCTTGCTGGCGACCTCGCGGACCAGCTGGGCACCGATGTTCTGGTAGGGGTTCGCCAGTTCGATCTCCTTGGCGACGGTCACGCCGTCCTTGGTGATCGTCGGGGACCCGAACTTTTTGTCGATGACCACATTGCGGCCCTTGGGACCGAGGGTGGCCTTGACCGCTTTGGCCAAGATCTCGACGCCCTTCAGGATTTCCTGACGGGCTGCTTCGTCGAACAGAAGTTGTTTTGCTGCCATGTTCTAGAGTGTGTTGTGAATGTTGTTGTTGAAAGTGTGAATCAGCGAATTGGGGATTAGCCGAGTCGGAATTAGCCAACGATAGCGATCAGGTCGTCGGAGCTGAAGATCTTGTATTCCTTGCCGTCGATCTTGACCTCGGTGCCGCCGTACTTGGAGACCAGCACGCGGTCGCCGACCTTGACCTCGAAGGCCACCTTCTTGCCGTCGTCACCGGTCTTGCCGGTTCCGAGCGCCTTGACGACGCCCTCAGAGGGCTTTTCCTTGGCGGAGTCGGGGATGATGATGCCTCCCTTTTTGACTTCCTTTTCCTCGCCGATTTCAACGAGGACGCGATCGCCCAGGGGTTTTACGTTCAGTGCCATATGATGGTTACTAGTGTTTTGTTGTTTTTGCGGATGAAGCCCGCCGTTGGGACGGCTGGGCAAATTGGGTTTTAAGGGGATCAAGCCTTCTTCTTTTCGTCGACCACTTCGGCGTCGATGATGGGACCTTGATCGCCCGCTTTGGATTCGCCTCCTGCGGAAGAGCTTGAACCGCTTGAACCGCTTGGGCCGCCGGAAGCCTGTTCGGCTCCAGCCGCACCGGGTTCTTTTTGGTGCATTCCTGCGCTGGCGGTTTGGAGGGTTTCGTTGAGCTTGTCGAGAGCTGAGCGAATGGCGGCCGAGTCACTGCCTTTGAGACTGTCTTTGACGGAGGCCACAGCCGTCTCGATGCCGGACTTGGCCGCACCGAGCTTGTCGCTGTTGTCCTTCACGAATTTCTCGGAGCGGTACACGGCGTTGTCGGCCTCATTGCGCAGTTCGACTTCCTCGCGGCGGGCCTTGTCTTCTTCGGCATGAGACTCGGCATCGCGGCGCATCTTCTCCACCTCGTCCTTAGAGAGGCCGCTGGAGGCAGTGATGACGATGTTCTGACTCTTGCCACTACCGAGGTCTTTGGCGCTGACATTCAGGATGCCATTGGCGTCGATGTCGAAGGTGACTTCGATCTGGGGAACGCCGCGAGCTGCGGGCGGGATGTCGGCCAGCTGAAATTTGCCCAAGGACTTGTTGTCGCGGGAGAACTGCCGTTCGCCCTGGAGCACATGGATTTCGACGCCGGGCTGATTGTCGCTGGCCGTCGAGAAGATTTCAGACTTGCGGCTCGGGATGGTGGTGTTGCGGTCGATGAGCTTGGTGAAGACGCCTCCCAAGGTCTCGATGCCCAAGGACAACGGGGTAACGTCGAGCAGCAAGACTCCCTTGACCTCACCCTTGAGCACTCCGCCTTGGATTCCAGCACCGATTGCCACCACCTCGTCGGGGTTGACACCCTGGTGGGGTGGCTTGCTGACCAGTCCACGGGCAGTTTCGACAACCCGCGGCATGCGAGTCATGCCTCCGACCAGCACCAGCTCGTCAATCTTCTCCGCCGAAATGCCGGCGTCTCGCAAACAGGCTTTGGTCGGGGTGATCGTACGCTCGAAGAGGGAGTCGCACAGCTGCTCCATGTTGGCCCGGGAAAGCTTGAAGGCGATGTGCTTCGGACCGGACGCATCGGCCGTGATGAAGGGCAGGTTGATCTCGTACTGCTGGGATGAAGACAATGCGATCTTGGACTTTTCGGCCTCTTCCTTGATGCGTTGGAGTGCATCGGCCTGCTTGCGGAGATCAATGCCTTGATCTTTTTGGAATTCAGCCAAGATCCAGTCGATGATGGCGTTGTCCCAGTCGTCGCCGCCCAAGTGGGTGTCGCCGTTGGTAGCCTTCACCTCGAACACACCGTCTCCAATTTCCAAGACGGAGATATCGAAAGTGCCGCCACCGAGGTCGTACACGGCGATCTTTTCGTCCTTCTTCTTGTCGAGACCGTAGGCCAAAGAAGCAGCGGTGGGCTCGTTGATGATGCGCAGCACCTCGAGACCAGCGATTCTGCCGGCGTCCTTGGTGGCTTGACGCTGGGTGTCGTTGAAATAGGCGGGCACCGTGATCACGGCCTGCGTGATGGTCTCGCCCAGACGCACTTCGGCATCGGACTTCAGCTTGGCCAAGATCATCGCGCTGATCTCGGGAGGGCTGAACGCCTTAGGCTTGCCCTCGACCTCGACCTCGATGTGGGCGTCGCCGTTGGCGGCTCGGACGACCTTGTAGGGAACGCGCTTGAGCTCCTCTTGGACCTCGTCGAACTTGCGGCCGATGAAGCGCTTGACCGAGTAGATCGTGTTGCGCGGATTCGTGACGGCCTGCCGCTTGGCAGCTTCACCCACCAGACGTTCACCGTTCTTGGCGAAGGCGACCACCGAGGGCGTTGTTCGCTTGCCCTCCGAATTCTCCAGCACCAAGGGCTCTCCGCCTTCCATCACGGCCATGCAGGAGTTGGTCGTGCCAAGATCGATTCCAAGAACTTTAGCCATAGTCGGTTTTCGTTTAGCTGCCTCTGTCTTTTCCGACTATCTGCAAGGCGGATGCCGATCTCCATGGGCTGCACCAAAATCAAGAAACCCATGAAAAACCCAAGAAAACGCCAAATTCTGGCGAATCTTGAGGCGTCGACGTCCCATGCAGCCGTGCTGAATGCGGAAAAGGATGTGACAGAGTGACACAATGACACGGAAGGGTTGTCTCATTTGTCTCACTAAGCCAACGATTCAGTTGGCTCGTTGGCTTGGCCGGATGCTTCAGGGGATTTCCCAGCAGGCGTATCCATCGAAATCCCAGGTGGGGTATGGGAGCCCCACCGTGAGGACGATCAGCGATGCGCCGGGAGTCGCCGCAGGATTTCTCGGAGGACTACCGAGGCGTGGCGGGAGACGGGGCGTTCTGTTCGGTCAGCGTCGTTGATGCCTTCTTGTCCGCCCGCCAAGTCGCTCAGACTGCGGACAATGAGGAACGGTGTTCGATTGGCCCAACAGACCTGTGCGATGGCGGTTGATTCCATGTCGAGACAGTCGGCCTTCCAGACTCGAAATGCCCACTGCCGGTATTGGCGGTTGTCGAGGAACACGGGACCGGAGATTCCGTTGCCCCCGACCGTCAATTCGGCCTTCCGAGAGCCCAATTGGATGGGCGGCACGTGATGGATGGCCTCTCGGGCGATGGCCAGCAGTTGTGGGTCTGCATCGAAAAATTCCTGGGATTCAGGTTTGTCCATGCCC
>CAMCYJ010000095.1 GCA_945883815.1 Akkermansia muciniphila | reverse complement strand
TTCCAGGGACTTCGTCAACCAGGTCTTCGCCCACCACCGCTCCCACTTCGGACCCAAACGCCTCGAGGGCGCTCGCCCCATCCGCGGCGTCCCTCTGCCTCACCTAAAAACCCTCCGCGACCTGCGCGTCAACGCCATCGGATAGGTGGTAAAAATTCGGCGGTACGAATCGGAAGTCCGAAGTCCAGATTCAGCAAACGACCCAGGAAGAGATCGGGGTGAGGCTCACAACCGCATCAGGGCCGAAACACGGGACACTGTTTCCTTGGGATCCACATGAATCCACGCCTGCCATCCACGGGACTCTCCGGCGGCGATATTTTCAGAACGGTCATCCAGGTAGAGCAAGTCACTGCCGGACAATCCAGAGACACCCTCCACAGCCTCATAGATTCGGGAGTCTGGTTTCATGGAGCGGATCTCGTAGGACAACACCTCGGCAGTGAACTGACCATAGAAAGCAAAGGATTTCCGCACATGTCGAATGGCCTGCGCATTGGTGTTGGAAAAAACATAGGTGGGGACACCCCTACGAACCAATGCCTCCTGAAGCTTCACCATTGGGGTGATTTCAGTGAAGATATCGCCGAACCAATTGAGAAACTCTTCCTCGGCACCACGAAATCCGGTGGCACTCACCACCGCATCATAAAACTCACGGTCGCTCATGAGGCCGGTTTCGTAGCGATGCAGAAGCGGGGTTTGGTTGATCACAGTCAGGATCTCATCGGCGGAGACGCTGGACTGAGTTGCCATTCTTCGGGCGAGTATTCGATAGTCGAAATCGAGAAGCACCTTGCCCAGGTCAAAAACAACAGCACGCGGTACTCGTGAGGCATTCATGAAAATTCGCGCCGCCCCTCCAGGGCGCGGCTCAAAGTAAGTTCGTCGGCGTATTCCAAACCAGCTCCGGCCGGCAGGCCTTGGGCCAATCGAGTGATGCGTGCACCGGCTCCGGCCAGACGCTGGCGGAGGTAATGGGCCGTGGCCTCCCCCTCGACATCCCCAGAAAGCGCCAACACTACCTCACGGACAGTTCCCTCCAACACTCGGGACTCCAACTCACGGATCCGAAGATCTTCCGGGCCTACGCCATCGAGCGGGCTCAATTTGCCGCCCAAAACGTGATATTTCCCCCGAAAGGCACCGGATTTTTCAAAACTCAGGATATCCGTGGAGCGTTCGACCACACAAATCACCCCAACATCCCGCCGGTCATCGGCACAAATTCGACACGGCTGACTCTCGGTCAAACCACCACACCGCTCGCAGGCAACAATGAGCTCGCGAGCCGACATCAATGCTTCGGAAAGCACTCGAACCTGCTCTGGCTCCATCTGGATGACATGTAGCGCCATCCGCTCGGCAGAACGCGGTCCAATACCAGGCAACGATTTGAGCGCGAGGACCAGCGCCTGAATCGGAAGGGGCAACTCGGTCATCGCATCAGCCCGGGTTCAGAACATCCCCGGAAGGCCAAATCCCTGAGTCACGGAACCCATCTCCTTGTTGGAGATCTCCTTGGCCTGATTGAGCCCTTGGTTAATCGCCGTCAGCAAAAGATCTTCCAAGAACGCCACGTCGTCTTTGTTCACGGCATCCGGATTGATGTGAAGCGCCTTCAACTGTCCATCTCCAGAGACGACCACTTTGACGGCGCCACCACCCGAGGTGGCTTCAATGGTCTTTTGGGCAATGGAAGCTTGAACGGTCTCCATCTGCTGCTGGATGCGCTGTGCCTGCCGCATGAGTTTTCCAACGCTGCTCATAGTGTGTGGTTGCGAACTGAAATTGTTGTCGTTTCGACTTAGAGTCTGGACGAGAGATCCCACAGGTGGCAACCACTGGGGTCGATATTGAGACCGGACACGTCAGTTGCCTTCAGCGGGACCTCGGACTTCCATGATCCGCCCCTTGAACACCTCCAATGCCTGACGGATCAGCGGGTCATTGAGGAAATCATCCTTGTTCAACAAGATCGGTGCCACCGCCTTAGGCTTGGCCTCGGGTGGCTTGACCTCGGCAGCCGAGGGACGGGCGCTCTGCCGGGTTGAGGCTGCAGTGCCCACCACCGAGACGGCCGGTTCCGAAACCAAGCGGCTCTCCGAGACAACGAAGCGAAACGTCACCATTTTACCGGTGATGGTCTGAAGCACCGCCTTCAGGGTGCTTATGTTCCGAGCGGTGTCGAGATAGGCATCGGGCGGGTGCGCAATGGTCAATGTATCTCGCGACCAACTTTCAGCGCGACTCTGCTGCAGCGCTGCCCGGAGGAGTCCCTCGCTGTGAGGCAATTGCGCAATCAATACCTGCCAGATCGCTTCGATGGTTTGCGAACTCTCCGATAGCAACGGCGCCGAATCCGAAGGCGGCTTGGCTGGAGCACTCAAAACCGGGACAGAAGAGACGGGTGCAGCCGGAAGGTCGGTCACCGGAGACGCTGAGGGAATCGGAGCCGCCAGAGGTTTCGGCACTGGCGGATTGATCGGGGCGGACACCACCGCGGGAGCCGCAGTGTTAGCCTTCGCTGCAGGTGCCACTGACGGTACAGACGCCGCTACCGCAAGATCTGCCGGGACCTGATCCCGCATGGCCTTCAATTGCTTGAGCACGGCATCGAGGCTCGTAGCCTCACGCGCTTGAATGACCTTCAGCAGTGTGACCTCCATGAAGATGCGCTTGGAGGCCACCTCCCGCTGACGGCCCTCGGCAGCGCTCAACACTTCCATCACTCGGGTCAGCGCGTCGGCGTCGATCAGCCTGGCCTGTCGAGCCAGCGCCCCCATCTCGGCTTCACTGACATTGAGCAAACCGGCCTCGGAACCGGAGACCAGAAACAGTAACAAATTGCGGAAATGGTTGAGCAAGTCCGCCAGCAGACGACCCAGGTCTTTGCCGGAACCCGTCAATTCCTCCAAGATCCGCAATGTGGTGGCGACATTGCCTTCCAAAAGCCCGTCCACCAACTGCATGAGCTGCGCCCGGGCTGCGAGGCCAAACATCGAGAGCACGTCGGATTCCACAATCCGGTCGCCGCAAAAGCTGATCAACTGGTCGAGAGTCGACTCGGCATCCCGCATGCCGCCGTCCGCTCCACGGGCAATGGCCAGGAGGGCGTCCGCATCGATGGAGACCTTCTCTTGCTCGGCGATCCAAGCCAGATGCTTGACGATGAGTGCGGCAGGAATCCGGCGAAGATCAAACCTCTGACATCGACTCAGAATCGTGGGCAGAACCTTCTCCGGATCGGTCGTCGCAAAGAGGAACTTCACATGCGGCGGGGGCTCCTCCAGCGTCTTGAGCAGCGCGTTGAAAGCTGCCGTCGAGAGCATGTGCACCTCGTCGATGATGTAGATTTTGAACTTGCCCGAGGCCGGCGCAAACTTGGCCGTGTCCCTCAGTTCACGAACCTGATCGACACCGTTGTTCGAGGCACCGTCGATCTCCAACCCGTCCAAGGAGCGACCCTCGGTGATCTCCTTCACCCGCGGGTCGCTATCGTCAAACTCGGCGCTGGGTCCACCGGTGCAATTGAGCGCCTTGGCAAAAATGCGCGCCAAGGTGGTCTTTCCGGTGCCACGAGGCCCACAGAAGAGATAACCATGCGCGATCCGCCCCAGACGGATGGCATTGGCCAAGGTGGTGGTCACATGTTCCTGCCCCACAACGTCTGCAAAACGCTGGGGACGGTATTTTCGGGCGATGACCTGGTAACTCACGGTTGGAGGACAATTGAAGTCCGAAGCCCGCTACTTGGAAAGCAAACAGCGTGTTCGAAAACACGAACTCCCAATCGTCCGGGAGGCCGTGGCATGGAACCTACTTGCCGAACTTGCGGAGGTACTTGAGGGCTACCTCCAGGTCGTCGTGCCAAGGAGCCGTGATCTCGACCCGCCGCTCATCGTCCGGATGGGCCACTCCCAACTTCCAAGCATGCAGGGCCAAGGAAGGCGTCAGCGGACGCTCTTCCTGCCCTTCTTTGAGACGATAGGACGGTTTCAGGGCCGAGAGGAAAAGCCGACGACCTTCCCCGTAGAACTCATCTCCGTAGATGGGAAATCCAGCAAACTTGAGGTGAACGCGGATCTGATGGGTCCGACCTGTCTCGGGATGGCAAGACAACAAGGTCACTCCACGGAACCGCTCCAAGACCCGAAACCGGGTGACGGCCTTCTTGCCGTCCTTGGACCAACGCATCATGCCCGTCAGGCGGGGATCCTGCATTAGCTTGAGGTCGACCTCGAACTCATCCTGCTCCGGATTGCCGGGAACCAGGGCCACATAGGTCTTCTCCGGCTTCGCCCCCCCGAACTGGTTCGCCAAGTGGATGAGCGCAGGCTTGTCCTTGGCCAATAGCAAAACGCCGGTGGTCTCAAAATCCAACCGGTGTGCGTTGGCCAGGTAGTCCAACTTCCGGCTCGCCGCCCATTCCACTCCACGCTCAACGCCCGCATGGAGCAGCTTCATGAGGTTCGGACGATCCGGGTCGTAGCGGTCCGGCGATGTCAGCAACCGTGCCGGCTTGTCGATGGCGAGAAGGCGGGCGTCTTCGTAGACGACCGGGACGGGCCAAAACTGCCCGGTCC
Source organism: Akkermansia muciniphila (assembly GCA_945883815.1). Classification (GTDB taxonomy): domain Bacteria; phylum Verrucomicrobiota; class Verrucomicrobiia; order Limisphaerales; family UBA9464; genus SXXZ01. The sequence continues at coordinate 10,328 of CAMCYJ010000095.1, read as the reverse complement.
CCGGTGCGGAGAGTTTGATGACCGGCCCAGAGGCCTTCATTGAGCGGGCGGGACGCCAGACAGGGTCGTGGGCTTGGATGCCAAGGCTCCTGACTTCTGGAACTCGGAGGCAAACCAAGACTGGAACACGGCCATGCGGCGCTGCTGGCGGGCCTCGGCAAGAGCCGTCGGCAAAGCCAGCTTCACGGCTTCATCGGAAACAGGCTCCTTCTTCTCCAAGTACAGGACGAAGCCCCCATCGGAGCTTTCGGTGTAGCGGGAAACACCATTGGACTTGGCACTCGTCGCGGCATTGCGCACGAGGTAGAGATTCAGGCGGGAATCTAAACCGGCGACGTTTTGCGCAGCGGTCGTGAATTCCGGAACCGAGATCACCGAGACCTTCTCGGACGAAGCGATATCGGCAAAGCGCTTTCCAGAAGCCAGTCCCGCCGTGGCAGTCGCTTGAAACTTTTCACCTGCCTCGCGTGTTGCAGCACGGGAGCGATCCATTTTGTAGTCTTGAAGCACCCGCTCGCGAACCGTCTCAAAGGAAGGAATCTCTGGAGGAAGCTTGGTCTGCAGCATCGGAATCACCACGAAGCCGTCGCCATCCAAAGGCTCGGTGTAGGGCGTCTCCGCATTCAGGCCAGCCACCCGCTGCGGCAGACTCTGAACGGTTTCCAAGCCCATGATGCGCTCGCCGGTTCGGAACGGGGTGGTGCTGCGCAATGGCACCTTCAGTTTGGAGGCCGTCATCGCAAAGGAGGATGCAGTGACATTGGTCAGGGCACCCAATTCGTCGTTGAAACGGACAGCGGCCTGACGGGCCAAGCCCAAGGCCCCTTGCGACGAAGCTTCGTCACGGATCTTGCGAAGCGCAGCTTCCTTGCTGAGCACCTTGTCGTTCTCGTCGCGGAACATTTCGGCGCCACGCTGCTTGTAGAACTCCTCCAACCGATTGGTGAAACCGGCTTCTTTGGAGATCATCGACTCGGCCTCGGCGATGTAGTTGGTCGCGTCGAAACGCACGTACACCAGCACCGAGCGCTCGGGAATGCGGTAGTAGGCGATGCGGTTGCTGTAGAACTTGGTCAACTCTTCCGGCTTGGCCGTGATGCTTGCTACGCGATTGGAAACACTGAAGAGAGCGGCCTTGGTCACCCAGCGCTCGTTGTCGCGGCGATAGTCGGACTCCACCTCGCGGGGCGTCACCAAACGGGAGGCAGCACCAACCGTCTCGACCATATGTTGAATGGCCACCTGCTGGCGGATGTGTTCCAGGAACGTGGACTCGTCGATGCGGGTGCGCTGAAGGAGGTTTTGGATGAAGACGTCGTAGTTGAAGGTTCCCGTGCTGGCGTCCTTGAAGTTCTCCCGCAGGTACTTGCCCACGGCATCGTCACTCACCTGGATGCCCATTTCCTTCACCTTGGCTTGAAGCACCATCAACTCGGCGACCTGACGCTCGTTATCAGCCGATGCTCCGCGGGCTCGGCCACCGCGCAGTGCGTCATCCACGGAGACCGCCGTGCGGGCCTTGAGCAACTGATCACGGGTGATAGGTCGGCCGTAGAGCTTCCCGAAATCGGTGCCACCGAAGTCGAAAGAGTTCCGACCGCCTCCAGCATCGCTCCAGATGACGAAGCTGGCGATGACCGCGGTGACGATGATGGCCCAGAGCCAGTTCGAATGTTTGCGAATCGATCCGATCATAAAGTTTGCTGAGTCTGCGGAGCCGCAGAAAGTAATGGCTGCGGGAAAACCCGGTCAAACCGTAAAACGGACGGTCTTCTTGGTTTCGGCGCCAAGATTTTCACCGCTCGCCGCCCTCCTGCCTCGTAATATTGCCCGGCCACTGCATTCACAATCCACAGGAATGAACCCTTACGGTCGACTCATCGGTTGCCTTACCTGGGATGATTCCGTTGGGAACCCGGTGATGGCGGATTCTCTCGGAAGGCTAGGCGAGAACGAGGAGTCATCCATGGCGCAGCCCGTAACGAGCGATCAACGACGCTCTTGCGGAAGAAGGTGCAGCCAGCACGACGGCTCCCAAGGAATGGTTCCGACCAGAAGGTCGTCACCCCGAGGCCAGGGACTGCGAAGACCAATCCGTCAGCTTGCGAAACGCTTCGGGTTGCTGAGTGAGAGAGGCCTCGAAGCTCGCTCTAATTGAAAAGGCGGAATGGTTGCCCATTCCGCCTTTCGAAAGTGCTCGGCAGGTCACCGAGCGGCCAACAGTCTACTTACTGAAGATTGGCCAGAGCGGCCTTCACGGCCTCGAAGTTGGGCAGGTCCTTCGGTGTGGCAGTCTGCTCGGCGTAGTGGACATTGCCGTCTTTGCCGATAACGAACGCGGCGCGAGCCGAGGTGTCACCCACACCGGCCAACATCGGGAACAGCACCCCGTAGGCCTTGGTCGTCTCCTTGTTCAGGTCGCTGACCAGCTTGATGCCGATCTTGCTCTGATTGGCCCAAGCCTCTTGGGCGAACGGGCTGTCGACGCTGATGCCAATGACATCCGCATTGAGACCGGTGAACTGCGACAGACCGGCCGTGATGTCGCACAACTCCTGGGTGCAGACTCCGGTGAAGGCCAGAGGAACAAACAACAAGACGGTGTTCTTGGAGCCAAAATTGGCGCTGAGCTTCACGTCAACCAGACCGGTCGAGGTCTTGGACTTGAGGGTGAAGTCAGGGGCGGCGGATCCGACAGCGATAGGCATAGTTTGTACGAATTTGACGGTTTTGAACCAACGATTGCCCCGAAGCCCTAAGCCGACTTGTTCGACCTGTCAAACCCCACGTTGCCCAGCAACCCGGCCGGGCTCCTCGATTTCTCATCCAAGGACCCGACTTTTTCTACCGACTTCAATCCCTCAACAACTTCCGCATGGCGCCCATCAGGACCGACTCCACTTCGGGTGCCACATTTGAGGACCTCGGTTCGGTCTCGTACCCACCCTCGGTGTAGGCGACCGTGGTACCAATGTAGTAAGGTCCGTAGTCCCCGTAGGCGGCCATGGCGACAAACAAATCCTTCCGTTCCGCCTTGGCCGCCAATTGGTACTCCACAAACAGTTCCCCCGGCATGTGCAGAATCCGGGCCCGCCCAAGTGCCAGACAACCGATGTCGATTCGGTGCCCCGCCTTGGCCCGCCGCAACCAGGCCAGGCGCCCTGCCCCGTTGGCCGTCAAGAAACTTGCCTCACGCCCCTTCAACTGGGCCACCAACCGGTCTTCGTCCAAGTGCCGTGATACAGGCAGCGCCACCGATTCGGATCGCCAGTGCAATTGGTGGGTAGCCACCGGATCGCGACGGGTCGCCTCCCAGGCCCGCCGCATGCCGTCCGCCAGGCGTTCTCCGAGGATCCGCCGGTTGGCCGGCGCGCCGTCGTTGTACTTGCCGGCCCCGATGTTGCCACCGGCCCCGTTGAAATGGACGTGCAACGCCTCGGGCACGGCAATCTGTCGGAGAAAACGGGCGACTCCCGGAAAATCCGGATTGGCGATGCCGGTGCGGTAATAGCTCTGAGGATGGGTGGCATAGTAGCTCAATACCGCCACCGGGCGTTCGTCATTCCAGAAGCTCACGAGCGACACCATGGGGTCGATGACACCCTCGGGTTCGGCCCGGATGGCGGGGTCGACCGTAGCCGTGTAGCGTACGGTGCGCACTTTGCCGTCGGGACCGAAGATGCGCCGATTGGAGGCCACCTCGCGCACCTCGGCTTGGCCCGTGCCCACCTGATTGAACGGCCGGGCCTGAGAGGCGGCGTGCGACACGGCATTGCTGAGTCGGCCCAAGAACTCGCGGGCGAAGGTTCCCTCGTAATTCCATGGGCTGACCCCGCCATCGCGAAGAATCTTCTCCGCGCCGAAATCACATTCCGGCGCATCATGCTGATGCAACGCATGCACCGCCACCCGGTCGACGCTCGTCCCCACTGCCGCGGCCAATTGCTGCCGAAACGCATCGTGGCCCTCGTTGCCGATGCCAATCCAATCGACGGCGCAGAGAACCACCGGACGCTCCATCCCCAAGACCACAACGCCACGGGCTCGCAGGCCCAGATCCCAGACGTTGGTGACCGGGTCATACGCCAATCGCGATCCGATGGGCGGAGAGGCATCGATGTCGAAAAGCCCCACCCTTAACTGGGCTTGGGCTGAAACAATGAAAACCCAAGCCCACATCACGCACCCTGAGATCCATTTTGTTCGGGGGTTCATGGGGCTGAAGCTACCTAGATCCGCCCGGCTTTCGAGGTGAAGTTTCCACGCAGGTTTTCGTAGGAGGGGTCTGGGCGGTTTTGGCATCATCGACCTCATGCATTCCCTTGGGCGCGGATTGGCTTGGACCCTGGTCGCGGGGCTCGGGGCCATCGCTTACTTCATTCTGGCGACCCAGCGTCAAGAACCGGTCAACTCGGCCTACATCTTGGTGGCAGCCTTGTGCACCTATGCCATCGGATACCGGTTCTACTCACGCTGGATCGCCGCCAAGGCCCTGATGCTGGATGACCGACGGGCCACGCCCTGTGAACGCCATGAAGATGGACGGGAGTTCGTGAAAACCCACCGATGGATCGTCTTCGGACACCATTTCGCAGCGATCTCCGGACCTGGGCCGTTGGTGGGCCCCGTGTTGGCCGCCCAGTTCGGCTACCTTCCCGGAACCCTATGGATCCTGATCGGGGTGGTCCTCGGCGGTGCAGCCCAAGATTTCCTCATCCTAACCGCATCCATGCGCCGCAACGGCCGTTCCCTGGGGCAAATGGTGAAGGACGAGTTGAATCCCTTCCTCGGTGCTCTGTCCCTGGTGGCGATTCTGTCGATCATGATCATCCTCCTGGCGGTGCTGGGATTGGTTGTCGTGAAGGTGCTCGCCGAGAGCCCTTGGGGCGTTTTCACCGTTGGGGCCACGATCCCCATCGCGTTCTTGATGGGGCTGTACCTGCGATTTGTGCGGCCGGGCAAGACCCTGGAGGGTTCGATGCTTGGCGTCCTTCTGCTCATCGCGGCCGTCTGGGGAGGTCAATGGATCCACAGCAACCCTGCGCTCGCCAAACTCTTCACCTTTTCCGCCGAGCCCTTGGCTTGGGCCATTGTGCTCTACGGGTTTGCCGCGAGCGTGCTGCCGGTCTGGTTGCTGCTCGCGCCGCGGGACTACCTCAGCACCTTCATGAAGCTGGGCACCATCCTCGCCCTGGCCGCAGGCGTTCTGTTGGTGCTGCCCACCCTCAAGATGCCGGCTTTGACCACCTTCATCGACGGCTCGGGGCCCGTGGTTCCAGGCAAGTTGTTTCCATTCTGCTTCATCACCATCGCTTGCGGGGCCATCAGTGGTTTCCACACGCTGATCGCCAGCGGCATTACACCGAAAATCATCACCCGTGAGAGCTATGCCCGGCCCATCGGATACGGGGCCATGCTCTTGGAATCGCTGGTGGCCATCATGGCATTGATCGCCGCCTGCACCCTCGAGCCCGGTGTCTACCTGGCGATCAACATCGCGGGCACGGGCGCCGACGCGGCCGCTATCGCGGCGGATACTGTGGCCAAGGTCCGGGCTGCGGGGTTCTCACTCGAACCCGGTGTGATGGACTCGCTGGCACGACAGGTCGGCGAGAGTTCGCTCTACGGGCGGACCGGGGGCGCCGCCACGCTGGCCGTCGGCATGGCCAACCTGTTCTCCCAAGTGACGCACGGTCGCTGGCTCGATGTTTGGTACCACTTCGCCATCATGTTCGAGGCGCTCTTCATCCTAACAACCCTGGATGCCGGCACCCGCGTAGGGCGATACCTCCTTCAGGATGCTCTCGGTCACCTCTGGAAACCCCTGGGAGACGTGCGATCGACCGCCGCCGGAGCCCTGGCCAGTGCACTGATCGTGGCCGGGTGGGGATGGTTCCTGATCCAAGGAGTTCGAGACCCGTTGGGCGGAATCAATTCGCTGTGGCCGCTTTTCGGCATCGCCAATCAACTGCTTGCCGCCATCGCCCTGGTGCTGGCCACCACCCTGCTCCTCAAACACAGCCTAGCCCGCCGCCAATCCACGGCAATCGCGTGGGTCGCGCTGCTGCCCCTAATCTGGCTGCTGGCCGTCACTGGCACCGCAGGATTCCAGAAGATCTTCCACCCCTCGCCCCGCATCGGCTTCTTGGCCACCGTCCGGGACCTAGACCAGAAATACCCCGCCCTTCAACGGGCTGCAGAGTCCGCGCCCGAGGATGCCGCAGCCCAGAAAGCCCTTCGCGCCAACCGCAGCCGCCGGCTCAACAACGCCCTGGACGTGGGAGTGACAGCCATCTTCCTAGGACTCGCTGGCCTGATCGTCACTGGAGCCATGGTGGAGTGGATCCGCCTGCTGCGAGGCTGGCGGGCACCCGACTCGAGCGAGGATGCACCGGTGTGGCTCCCGGAATCGGCGTTGGCCGACGGGACCCGTCGCACCGGTTTGGCCGGAATCGTAGCACTGGGCCTGGCCCTGCTGCGCAACTGGTCAGGTCAAGACGCCGTGGATCGCACGGCCCGTCAACTCGAGGCGAATGTCTCGCAACAGCTCCCGTCACAAGCGGTGTTGATTCCCCTGCCCGAAGTGGCTGAGGCGGCCCGCCGCCACAACGCGCCCATCGCCTACGTCCAAGCGGCTGAAGCCCGTCTCAACGGCCCGAACCGCTGCTGCTGAAATCCCGCTGGCGTCGGCGCTTCATATCTACACAAAAGAGACCACCCTCAACCATCCATCAGCACCTGTTTCGAGCGGGAATTCAGTCGATGGCAAACCGGATTCTACCGGGGCGGATTGGTCATCACCAGCGGCCGAATGCTCCTGGCCCAAGGCGAGCTCACAACGACGCGGCCCCGACGAGCTACTCTCGCCGGCCGGTGACTACCGGGAGGCCGGCTCAGGCCGGAGAAACAACTGGGCGGCAGAATCGGCAAAGCGCAGCCCGGCTCGGGTCAACCGGAAATGGGTCGGAGTGATTTCGGCCCAGCCCCGGGACACCAGTTGGGCCATCTCCGCGGGCCATTCGGTTCTGAGGTCGAAGCCGGTCCGACCTTGGAATTCTTCCCAAGGCCAACCGGCATTCATCCGCAGACCGAAGGCGGCCATTTCACCGGCTCGCCCGATGGGCGGGAGGGCTTCGGCAAACTCTTTGGCCCGGCGGCCTTTTTCCAACTGCTCGCAATACAACACGGTGTTGGACCAGTTGCGCGAGCGCAGCCCACGCACCCATTCGCTCGCACTGGGGCCCAGACCATAGCTGTCCCGACCACGCCAGTAGCCGACATTGTGTTGGCAAGCGAAGGCCGGAATTCCGGGCTCCGCCTCGGGTCGATCCACCGATTCGGCCACCCGCCGGCGACGGGCGAAATTGGCGACTTCGTAAGCTCCGAAACCCGCGGCTGCGACGCGATCGTAAAGCACCTCGTACTGATCGGCTGCCAGATCGTCATCCACATCGCATTGCCCGGCTTTGAGTTGCTCGTAAAGGGGGGTATCCTCTTCGTAGATCACCTCGTAGCAACTGAGATGCTCGGTGCCCAGAGCCAAGGCCTCGTCCAGGGTGCGGTTCCAGATGTCCATCGTCTGGCCTGGGATCGCGAACATCAGGTCGATATTGATGTTCTCGAAGCCAGCCTTTCTCAAGATGTCATAACTCCGGAACACCATGTCTCGGCTATGAACTCGCCCCAACCGGTCCAACAGCGCCTCATCGAGCGATTGCACGCCCATGGAAATGCGATTCACCCCGAACTGTCGCAAGAGGGCCGCCTTGTCGGCCGAAACGGTCGCCGGATTGCACTCCACGCTGAACTCCGCAGCATTGCCCAGGCCCAACCTGTGGAGGGTCGTCAACACCGACTCCCATTGCTTGAGAGTCAACAGCGACGGAGTTCCGCCTCCGAAAAACAAAGTCTTGGGTCGGCAATCTTGGGCGATGAGTTCCAACTCCCGCAGGAGCGCCTGGACGTAGCGCTGGATCAATTCGCCCGAGGCAGGGCCCGAGTAAAACGCGCAATACTCGCACTTTTGCGCACAGAAAGGCACATGCACGTAGAGCGACTCGACCGGAGCGCTCACCGACCCCGCCGCCGGAATCCATGTGGTGCCGTTGGAGACCAACCGAAGCGGCGCACCCATGAGGGATGGGTTCGAGAGAGATGAATTCACAAGTGAAGGTGCTGCCAGAGGGCTGCGGGTTGCAGTCGGAGGTTGACGTAAAAGGGGCCGAAGTCGCCGTAGCGGGCCGTGACTTCGTCGAATCGCATTTCGTAGACGATGCCCTTCACGTCATCCAGTCGATGGGCTAGGAGCGTAACCCCCCATTCCCAATCATCGATGCCCGTGGATCCCGTGATGAGCTGGCTGATCTTGCCCGCGTATTTGCGGCCGGTGCGCGCATGGGTGCCCATGAGTGCCTTGCGGGCTGCGAAATCGAGCATGTACCAGTTGTCGGCCCCGGAGCGCTTCTTGCTCATGGGATAGAAACACACGATCGGCCAGTCGTCCTGAAGCTCCGGATTGAGCCGATAGAACTTCTGGCTCTCATTGCGTTTCTTGGCCGCCTCGAGGGCCTGCCCAAACTCCGGCGATTCGGGAGTGTGGCTGGGGTCAGCTGTCTCGAGATGGCGACGGAGATCGTCCTCGGTCGGAACATACTCCGGCAACTCGGTCACACTCAGGAAGGAAAAGACGGGAACCAAGGTGCCTGGCGGAAAACAGGCCTCCAGATCGCGGTGGATCCCAGCAAGTCCATCGAGCGTCGCGTGGAACAGGATGAAGCCAAGATCGGCTTTTCCGCCCACGTTGGCCAGCGTCATCAACCGCGGATGAGCGGGACCGGGAAAACGGGCAGCCAAGGCCTCCAGCCGAAGGCGCACCTGGTCGGACTCACTGGAAGGAAGCCCGGCCCAGCGGACCCGGTCGATGCGATAGAGCAAATGCTGAACGTGAATGCCTTGGGAAAGTACGATGGGATTCATGGATTTTCAGGGGCAACACGGCCGATCCGGGCGTGGGAGTGCATCACTCGACGGCCAGCACATGGTCCAGCAATTGTGCCAATTGATCGGGAATCCCCCGCTCCGCGGCGACGAGCTTGGCTCCGGCCTCCAGAGCGGCATTCACCAATTGCTGGTTCTTGGAATCGCAGTAGCCCAAGACGGGCACATGCGCCAGATCCGGGCTGGCCCGCAATTGACTGATGATCCCGCAGAAATCTCCATGGCGCAGAGCCAGGTCGGCGATGACGACCATGGGCCTGTGTTCTCGCACCAGGCGGGGCACATCCACGGCAGTCTGGGTCGCCGTGACGCGGTAACCGAGATCGGTCAAGCGGTTCACCACCTGAGTTCCGGGAACGAGTTTCTCGTAGAAGACAATTGCCAAGGGTCGCGTCACCAACGACAGGTTGGGAGACACGCCTCCCGAAGGCAAGCGGCCCTTCCCCGGCTCTCATTGCCCAATCCATGGCCCTCACCGTTGACAGGCCGAAAAGAGAGCGCCCAAAAAAGGGGATTGGAAGGCCGGCCGTTTTGCCCCGATCCTGCAGTCACCGTTTTCTCCGACCATGCTCTCGAAACTCTTCCCGCCGCGCCCCGGACCCAAGGCCTCCGGTCGGACGATCTATCGGGCATTCCACCCGTGGACCATGATCTCGCCGCCGATGTATGCCGACAACATCGACCTGGCGCGACAGGTGCGCGACATCATGGGGGACGTTGTCGAATGCGGTGTCTGGCGCGGTGGCATGGTTGCTGGCATCGCCTCGGTGTTGCGCGGGCAGAACCGTTCCTACCACCTCTTCGACAGCTTCGAAGGCCTGCCCGAGGCCAAGGACATCGATGGCAACGCCGCCAAACAGTGGCAGGCCGCGAAGACCGACGCCTACTACTTCGACAACTGCAAGGCCGAGCAAACTTACGCAGAAGAGGCCATGGCCAAGGCGGGTGAATCGCGATTCAAGATCTACAAGGGGTGGTTCAACGAAACGGTGCCCGGGGTCCGCATCGATCCGGGTATCGCCCTGCTGCGGTTGGACGGAGACTGGTATGAATCGACCTGGGTGTGCCTGGAGGCCTTCTATCCTCAGGTCGTCAAGGGCGGCATGATCCTGATCGACGACTACTTCATCTGGGATGGCTGTTCGCGGGCCGTTCACGACTACTTGTCGAAAACCCAGAGCACCGACCGCATCCGACACTCTCCGGAAGGCGTGGCCTATCTGGTCAAGGGAGCCCCGAATACCTACGAGAAATACCTGGCTGAAAAAGCGGCCCACCAAGGTTCTTGACGGCTACTCCCAAGACGGCCGAAAGGACCGTTTTTTGGAGGG
>CAMCYJ010000094.1 GCA_945883815.1 Akkermansia muciniphila | reverse complement strand
AGGGGTTGTTCACGTAGATCGTGCCGGATCCTCCCGCTACGATGATGTCCACGCCATCCAGAGCTTGGGCGAGCGCCTTCTCGTTGTCGATTTGTTGGAGCTGCGAAGAGAGCAGGATCTTGTTGCAGCCAGCCGCACGGAGGGAGTCCACCACTGGCTGGAGATGCGCAGCCAGAGCCGCGATGTCATACGTCCGCGGGCTGACCACGGCAGACCCCTGGGGGCCGGTGACGCGCACCGATCCGGGTGACGAGATGTTGGCGAGATCGGGCGGGGTGACTCCCAGCACACCGATCTTTTGGCCCCCTCGCTCCAGGATGGTCGCCCGGGCGATCTTGGGATGAAGGGCGATGTTGGTGGCCGCGGTGCTGACGTACGAGGCGTCGGTGACGGGGTTCGCTCGGAATCGCGAAGCCGGCAGGATGGCGGCCGTTGAACGGGCCGCCAATGCAGACTCCGAAGCGGGAACCGAACTGAAGTCGAGATTGGCGCTCAACAATGGGAAAGCCGCTCCGTAGTGGCGCAATCGGGAGATGCCGCCGGAACGGACATCCGGAAGCACGATGCTGGCGAACTCGGTGGCTCCGAGGTCGAACTCATGGTTGCCGATGCTGGCCACATCGATGCCGATTGCATTGAGGATGGCGATGTCCGGACGTCCGGCGCTTTCACGGAGGTCGGAGTTGGTGCCGGTCGCATTGAATCCGAACAGTTCACCGAACGCGACCTTCAGGGGCGTCACGGTGGCGGGGTCGTTGCCTGCGGAAAGGAAGGCACCCGGGATGAAGAGGTCACCGGCGGCAACGGTCATCGAGGCGTCCACGGCGGGATTGTCCTCGAGGCGGTCGACGAGCGCGGCGAAGCGGGGTGCCGTCTGGAGAGTCAGCACGTCGGCCTCCATATCGGAGGCATGTAGGACTTGAAGGCGGAAGTCGTCGTTTTCAGTGTACGGCGCCTCACGTGTGACCGTTGCGGGCGTGGCTCCGGAGAGGGTTTCAACGAGCCACTGGCGTTGGTCAGCGGCTAGGCGTCGGAGGTAGTACTTCGTGGTGACGCCCTTCGGCGTGAAGGTGACGTCGAGGAATCCCCGATCGGCGAGGTTGGCGAAGGTCAGATTGGTGCTGTACCCGAGGAAAAGGTCTCGGAGGATGTCTTGCTGACCCGGGAAATAACGCTCGATGCCTGGCGAGGAAACGCCCGGTCCGCCAAACTCGAAACCGGCGACCGTTCCGGCAGGAAGTCCTCCAGGCCCGGGGGACATGGTCCTGAGCGTGCTTGCCCATGCGTTGTGGGTGTCTCCAGCGAGCACCACCAGCTTCTTGCCAAGACCGGCAGCGGTCTGCAGGAGCGTTTCACGCTCGCGGCCGTACCCATCCCAGGCATCCGGGTTGTACGGCAGCGGGTTCGCCCGTTCGAAGGTCGTTCGTTCGTCTGGCGTGAGCGGAACGCCCGCGGCCCGCTTGACCACCGGGGTCAGGTATCGGGTGATGGTCGCAGGCGAGACGGATCCGCCGGCCAGTTCGATGAGGAGCTCGGCTGGCATGGTCATGTTGCCCATCAGCACCTGCTGCCCAAGTACCTGCCAGGTCGCCGAAGAGGACGCCAGGCGCCCCTGCAACCATTGCATTTGTTCAGTCCCGAGCAGCTTTCGCTCGCCGGTGTACATCGTGGTCACGTTCTGTGCGACCATCTCGTTGAGCACGATCGGTGCGAGTGCGTTGCCGAAGCGGGCGATGCCTGCGGTATCGCCGGGGCCGGCCGGCGGGGTGAGACCGTAGGTCCTCGCATACTGCTCCAACAGTGTAGCCGTCCCGAGGATGGAGTTGATGCGACCGAGAACCTCGTCGGGTGTCGGAGCCAGTTCGAGTTGGCGATCCCGGGAGGTGAGGCGGGTCTCCAACATGTGCAGCGACAACAGGTTGCCGAAGTCAAAGGATCGATAGGCCTTCCGAAGGTCCCCTCCTTGAGGTTCGCGGATCGGCTGCCACTCGTAGTAGGCTCGCAAGGCGGCAGCCACGCGGTTGGTCCAGGAACCTTCCGTCAGCGGGTCGTGGTTTTCCGCACCGCCGCGGAAAGCATCATTGGCGGTTTCGTGGTCGTCCCAGATCACGATGAACGGGGCGGTCGCCCGCGCCGCCTGAAGCTTCGGTGCCCGATGATACTGGGCATAGCGCTGACGATAGTCGGCGAGGGTCACGCATTCGCGGTCTGGCTGGAAGCCTTCCGATTCGGCCAACGATTCCGCCTGCGGATAGCCACCACGACCGTATTCGTAGATGTAATCGCCAACGTGCAGGAGGGCATCGTAGTCACCGATGCGGGCGGCCTTCAGGTAGGCGTCGAATGGGTCGGCGGTGATGTTGGCACAGCTGAAAACCGCCAGGCGGACCCGGGAGACATCTCCGGTGGGCAGAGTCTTGGTCCGACCCGATTGGGACACCACGGCACCGCCGTCGGCGGAGAAGCGGTAGTGGTAGATCGTGCCCGGAACGAGGCCGGTCGGGATCACCTTGACGGTATAATCTCGCGCCGCGTCGGTGGTGACTGTTCCGGTGACGACTTGTGTGTCGAACGACGGAGAGGTTGAGATCGCCCAACCAACGGTCACAGGGCCGGCGGTGTCCGGGGTGGCTCGGGTCCAGAGGACGACCGAGTCGGGGGCGGGATCGCCGGAGGCGACACCGTGGAGAAAGCGGGTGGCAGCGGCGACCGGGAGACAGGTCGCTACGCCCACCAGTGAGGCGAGCACGCAGCCCCAATAACGCATCCGAGAAGGTATGGAGGATTTCACTTAACCGATTTACACATCGGAGACGCCGCCGACAAAGGCGGGACGGTAGCGATCAGGTGAAGGTGGGGTTTCGGCCGAGCAGTCGGGAGGAAACAGCTCTTCTGGTGGGAGGGGAATGATGATACGCGATCCAGGGTAAACCAGTTCGGAAACTGAGCCCAATAGGGATCGATCCGAACTTGTCGCTGACCGGCGAGTGGTCATTCTGTTCTAGGCCGCTGGTCTGGCTTTGTTCACCGCAGCGGTAGAAAAGATCGCGATTTGCTTTTTCGACGCTCCGCGATGAGTCGCTCAACTTTCTGTCCTTCCAATGGCTCAACGCCCTGGCAGCACATCGGCCAGCACGGGTGCCGGAGCCGGCCCGAAGGCAAAGCCCATCGACGCCTGGATCGGATAGCCGCAGATGCAGGATGCGCTGGCCTCGGGAATCACCACACCGCCCTCGACCGGGAGGATGTTGAGCCAGCAGCCCGGGCGGGTTGGCGCCAGCCGGGTGAAGGATCCGTCGCTGAACCGGAATAGCGTTGGGTTGTCGGCCCGGAAGAGCAGGCCGTCGCCCGTGCCAGTCATGCCGCCACAGGCGTGGCCGGGACGCTTGAGAATCCAGCCGACTGAATCACCCGCGGGCCGCCAGGGCTTCCCCGTGTCCACGGCGAAGACCTCGCTCTCGAAGCACACCATATCGGGCATCACGACCGGACGCTTCACCTGCTGGCCGTGATACAAGTCGTGCACCGGGTTCAATCCCGATGCGACCCACGACTCAGTCCCGTCGGAGGCGCGCCAGCACCGGAGATGGTAGGCCGCCTGCGAACCAGCGCTCCGGGCGCAGGAGAGGAACAGTCGTCCGCCGGAGACCGACAGCCCGAGGATGTCCTCCGCCTCGGGCCAGCGCAGCGGCCGTTCCCAAATCCGGCGCCCGTCGGCTGCATCGAGGCACACCACTGCGGCATCCTCCAGCAGGTCGGCACAGGTCAGGCGGCCCGTGCGGTCGGCGCGGGCCTTGGCTCCCCGGGCCTCGACTCCGTAAACGCGTCCGGCCTCGGCGCACAGCGTGGCATTCACCCATGCTCCCTCGGTCGGGACGCTCCAGTCGACGCCTTCGCCTGCCGCAGACGGGCGGAGCAACGCCTTGGAGCAGACCATCGGCCGACGCGATCGGTACTCGAGGTCGACCAATTCGTACCCTTTGAGGCTGCGTGGGGCCCCGGGGAAGATCGAACTGGCCAGAAGCACCCCATCGCTGCGGGCCACCCAGCCCCAATGCCGGCCCTGGATGGGATGAGGCCGCTTCCGCACCACCGAGCCTGCCCGGGCGTCGGCCTCCCAAAGCTCGGCATCGACCGCTGCCCAGATCCGGGACCCGTCGTCGGCGAGCACCAGATAGCCGCCGTCGTAGGGCATGGCATAGCGCATCGCTTCGGGGAGGGCGATGGACCAGCGGAGCACGCCGTTGCGGGCGTCGGTGCCGATCAACCCGTCCTCTGCCACCGAGACCACAAGGCCGCCGGCAGCCAGCGGCGCATGCCCTCGGGTGTGCCGGTCGGGCATCCGCTCAGGTCCGTGGCCCCCAAACCAACGCAGGCGCGGAGCACCGCGCATCGACTGCGTCGTAGCGCACGAGTTGCCCGGGGTGCCGTACTGGTGTGTCCAGGCACCGGCGTTGGGATCGGGGGCCACCGTCGCCGCCCGACCGTCGATCACGAGGACCCCGGAGGGCCCCGGGCAGGTCAGCCGTAAGGCCTCGGAGCGGTCTCGCCCGTCGGCGAGGACTAGGTTAAACAGGTGATCGGCCACCGGCAGGGGGGCGCCGGACCGGCGGACGACCACCGACGCGCGCGATCCCAGCCAGCCACGGTCGGCGAGCTCGCTTCGGACCGCATCCGCCTCGGACGCCTCCACTGCAAAGACCCATCGCAAGCTCGATCCCTGCACGAGGGCGGCGCGCGATTGGGAGGCCCTGGCAACGGCCCCGGGGCTTGCTAAGGACAGACCCCATCCCACACCGGACGGCAACCCCGCCAGGCCCTCGGCCACCCCCTTGGGCAACACCGGCGGCGCGGTCGATCCTGCAGGACGGGCAATGGCGTCGGACGGCGCGATGCCCGTCGACCCGGCAGGCCGGAAGGCCCGGATCCGCCCGTCGGCCAGCGAGGCCACGAGGAGGGCACTGTCCGCGGCCAACGCCACCACAGGCGCCTCTACCGGCAAGGACTGGTCCACCACGCCGGAGTCCAATCCAATCGCGACCACTTCGTGCCCGGTTCCTACGTAGACTCGTCGTCCGGCCACGATCACGGCGGTACCGCCGTTCACGGCGCACCTCCAGATCACTGCACCGCCTGGATCGCCGCCAGCGGCGCGCATCGCAGAGCGATCCAGCGCCAGCACCTCTCGATCGTTCAGCAGCAGGCTCGTCGTCGGGGTCACCGCCAACTGACGGCCCGGGAACGAAACCATCTTCGCACCGGCACGGAGCTCCCCGCGGGCCATGGACCCGGTGGCGCCTGGGCCCGAGAAGCTCTCGTCGCCCGAGACCACCGCCAGCGTGCCGGTCGATCGCGACAACTCTCGGCGGAAGGCCCCGTCGGACTTGCGGTGGAGTCGGGGTTCGGCCCGACCGTTGGGAACGATGAGGTCGGTGCCGGCGTCCACCAAGTAGCCCTGCGGCGACACGTTGCCGAGTTGACGGCGCCACCGAAGCCGTCCGTCCGAGCCGTCGAGGGCCACCAAATAGGTGCCTTCCAGGGGGAAAAGCCCCGCCGTCGCGTAGACGATCCCTCCGGAGACCAAGAGCCCGGTCCGGATCGGATGTGGGCTGATGAGCCGGCCGTTGCCAGAGATCCATGGTTGGTCCGGGCCAGGCACCACCGACCAGATCACCTGCCCGTCCCGCAGGTCCAGAGCCTGCACCCGGCCGTCGTCCGAACCCACGAACACCCGGCCGCCCGAGATCGCCGGAGCGAAGCGGACAGGTCCGCCGCAAAACCGCCGCCATCGCGTCCGTCCAGTGTCCCGGTCCACGCAGCGGACCTCATCGGAGGTCGTGCCGAAAACCACCACACCCTCGGCAACCACCGGCACCGGGGCGAGGTCATCGGCCGCCCGTGCGACCAGCGGCCGGTCGATCTTCTGCCAGAGGCTGCCCCTGGCCTCTGCCGCCCAGGCCGGGCGCGGCACCCCGGTCTCCACGGCCCACGCCGCGAACAGCGCTCCCTTTGGCCCCACCGCCGATGCCGCCGACCGCCCCGCATCCCCCCGGGCCGTCGGCCACTCCGCCCGCGCTCCCAGCACGGCCAGCCCCAGCGTCACCCCCAGCCCAAAGGGGGCGGTTCTCACGATTGAAACAATTTTCAGGATCATCAGTTGAAAGGGTTTTGCATGCTCGATGGTCCGCGATCTGTGCCGAAACTTCCGAACCAGTGGATTGATTTCTGGAGGGTTAGAGCGTTGGCGAGGGCGTTGGATTGTATGCGTCCTCAACCGTCGCCTGGTTCAAATCGGATTCGGAACCCCGGGAATCACCCAACGCTGATCTGGCTTACTACCAGCGCCTGCGGGTCTTGCCAAGCTTGTGGAAATGGAACGCGCTCGCAGCGTCGGCGTTCTTTGCGATGTACTATCCCGTTGCCTCAAAACTTTTGGCACCCTGTGGGATGGGTTTGGCTGTGGGGGATGAGGTCGTTGACCCAAAAAAGGGTGACACAGGTCAGGAGAAGGGACGCCGATGAGCCCGAAGGTAGCCGAGGAGACGTCGCCGCGATTGCGGCAGGGGTACCTGGGGCGAGGTCGCCTCATCGCAATCTGTGGATCTCGCCCGACGGACTCGCATTGAGTTTGGAGGGGCTTGTTCCGAAGTGATGGCCCTTTTGAACCGGTGCCTGTTGATCTTTGCCTCGTTCGACGAAGGAGATGGAGTGCTCATCAGCAGGTCATTTGGAGACTGCTGCGAAGATTCTGGCTTCCGAATCTTGGGGTGGTTGCTGTCACCCAAGATTCGGGGTGGATGACTGAATTTTGATGTAAGGATCCGAAATCGGTACTCGTCCTGGGACCCATGTTCAAAAGCGAGACTCGCAGGTCAAATTTTGCGACGAGTCAGTTGCCACGAGATCCGTTGCGAAGGGTCGGAAAGGGTCAGGAGGGAGAAAACACCCTGTAAATGGACCATAAAGGCCCGGATTGGGAAGATGGAGCGGGCGACGGGATTCGAACCCGTGACAACTAGTTTGGAAGACTAGTACTCTACCGCTGAGCTACGCCCGCGTTCCAACGGGGCAAACGTTCCTGATTCCTCGGGGCATTTCAAGCCCTGCGTCAGGATTGGTTGTGAAAAAATTCAGCGCGATGGCGAGTTCCTCTGCGGCAGAGGCGCGGATTTAGTGGACTTCAGCAGCCTGCTTTTCCGCCAGAGTGGCAAGCCATCGGGCGGCATTGGCCTTGGCGTCGGCGGGTGAGGTGAGCGTGGGTACGATGGATCCGAGCCGTTGGAAGAGTGCGGTCGACAGCTCCGCGGTGGTTGGTGTTTCAACAACGCCGGCCAAGCCCCAGCACGGCTTGGACCGTTGGCGGCAGAGCAGGGCGATTTGACCGGTGCCCTTACCCATGTAGGTCTGTCGATCGATGGACCCTTCGCCGGTCAGGATGAGGTCGGCCTTGTCGATTTCTTCGATCAGGCCTGTGTGCCGAACCACGATTTCGAATCCCGATTCCAGGGTGGCTCCGAAAAACAGGTGCAATCCGAAGCCCAAACCTCCGGCAGCGCCGGCCCCCGGTAATTCGTCGAAGCGGGTCCCTTGGACCATGGCCGCGCACTCGGCAAGTCGACCGAGAGCGGCGTCGGCGATCGGCAGGTCTTCAGGTCGAAGCCCTTTCTGGGGCCCATACACGCGGCTGCAACCACGGGCGCCCAACAACGGGTTGTCCACATCGACGGCCACGGTGATGGGCAGCGGGAAGGGCGATTCCGGCGGTGCCCAGCGATGCAATCGATCGAGGTGGATCCAGCGCTCGATGGGTTGTCCGGCATCGTCGAAGAATTGCCATCCCAGAGCTCGGGCCAGGCCGAAGCCGGCGTCATTGGTGGCGCTGCCGCCGATGCCCATGAGCACCTCGCGGGCTCCGGCCTCCTGGGCAGCCTTCAGCGCGGCACCGAGGCCGGTGGTGTCGAGATTGAAGGGGTGGAAGTGGCCCGGAGGGAGTTGCGCGAGCCCGTTGATGGCTGCCGCCTCAATCAGGGCGCGCCCGGAATGCGGTTCGTACCACCAATGCGCTGCGATGGAGCGGTGGGCCGCATCGACGGTTTCCACGGTTCTGCGCTCGGCACCCAGACGCTCGGCCAAGACTGATCCAAATCCGTCACCACCATCGCTGATGGGAAGCAGGGCGAGCGCGTCGTTGGGTCGATGGCGTCGCCACCCCTCGGCGATGGCATGGGCCG
Source organism: Akkermansia muciniphila (assembly GCA_945883815.1). Lineage (GTDB taxonomy): Bacteria > Verrucomicrobiota > Verrucomicrobiia > Limisphaerales > UBA9464 > SXXZ01. Next base: position 7,332 of record CAMCYJ010000094.1, on the reverse strand, counting down.
CGGCGGCCGCGGTGAGGGTGCCTTTGAACTTGTCGGGAACGATGAGGACGCGGAGCGGCATCGGCCTTGAGGGTGGGCTGCATGGGGCCTGCTCGGCAAGTTGGCGGACGGAGGAACGGCCCTAGGATATGCCGGAACGATTCCGTTGGGAGGAAAGTGATGGCGTGGTGGATTCTTTCCCAAGACGAAACGGTGGCGAGGCTCGGGCCATGCTGTGGCTCGTGTTTGAGGCCCGTGCTTGACGCCCGTAATGAGCGAACCTGCTGTTGCGGAAGAAGACGCCAGCCAGCGCGACCGATCCAATGGAATGGTCCCAGTTCAGGGCACCATCTTGAGCTGCATCGACTTCAGGTCGAACCACGCTTCGCCGGAATGGGCGCGAATTTCGGCCACCAGTTCGATGTCGCGCGGGTCGTGGATCTGGAAGGGATGAACGAATTCGGTCCACTCGGTATCGCCGGTAAAAAGCCGGACGTGGTCGCCACCGCTGAGTCGGAAGGCGGCACCACCCGGATAACGCTGATCCGGTGCTGCTCGAACACCGCGCGTGCGGATGCGGCCGCGCACCTCGTACTTGCCGATGGGCAGGCGAATCATCGCCCGGAACGAGGCCACGGAGTCCGGGGCCTGTGCCTGAATGTACAGGGTGTCGAGTTCGCCGAGCTTGGTCGGCTCCATCTTGACCTGCCCCCGCTGGTACCGGGGTTGCCAACGCGCCAAGGCGGTGACACCGCCCACTTCGAAGCGGATGGGCTTGGGCTGCGACTCCAGTCGCGACTTGGCGATCTCAATGCGGCGGAAGGCGCGGTCTTGGAAGGAGTGGATGGCTTCGCTGCGCCACTCACGCTGATCCTGCGGCAGTGACTGGATCATGGGCATGAGGCGTGCGCCCACTTTCTTGAAATGGGCGTCGAGGATCTCGGCCGTGAAGACTTCCTTCAGCAGCCGATCGATTTCGGAAAAGAAACGGTCGCGGTAGGTCGGCACATCAAACAATTGCCGGGACAACAGGCCGCCACCGGGCAGTTCCAGGTCTTTCCCGATGTTGCCGAGCAACTGGTCCATACCGTGCGGTTGGAACGTGGCTTTGCCGGTGCGGGGCTCGAAGTAGATGCGGTAGTTGTTGCGGTTGTAACCGTATCCGTCCCAATCCACGAGCAAGGCCTGAAGAGCCGACTCGGTGATGAAGCGATCGACTTCAAGAATTGCGTCCAGCGCGGCCTCGCGTCGCCGCAGGTCGCTGAGGTTGGCCGCATCACGGAGTTTCTGAAGGTCTTTGTAATCGAGTGGTCCGTCGCCGGTATCGCGGTCGAGGTCTTGGTCGATGTCGCGCACGAACCCGCCGTCGTAGAAGTTGCCCGACGGGTCGGGATAGTGGCGGCGCAAGAAGCTGCGGTTGTAGCCCTCTTTCAGCACATAGGGGCCGAGTTCACGGCCATCGAAACTGACCAGTGCCTGGGTGGCCCGGGCGGTGGGGATGCCTAACTTTTCGTACAGGTGTCGGCCGAGTTGCTCGCTGAGCAATGAAGGGTCCTGGACGGAGTTGTTGAGGTGGATCTTGTCCAATCCGCTGAAACGCTGGCCGGGGATGAGTTTGTCGAAGTTGAGGGTCAGGGCTGGATTGTCGTCGACGCTCCGGGTGCTGCCGGCCGAGCCCTTGACGTGAACGAGCACCTTTTCAAAACGGTTGGTGCCCACGGTGACCGTGGCCTGAACAGGGGTGCGGGGATTGTCGCGCAAATTCTGGATCTCGGCCGGCGCAAAGGTGATGACGAACCGTTGGATGGGTCCGGTGAAGAGGGCCTCGGCCGCAGTGTCGTCGGCCAACTGACGGGCCCGCTTCGAGCCGGGCTTGGGAGACTGGGTGTTCGCCTGGGATTTTACCGGCCGGGCCCCCGGAACTTCGGCGCCTAACACAGGCCAGGTCGCTGGTTTCCCGATGAGGAAACCGGCAACCGTCAGGATCAATATCCAGCGTGCCATCACAGGCACCAGCGTTGACTGCTGGTTTCAGAGTTCAAGCCGAACGATGTGACAACTTGGATTAACTCCGTTTCGAGGGGGTCACTTCAGCTTCAGGAGCTCTTCGGCAATCTGCACCGCATTGAGAGCAGCACCCTTGAGAAGTTGGTCGCCGCAAATCCAGAAGGTCAGGCCATTGTCCATGGCGCAGTCCATGCGGATCCGGCCGACGGCACAGTTGTCCTTCTCCGAGGTGTGCAGGGGCATCGGGTATTCCGAGGCGGACGGGTTGTCCACCACGTCCAAGCCAGGAGCCTGGAGCAGCACCGCGCGGGCGGCTTCCACCGTGATGGGCTTCTCGAATTCGGCGCTGACGGCCACGGAGTGGGAGCGGTACACCGGGACGCGTACGCAGGTCACCGAGGCCTTGAAGCCCGGGTGGTGCATGATCTTGCGGCCCTCGTTCTCGAGCTTCATCTCTTCCTTGGTGTAGCCGGAGGCCAGGAACGAATCCACCTGGGGCAGGACGCTGAAGGCGATCTGGTGTGGGTACACCTCGCGGGTGACTGGCTCGCCACGCACGATTTGGCCGACCTGCTTCTCCAGCTCTTCGATGGCCTTGGCGCCGGTGCCGGAGACTGCCTGATAGCTTGAGGCAAAAATACGCTTCACGCCGAAGGCTTTGTGCAGTGGGTACAAGGCCATCAGGGTGATGGCGGTGGTGCAATTCGGGTTGGCAATAATGCCATGGTGCGACGCCACGTCGGCCGCATTGATCTCGGGCACCACCAGCGGCACCTTGGGGTCTTGGCGGAAGTAACTGGAGTTGTCCACCACCACGCAGCCGGCCGTGACCGCTGACGGGGCGTAGTCGCGGGAAACGGAGCCGCCAGCGCTGAAGAGGGCGATGTCGATCCCGGCAAAGGCATCGTGGGTCAGCTCTTGGACGATGATTTCAGTGCCCCGGAAGGTGAGCTTCTTGCCAACCGAGCGGGCCGAGGCCAGCAGGGTCAATTTGCCGACAGGGAAATTGCGGCGTTCCAGGGTCCGAATCATCTCGATGCCAACGGCACCGGTTGCGCCGACAACGGCCACATGTGGGCTGCTCTTCATAACTTAGGGGGCGGATAGTGGTCCCGGATCCGTCCCTGTCGAGACGGAAGCACCGATTTGGCGTCCCGTCCCGTCTCCGGTACGCGGGCCACGGGCGTTCAGGCGCAGAAATATCGACACGCCCGGTGCGGTGAAAGCCCACCGGAAATCTTGCCCGCGTTGGGGTGGGCGGGTGTGGATGAAACTTCAGTGTCTCAGTCCTGCTTCGGAGCAGTTTGAGCGGGCTGGAGTTTCTTGGCTGGCGGACTCTGCTTGGGGGTGGCCGGTTTGGTGGGTGCGGCCTTTTTGGCCGGTGCCTTGGATGTCGCCTTGGATGTCGGAGACTTCTTGGTCGGAGCCGGAGGGGGCTCCGCCATCAGTCGCACTGAAATCTCCGGAGACGGCGCACGACGTCCATCGGAGGATACCGCTTCCACTCGGAATCCGTAATCGCCGGGCGGAAATGGAGCCATGGAGAACTGGAAAACCCCGTTGGTGGTAGATCGTGTTTCGGCCAGGAGTTGTTCGGGATTTGGAATTTGACGAAGGAAGAGGAAAACCCGGGCCTGCGGGTGGCTGAGGCCCTGAATGGCGTTGAACTGCCGAACCGGCAGGGTCGATCCGGCCGTCGGTTGTGTGATGGCCGAAGGCGTCAGAGGCGGCAGTACCGGAGCGACGGTTCGATGCGCTGCGACCGGCTTGGGAGAGAGGACCCAGGCTCCGAGGACAGCTATCAGGGCGATGGGGATGAGCAGGTGCCAGGCGTCGTAGGTGCCGAGCCAGTAGCGGGGTTTGCCTTGTGCGTTGAACATGGCCGATCAGACGGAGTCAGGGCGGGTGCCAGTGGCTTTCAGCGAGGCGACTTCGGCAGCGAGTTGGTTGCGTTCGCGTGTCAATGTGTCGAGGTCTTGGAGCAATGTCTCCAGATCCCCAGATGGAGAAGGTGGCGGCTCCAATTTCAAGGCGGCCAACTCGGCTTCGACGGTGCCCAATTGCTCCGACAAATCCTCTGCCCGGGAGGCCAGGGCCTTGGTCTCGGCCAGTTCGGATTCCAGCCGGGCATGCGACTCGGAAACAACCGCCAATTCAGTCTCCAAGTCCTTCATTCGTAGAGCCAATGCGGGATCGGCGGTGGGCGCTGCGGGAGAGACCGGGGACTCTTTCACTGCTGCCAACGCGGACTGACAGGCCACCAGTTCCGCCTTCAAGGACTCCAGCGCCTGGGCGTCTGTAGCGGATTTTCGGACGGCTGTATCGGCGCGGTTCTTGGCGGTGCGACACTCCCGCTCCCATGCGTTGGCTTGGGCCTCCTTCAGCATCAAGGCCGCGTCGAAATCCATCCGCTGCGTCTGGACGGTCTCCAGTTGGAGGCGGGCTGCATCGGCTTCGGCCTGACTGGTGGCACACCGGGCCTCAGCCTCGGCAAGAGCTGTCTGGACTTCGGTCAAGCGGTTGCGCTCTTCATCTTGCCGGGCCAGCAGCTGGGAGACGGACTGACATTCTGCTTCGGCGCTGGCCAGTTGTGTGCGGAGTCCTTCCAGCGTGGTGTCCCGCAGTTGGACCGCCCCCTGCAGGGCGGCGTTGACCGTCCGTTGAGCCGCCAATTCGTGACGTGCCTGATCGATGAGCGGTCGTAGCGTCTCATTCTCCGAAACAGCAAGCTGCTGAGCTAGGCGCAGCGATTGGAGGGCAGATTCTTGATCGGAAGCCAGCGAGGCGGCGGTGGCCTGATGGAGCTTGAGGTCGAGAGCCTCGGATTCGGCGGATCGGCGCAGGGAACGCTCCCCCGACACATGTCCCAATAGTGCTTGGATTTCTTCCCGCAAATTCGCGGCGATCGCAGCATCTTCGGTTCGGGCTTGCTTCAGTTGAGCCAATTCGGCGGCCGCCCGTTCCGCAGTCACGAGATTCTCGGCGAGACGTTGAGTCCCGAGAGCCTCGGCTGCTGCCTTTGCCTTGACCGTAGCGTCCAATTCAATCGTGCGGTTCTTGAGGGTCTCGATTGAGCGATTGAGCTCGTGACGCAAATCAGTGATCTGCCGCTCGCGGGTCAGCAACGTCGCCTGCGTTTCAAACAACGAGCGGCGCAGGAAGAACAGGTCCAGCAGCCACTTGACGAGCAATCCGCTCAGGAACGCGGCAGCCAACGGCAGCCAAGGGGAGGCAAGTAGGGCAAGCATAGTACCAATGGGGCGAACAGTGTCAGAGGCTACCGATGCCGCCCGCTCAGGGGAATCCCCAATCCCAGTGAAAAAGAGTCGGCTCGGAATCAGCTTTCGACCGCGCTGACGCCGCGCTGACGGAGCATGGCTTCCATGACCTGGTCCATGGCGTGTTCGGCCAACGGGCGACTCACTTCGTCGAGACGGGAATTGGCGGTCTTGAGGTGGGTGGGGTCGCCGGTTTTGGTCTTGGGGTTTTCCTGCGACAAGACCGCTTCGACTCCTTCCAGCGCTTCGTGGAGCTGCCTACGGTAGTCGTCGTCGAGGTCCTTGTCGTATTCGGCCATGGTCTTGCGGGTCGCGTTCAGCGTCTCGCCGGCCCGGATCTTGGCTTCGATCCACTGACGGGCACGCAGGTCGTCGAAGGCGTTTTCGACGGCTTCCTCGACCATCTTCTGCACGTCGGCGTCGTCCACATCGACAGCCGATCGCATCTGGACGATCTTCTGGTGGCCCGTCTTCACGTCGCGGGCCAGCACATGGAGGATGCCGTTGGCGTCGATTTCGAACTGGACACCCACGCGCGGCACTCCCTTGGGTGCCGCCTCGAACTCGAGGTCGAACTCACCGAGGCTCCAATTGTCACGGGACCGTTCGCGTTCCCCCTGCAGCACGTGGATCTTCATGCTGCGTTGGTTGTCCACCGCCGTGGTGAAGAGCTCGCCGGCCTTCACCGGGATGGTGGTGTTCCGATGGATGATGACATTCATCAACCCGCCGAAGGTTTCGATGCCCAGGGAGAGGGGGGTGACATCGAGTAGCAGCAGGTGACTGAGTCCGCCGCGCAGAATTTCAGCTTGAATGGCCGCTCCAAGAGCCACCGCCTCATCGGGGTTTTGCGAGGTGTTGAGCTGAGGTCCCTTGGCCTTGTGATACTCGTCGCCCAAGCGCAGATCTCCCCGCGTTTCTTCGAACTCCGAGCAGCCGAACCACTGTGCTACGCATTGCCGAACCATCGGCATCCGGGTTTGTCCGCCAACCAAAATGATCTGGTCCAGATCCTTGGATTCGAGCTTCGCGTCGCTGAGGGCGCGGAGGCAGTGTGAGCGGGTTTTCTCGATGATGCCGCGGGTGAGGGTTTCCAGTTCTGCCCGGGGGATGCGGCGCAGGAAGCTGAAGTCGGGCGTGAGGAAGGGGAGTTGCACCTCCGTCTCCGTGTCGGAACTGAGGCGGATCTTGGCCGCTTCGGCGGCTTCCCGGATGCGGGACACCAGCGGTTGTTGGGCCGGGGTGGCCTGCTGGAGATCGGGTCCGCCCGCCTTGGCGATCTCGGAGATCAAGAAGTCGGTCAGCGCGCGGTCCAGGTCATCGCCGCCCAATCGGGTGTTTCCGTGGGTGGCCAGGACCTGAAAGACGCCGTTGTTCAGTTCGAGAATGGAAAGGTCGAAGGTGCCGCCACCCAGGTCGTACACCGCGATCTTGGAGTGTTGCTTGAGCTTGTTGAGACCGTAGGCGAGCGCCGCCGCCGTAGGCTCGTTGATGATGCGCTCGACTTGGAATCCGGCCAGTTCTCCGGCCCGCAGGGTGGCGTTCCGTTGGGCGTCGTTGAAATAGGCCGGAACCGTGATGACCGCACGGTCCACGGGTTGTCCCAACGAAGATTCGGCATCCCGTTTGAGCTTCTTCAGCACCTCTGCAGCCACCTCTTCTGGGCTCCAAACCCGACCGCCGATGTCGAAGCCGGCGGGTCCGTTCTCGGTGCGTTGGACCGGATAGGTCACTCGGAGGTCCTCCGGGGTGAGCATCGAGCCACGCCGGCCCATGAACCGCTTGGTGGAGTACAGAGTGCGCTCGGGGTGTACAACACGCACCCGATTGGCCGCGTGTCCCACCAGGGGGTCTCCGCCGTTGGCAGGAACATGCACCACTGAAGGGGTGAGACGGTGACCCTCCGCATCCGCGATGACGTAGGGAATTCCGCTCTCCACGATGGCGATCAGAGAGTTGGTGGTTCCGAGGTCGATGCCGACGATGTTGCTCATTGAACTGGAGTGATTATGTCCGATTTGCCGGGAATGCCAAGTCAGGTGCGGTCATTCCTTGAGAAAGTTCCCGG
>CAMCYJ010000093.1 GCA_945883815.1 Akkermansia muciniphila | reverse complement strand
CGAACACCAAAACCCCTCGCGCACAGCGCGAAAGCCCAAACCTTCCCAGAGCCTCCTCAGCGCGCGCAGGAACGATCCCGCGGAGCGCCCCATACGCCCAGCGGAGCGGGATCGGTCCGGAGCGAGCCTTGGAGGCGAACACCAAAATCCCCAGCGCAAAGCGCGAAAGCCCAATCCTCCCCAGAGCCTCCTCAGCGCGCGCAGGACCGATCCCGCGGAGCGCCCCATACGCCAAGCGGAGCGGGATCGGTCCAGAGCGAGCCTTGGAGGCGAACACCAAAACCCCTCGCGCACAGCGCGAAAGCCCAAACCTTCCCAGAGCCTCCTCAGCGCGCGCAGGAACGATCCCGCGGAGCGCCCCATACGCCCAGCGGAGCGGGATCGGTCCGCAGCGAGCCTTGGAAGCGATCACCAAAAATCCCTCGCGCACAGCGCGAAAGCCCAATCCTCCCCCGAGCCTTCCTGCGAGCGCAGGACCGATCCCGCGGAGCCCACACACAAGTACGCCCAGCGGAGCGGGATCGGTCCGGAGCGAGCCTTGGAGGCGATCACCAAAATCCCTCGCGCAACGCGCGAAAGCCCAATACTCCCCCGAGCCTCCTCAGCGAGCGCAGGACCGATCCCGCGGAGCGCCCCGCGTTCTTGGGATTGCCCGGCGCAACCCAACCCGCTTGTCTTAAGCCCATGAGTTCCCGCTCCGCCTCCGCCTCCGCCCGCCCGGTTTCCTGCGTCGCCCCGGACTGGTGGGATTACACCACCCTGGACCACGAGCTGGTGGCCGACGCCGCAGCACTCACCCCGGAGAAAATGCAGCGCCTTTCGCGCCCCGGATTCAAAGTCACCCTTTACGACACTCTCGAAGAATTCTACCTCGCCGAAGCCCTCGAATACATCGCGGCATGGCGACAAAGCACCGACGACAACCCCGTCGGCATTTGTGGACCCATCGGACCCACCGAGCAACTGCCACTGGTCGCCCGCATCGTCAACGCCCTCGGCCTGGACATCCGCTCCGGCCACTTCTGGGGCATGGACGAATGGGTCATCGACGGAAAAGAAGCGCCCGCCACCCACCCCCTGTCCTTCGAAAAAGCCGACCGAGAACTCTGCTTCAACCGCATCCCCCGCAAGCAAGTCATGCCTGACGCGCACTTGCACTTCCCGAAGGCAGACACCCGAGCGTACCGCGCCTCCTGGGATTCCGGAGTCCGTTGTGCCGTCATGCAAGGCGGCCAAGGCGACGTGAAGCACTGGGCCTTCAACGACCCCGTCCCCCGCTCCGGCAAATACCGCAACGCACCGCCGACCCCGGAAGAATACCTGAAGCTCGCCACCCGCATCGTGGACTTGCATCCGCTCACCATCGCCCAGAACGCCCGCACCAGCGGCGGCGGCAATGTGTCATTGGTACCGACCCAGGCCATCACCGTCGGCCCCGTGGAAACATGGAAAGCCGAAGCCGTTTCAATCTGGCACGCAGGCCAACACGACAACCCCTTCGGCCAACGCCTCACCTGCCTGATGATCGCCAAAGGCATTGCCGACACCGCCGTGCCCATGTCCCTCCTGGCCCGGCACCCCAACGTACGCTTCAACTACTTCCGCGGCGGCATCGGGCGCTGCTCCGTGGAAATGCATTGAACAGAACGATCCGGTTGGTTCGGTCTTGCCGGACACTCCCAAAACGAACGAGGCCGATGGAGTTCATCCATCGGCCTCGGATCGATTCGTTACAGCTGCAGGAAAGCCTGCATCCGGCCCTGCTGGCTCTCAGTGAGCGGCCAAGCTCTGAGACGCCGCCAAATCCACCTTGCGCTGGTTGAGGCTGCGGAAGAACTCGTAGCCCTCGCGGCATCGGCGCACCATGACACTCTTGTCTTCCAGCATGGTCTTGATGATCCGCAGGATCGGACCCGACCGCAGGTAGTACCGCCGATAGAAACGATCCACCGACTCGAAGATCTCATCCTTCGACAAACCCGGATACTCCAGCGTGGACTGCTGGAAGCCGTCGCCGTGAACGATATCGGTCTTGTCCTTCTTGGAGAACCACCCGTTCTGACGGGCCATTTCGTAGAGTTCGGTGCCGGGATACGGTGCGGCCAGCGATACCTGCATGGAGAACACGTCCAGATCTTGGGCAAAGCGCATGGTCTGCTCGATGGTCTCCTGAGTCTCCACCGGCAACCCGAGGATGAAGGTGCCATGGATCACCACGCCCACACGGTGGCAGGCCTTGGTGAAGCGGCGCATTTCATCGGTGGTCACACCCTTCTTGATGCGCTTGAGGATGTCGTCATTGCCCGACTCGTAGCCGACGAGGAAGAGCCGCAGACCGCAATCCTTGAAGAACCGGATGGTGTCTTCATCGAGGTTGGCCCGGCTGTTGCAGCTCCAGGTCAGCCCCAACGGTGCGAGCTTCTTGGCGATCTCCCGAGCCCGCGGCAAATTGGCCGTGAAGGTGTCATCATCGAAGAAAAACTCCCGAACCTGCGGGAAGAGCTTCTTCATGTACGCCATTTCGGCGGCCACGTTCTCGGCCGAACGCACCCGATACTTGTGGCCACCAATGGTCTGAGGCCACAAACAGAACGTGCACTGAGCCGGGCAACCCCGACCCGTGTACATCGAGATGTACGGATGCATCAGGTAGCCGATAAAGTACTTCTCGATCTCCAGATCCCGCTTGTAGACGTCGGCCACCCAGGGCAGCGCGTCCATGTTGTGGATGAGATCCCGCTCCGGGTTGTGGATGATCTTGCCCTCCTTGCGGAAACTCAGCCCCGAAATGGATTCCATCGGGCGGTCTTCGCAAACCTCCTTGCAGGTGAAGTCGAACTCCTTGCGACCCACCCAATCGATCGCCGGGGAAGCCTTGAGAGTCTCGGTCGGCAATACGGCCGTATGTGCTCCAATGAATCCGATCTTGGTGTCCGGACGCTGAGCCTTGATGGCTTCAGCCACCTTGCAGTCGTTCTTCAGCGACGGCGTGGATGTGTTGATGATGACATGACCGAAATCCTTGGCGATGCGCAGGGTCTCCTGCATGCCGATGTCGTGGGGCGGACAATCGAGCAAGCGGGAGTTCGGCACCAAGGCGGCCGGTTGGGCCAGCCATGTCGGATACCAGAAAGAGGTCACCTCACGGCGGGCCTGATAGCGGGCACCTGCACCGCCATCGAAACCATCGAATGAGGGTGGGGATAAGAACAGGGCGGACATTGAAATCAGGGATGAGTCAAAAAGTGGAAGAGAGGGGAGGATCGCTCCAGTCTTACTCTGACTTGACCTCTATTTTCTTGGCTGCAGCCATCTTGGCCTTGAGGTCGGCAAGCTGGTCGACAGCGGCCCCGGAAGCTCCACTCGAGCACCCGCCTGAACTACCTGAAGCTTCGTGGGAATGGTCGTGCGGCAAGTCGTTGCCACCGCGGGCAAAAGAGGATTTCACGCCGGCGAACTCACGGTTCACCGCCTCTTTGGCCTCGGCCAGATGCCCCTTGCCGATGGTGGCCCCATTGTAGGCCGAACGGGTCAGCTCAGGGCTGGCAGGATAAGCAGGGGGCCGGGAACCGAAGTTGTACTTGAAGTTGATCCACGAATCCCTTGGGCTGCTGCTCAACGCCCCCGACGGTTCGAAACCCGAGTGCATCATGCAGTTCTCGCAGCGGACATCGCGGCCGCAACCGCGCTCATCCACACCGAAACGGTCCCATTTCACCTCGGCCAACATCTGGGCGTAAGTGGGGTAGTGACCCTCGGTCATCACATAGCAGGGGGCTTTCCAGCCACGGACGTTGTAGGTCGGCACAGCCCACGCGCTGCAAGCCAACTCCCGTTTGCCGGCCAGGAATTCCAGGTAACCCGGAGTCCCGAAGATGGTGAACATCTGGCCCCAACGCTCGATGTCCTTGAACTTCTGGCGGGTCATCTCGCGGGTGAGGAAGAACTGGGCCGGGTCTTTGCCCAAGCGCTTGACCATGTCCTTCTTGGCGGCGTCATAGTCGTAACCGGGTGAGATGGTGTGACCATCGACTCCCAGCGAGCTGAGGAACTTGAACATCTCCTCCAACTCGGCAGTTTCAGTCTCCTTGTACACCGTGGTGTTGGTGGCGACCTGATAGCCCAAGATCTTGGCCATCTGGATGGCGGCCACGCACTCCTTGAAGACACCCTCGCGCTCGACGATGAGGTCGTGAGTGAACTCCAAGCCGTCGACATGGACATTCCAATAATGCCACTTGCCGGGCCGAATCACCGTCTTGGACTTGGCAGCCGCATCCGCCTTGCGGATGACATCGGCCTCCTTTTCGGTCACCAGTTTCTCTGCGAGCAACTGTGCCAACTGGGGTTCGAAGGCCGGAGAGTAAACGCTCGCCAGGTACTCCCGCATCTTCTTGCGCATGAAGACACCGTTGGTGCAAATGTACACCAAACGGCCCTGTCCCTGCAGACCCTCCACCAACTCCTCGATCTTGGGATAGATCAAGGGCTCACCGCCGCAGATCGAAATCATGGGCGCATCGCATTCTGCCGCAGCCGCCAGACACTGCTCCAGCGGCACCATGTCTTTCAGCGAGGTGGAATACTCCCGGATGCGACCACAGCCCGTGCAAGTCAGGTTGCAGGTATGGAGCGGCTCCAACTGCAACACCATCGCGTACTTGGGGGTGCGTTTGAGTTTATGTTTGACGATGTGCCGGGCGATCTTGGCCGTCGGCGCGAGAGGGAAACGCATGGTTGGAAAATCAATTGGCAGGCACCCGGACCACTACGGCCATGAGGACCGTTCGGGTCGACGAGGCAGTGAATGCAACTCCGTTGGTCAGAGAACCCGGGGCTGAACGGGGTGTGGGATCGGCCTTGAGCAGACCTGGAAGTAGGATCGACGCCGGTGAGACGCTGTGGGATCCAGTAAATCCCCCACATCCCGAAAACAGGGCAGAAGCGGCGAAAAAACACAAAACCGCCATTGCCCGAAATCGGTAAGAACCCTTCACGCCCGACAGGATAGAGCGGGCCGCTTCAGGGGCAATCCCCATTTTGAACGCATATCGAGGAAGGGCTTGTCGGTCCGGGCCGCTGAGACCACCGTGGGGCCTAGCGACCATGAAATTCATTAGCCTGTTGGGAATCGTCGCCCTCATCGGCGTGGCCTGGCTGCTCTCCGAGCACAAGCGCCGCTTCCCGTTCCGGGCCGTGTTGTGGGGATTAACCCTCCAGTTCTTCTTTGGATGGTTCATCCTCAAGACCGGCCCTGGAGAAGCCATCTTCAACGCCTGCCAGCAATTGGTCTCGCACTTTATCGGATTTGCCAACGAGGGCAACAAACTGATGTTCGGACCGCTGGCCAATGAAGCGGTGATGTCCAAGGCCTTCGGCCCAGAGAATGCATTGTTCTTCGCCCTGGTGATCACCGGCATCATCGTGTTGATCAGCACCGTGTCCTCGATCCTCTACCACTACGGATTCCTGCAACTCGTGGTCCGGGCCGCGGCTTGGTTAATGCGACGGGCCATGGGCACCAGCGGCAGCGAGACCCTCAGCGCCGCGGCCAACATCTTCATGGGCCAGACCGAGGCCCCGCTGGTCATCAAGCCCTACCTGCCCGGCATGACCCGCAGTGAATTGCACTGCATGATGGTCGGTGGTTTCGCCACCATCGCCGGCAGTGTGATGGGGGTGTATTCGGGACTGCTCAAAGTACCGGCCGGGCACCTGTTGACCGCCAGCGTGATGAGCGCCCCGGCCGCGCTCCTCATTTCCAAGATCATCATCCCGGAGACGCAGGTGAGCGAAACGGCCGCCGGTTCGACCGCCAAGATCGAACGTGAGACCGTCAACGGCATTGACGCCGCCTGCTCCGGCGCCAGCGACGGCATGAAACTGGCCATCAATGTCATCGCCATGCTGCTGGCCTTCACTTCGCTGGTTGCGGCCGTGAATTGGATCCTCGGCCAGGGCTTCGGCCAACTGGGCTGGGTGACCCAAAAACCTCTGCAAACACTGCTCGGCTACGCCAACGCTCCGTTCGCTTGGCTCATGGGTATTCCTTCCAAGGATTGCCTGGCCGTGGGGCAAATCCTCGGCGAACGCATCGTGCTCACCGAGTTCGTGGGGTACATCTCCCTCTCTCAACAACAGGCATCGCTAGACCCCCGCAGCTACGTCATCGCCGCCTACGCGCTCTGCGGGTTCGCCAATTTCGGCAGCGTGGCCATCCAAATCGGAGGCATCGGTGCCCTGGTGCCCAGCCGACGCAAAGACCTCGCCCAAGTGGGCATCAAGGCCATGGTGGGAGGACTCTTCGCCTGTTACATGACCGGTTGCGTGGTGGGATTCCTCCTCTGAACTCTCCGATGCCCACCGTAATCCACCCCACAGCCGTCATTCATCCCTCGGCCCAACTCGGCGAAGGCTGCCAAGTAGGCCCGTATGCGGTCATTGATGGCCATGTGATCCTGGGGCCTGATTGCCACGTGGGCCCCGGTGCCTACCTGACGGGCCACACCCGACTGGGATCGGGCAACCGCATCCATGCCGGTGCCGTTCTCGGAGACGCGCCCCAAGACTTCAAATACGCAGGCCAACCCACTCGACTCCTCATCGGTAACGATAACATTTTCCGAGAACACGTGACCGTGCACCGCTCGAATCGGCTGGAAGAAGACACTGTCCTCGGCGACGGAAACTTCCTGATGGCGGGTTCCCATGTCGGACACAACTGTGTATTGGGAAACCACAATGTCCTGGCCAACGGAGCGCTATTGGGTGGCCATGTGGTGATGCACGACCGGGCCTTCATTTCCGGCAGCTGCCTCGTCCACCAGTTTTGCCGGATTGGTCGACTGGCCCTGATGCAAGGGGGGGCAGGCATCTCACTGGACCTCCCGCCGTTCACGCTGGCCCGGGACAACAACACCCTCTGCGGGCTCAACCGGGTGGGTTTGCGTCGGGCAGGCATCAGCACGGAAGACCGCCGGGCCCTCCAACGCTTGTATCACGTGCTCTTCCGGTCGGTCCTTCCGAGGGCTGAGCGACTGAGTCAAACCGCTGCTGATTTTCCCCAACCGGTCTGTCAGGAATTGATCGCCTTCGTGGCGGCATCAACCCGGGGCCTTTGCGCAGATCCCGGTCGCTGGAATGGCACCAACTCCGACGAAGAAGCTTCGACCGACTGACCCGTAATCCCACGGGCTGCCCGGGCTCCACTGCCGGTCGATCTCTGAGCTTCCCACGACAACGATGGAATTCGCTTACTCCCTGGTCCAACTGGCCAACGGCACCACCAGCATACGATCCCTGGCCGAAGGAGAAACCTTCCACCCGGTCATTGGACCGGTCGCCGAAGCCGAGGCGCTGTATGTGCGACAGCTGCGACTCCCCGAACGCCTCAGCGCTTCGACTGACCCGGAATGGGTGCTCTGGGATGTGGGGCTGGGCAGCGCGGCCAATGTCACTACCGCCCTGCGGCACCTGGCCGGGATCCCAAAACGGATCCGCATCGTGAGTTTTGATCACACCTTGGAGCCCCTGCGCTTCGCCCGGGACCACGCCCAGGAGCTGGGCTATCCGTTGGGCTTCGAGACCGCCTTCGGCGCGCTGCTGGAACACCACCAGTGTGAATTCGTCCACGATCGCCTCTCGGTCTGCTGGCAAGCAGAGGTGGCCGATTTTCCTGGCCGCATCCAATCCACTGATCCGCTGCCGGCTCCCCACGCCATCTTCTACGATGCGTATTCGCCGGCACGGAATCCGGCGATGTGGACCTTGCCCCTGTTCCAGCGACTCTTCGGGCGATTGGATCCAGAGCGCCCCTGTGCCCTGGCCACTTATTCCCGGGCCACCCTTCTCCGGACCACCCTGCTGCGGGCCGGCTTCTATGTCGGTGCCGGCGAGGCGACCGGAGAAAAGGAAGAGACGACCCTGGCCAGCAATGCGCTGACCCTGATTCCACGGCCCCTGGGAAACGACTGGCTGGGCCGAGCGCTGCGTTCCACCAGTGCCGAGCCCCTGGAGAACGCCACCTACCGGCAGGCCCCCCTGTCTGAAAAAACCCGAGCCGCCCTGCTGGGCCACTTTCAGTTCCGGCAAGATTGAATCATTGGACCTGAGTTTAATTCTCAGGCGCGCAAGGAGCCAATGATTCAGTTGGGAGGCGCAGGCCGATTAGAGGCCCATGGTTGAGACCCGGATCGAGCAAACAACTAAGCTCTTGCGGAAGAAGGCGCAGTCAGCATGACCGATCCAACTCCAATGGTTCCGACTGAGACCGGCTGAAACAAAGGCCCGTCTGGCAAAACCGGTTCTCGGCTTCAGAAATAACCGGGAAACCGATCCTGCTCAAAGAGTCCGATGAAACCCAGACCACTCAATCGCGGTTGGTTCATGGATTCGACATGACCATCAAAAAACCAGCCATTGGCCCGGTTGGAATGACGGCCATGTATTTCATAATCCTCATCAATCCGGAAGACATGAAACTGGCGGGCGGTAATTCCCAGACGACCCCGACTGGTGGTATCGGCCAAGTGAAGGTACGTGGCGGGTTGTTCAATCCGCTCACTCTGGAGAATTTCTTGAAGAGGTCCGGTCCGCAGGGCCTCCGGAGGGTCTACCCAGACCCCGAAAGTCATCAGCCAATTGGTCCAAGAATAAGGCGGGTAGGTGGGGCACAAAAAGATGGAAGCGGGCAGGTTCTGGTGGGCCGCCAACGACTGGGCCCATGTATTGGTGATCACCAATGGCGATTGGAGACGGACCGCCCCACGATGGTCTTGCGCATAGAGTTGAGTGGCCAATCCTACCTGCCGCAAGTTGCCCTGACAGCGTACTGACCCCGCCTTGGCCTTGGCCGAGGACAATGCGGGCAACAACATGGACGCCAGAATGGCGATCACAGCGATCACCACCAGCAACTCCACCAAAGTGAACCCTTTCCTGCAGGCGACCTGCGGCCTCATTGGGCTCACATTACAAACATTGTTGAAACGGCGCCATCTCCTTCCAGAAGGCAAGGAAGCGTCACTAAGTCCTGCATTTCCCATCGTGCTGCACGCGCTCCCTGACCTGCGTCTCGTACCGGTCCAGTCGCCCTCTGCGCAATCTCTCTCCGATTTTGAAAGAGGATTCAAAAAACATGGGTTCATTGCCGGTTGCAATCTCTCGTCTAGAAACTGATCCACAAACAGATCCAAAGCGATTGTTTTCTTAAAGGTTATCAACAGGTTATTAACAGGCCCAAGCTGGGTCTTTGCACCGTGTCGGATACGGTTTTTGAAATAGAATTAAAATAGATAAACCGGCCTGTTTTGAGGAGTTTTTAGAGCTGATCCACTCCGAATCCAATTGTATTGACCAACAGAATAGGGCTCATCCTTCCGGGTTGGTGTTAGGTAGATTCTATCTCAGTGGTATTGTTCCATTAGATATTAATTCTTGCCTTGTTGTTAGCGGTCGTTAGGATGTCCTCATAACAAACCGCTCTGTGCTGACTTTCAGCTCGGGGTGGTCGGTTTCGGATCAAATAAAATTCGTATCCACCATGGACATTACCAAAGAGATCGAACGTCAGGCCCTGGAACTCCAGAAGAAGCTCGACCTGTTGCGCGACAACAACCTCCAAGAACTGGTCTCCAAGAAAGCAGAGCTGGAAACCCAATTGGCTGACATTGAGGCTCAGATTTCCAACACCTGCAAACGTCTGGGAATTTCCACGGCGGGTGTTTCATCCCCGGTTCGCACTGAGAGACGGACCCGTATGGGTGGCGATGTCATTCGCACCAAAATCACTGAAGTCTTGAAGGCCACCCCGCAAGGCATCTCTCAGATCGATATCACCAAGCAAACTGGGGTGTCCTACGCCAGCGTGATCAACTTCCTGAAGGACAATCAGGACCTCATCCGCACTGAAGGCGATCGCAAGAGCAAGCTCGTCTTCCTCAAATAAACGAACAGACCGTCCAGTCGTTGGATCGAGCCCTTGGGTCCTCATTCCTTCGGGCCTCCGGCCTTGGGAAAACCTCCCTCGCTGACTCCGACAAGGCTATGGCTATTGGACCAGTTAACTGGGCCAATCCATCTGGAAAAACAATCGGCCGGTATTCGCAGAGCACCTTGAAGGTGTCCTGAAATCGAATACCGGCTTTTTTATCCTACGGATCCACCGGCGCAAACCGTCGTATCGGTTCCATTGGGCCGTTCAGAGCCTTGGGCCGTTCGGAGCCATTTCCCAGTCCAAGACAGCACTTCAGGGATTCAACAATCGGATCACCTCGTCGAGCAGTTCGGGCGCGCAAGCCACCGCAGAGGTGGCTCCGGCATGATTGGCCGGGTGGCCCTGCCAATCGGAGACGCGAGCG
This sequence comes from Akkermansia muciniphila, assembly GCA_945883815.1. Classification (GTDB taxonomy): domain Bacteria; phylum Verrucomicrobiota; class Verrucomicrobiia; order Limisphaerales; family UBA9464; genus SXXZ01. The sequence goes on along the minus strand of CAMCYJ010000093.1, from coordinate 5,227 downwards.
CCAGCCCCTTCCAACACAGGTACCAGCGGCAGGAGGTCCCACGGGTTCATGATCGGATCGACCATCACATCCACCCACCCTGAACACAGCAGCAAATAACCGTAACAGTCTCCAAAGCCCCGGTAGAGGCGAACCGAACGGGTGAGGGCATCGAACCCAGCCCCATTCTGGTACTGGGCCGGATACAGGGGATCGGTGGTGAGCAAGGAGGCCTCGCAAAGACGGGCACAAGGTCGGATCCGTACTGGTCGATCATTGAGCGTGGTGAGGGTTCCATCTCCGATCATCAGCTGCCGCATCACTGGCTGGTGAATGCAACCCACAATGGGCCGACCGCGATGGAGCAACCCGATGAGAGTCCCGAAGAGTGGGACTCCCAGAATGAAGCTCTTGGTGCCGTCCACCGGATCGAGCACCCAAACGTATTCGGCATCGCCCCGCTCAGTGCCGAATTCCTCACCGATGATCCCATGATCGGGAAAGCGACGCGCAATCATCTCCCGCATCACCTTCTCGGCCCCGCGATCGGCCAGGGTCACAGGGGAGGCATCGCTCTTGAGCTCCAAGCCCATGTCCCGGGCTCCGAAATAAGGCAGGATGACTTGGGCGCTGGCCTCGGCAAGTTCCCGCATGAAAGCGACAAAGGGCTCGTGATTCATGAAAACGCTCTATGAGATCAGGATTGTCCGCATTTGGAAACCGAAGACCCGTTACGGGATCGGTTCAGACAGGCTCTCAGACCCGGACAAGGCCAGCCAAGAGCCGCTCGGCCAACCGGACACCCAGGCGCTCGGCTTCCCGGACCGGGGCCTTGGCCTCCTGAAAGCGGCCGATGCCGTCGCGGAAGACCGCCACCCGCAGGTGCAACTGATGTCCGACCACCCGGGCATAGCCGGCGATCGGACTTTGGCACCCCCCACCCATCCCGCGCAGGAAGGCCCGCTCGGCCAAGACCGCCTGATGGGTGTTGAAGTGGTTCAGCATCTCCACCCGAGAGCCGATCTCCGAATCTCCGGTGCGGATTTCCAGAGCCACGGCGCCCTGCCCCACAGCCGGCAGGAATTCTTCCGGCTCCAGGATCGTCCCGAGAATGCCCTCGGGCGGCGGATCAAACACGGACCTTTGGGCCGGGCTCAGCCGATAATCTGCCCGCAGCACCCCTTTGGGGCTCAGGTCGAAACCCAGACGGGACAACCCGGCTGCGGCGAGCAAGGTGGCATCCATCCCATCGTCCTGAAGCAGCTTGGAGAGCCGGGTCCCCACATTGCCCCGAATCGGAACCACGGAAACATCAGGCCTCAGCGCTTTCACCCACGCCGACCGCCGGGTACTGCTGGTGGCCACCACTGCACCCTCCGGCAACCCTTCGAGCGAGAGACCTGGACCAAAGCCTGAACGCTCCTTGCTTCCGGGAGTCCAATCGGCCACCGGATTCTTCTCGGCGACAACCCTCACCGCGTCGCGATACAACAAAACCTCCCGGACATCGGCGCGCGGACAAATGGCTCCCAGCGTCAGCCCCTCCGGCAGCTCGGTGGGCAAATCCTTGAGGCTGTGGACCGCCAAGTCGGCTCGGTTTTCCAGGAGAGCCACTTCGAGCTCCTTGGTAAACAGGCCCTTCGGAAGCGGCGTCGCGGAATCAGCAGGTGCCAAAGTCTGGAGGGCATCGCCCGTGGTTCGAATCACTTCCAGTTCGAAGCGCTCACCCGGGAAGGCCGCCTGAAGGTGATATTGGACCTGACGAGACTGGGCCAATGCCAGGGCGCTGCCGCGGGTGGCGATGAGGATGGGTCGATTCAGGGGCATGGGAATCAGGCGGCCGGTGAGCGCAGGGCGAAGGAGCCGAAGCGACGCTCACCGTCAAATTCAGCGGCGGCCTCGCGGATCAGAACCTCGCAACGGGCCACCTCTTCCCGACGTTGGCGGGTCGCCGTATCGGCCACCGATTGGAGGTCATCGACATTGGCCAGAAACACCTCTGGCAACAAGGTCACGGCAGGATCGATGTCCCGGGGCACGGCCAGATCGATGAGCAAGATGGGACGGGGCCTGCGCCCGGCCATCAGACGTTCCAGCCGGGCCCGGTCGAGGATCGGACGCGGCGAACCCGTGGCGCTGACCACGATATCCACCGCGGTGAATTCACGTTCCCAGTCCTGAAAACCGATGGCCCGACCTTCCAACTGTTCGGCCAAGGCCGCAGCACGGTCGAAGGAACGATTGGAAACCAGGATGCCCTGAGCTCCCCGACCTCGCAGCGCCCGGGCGGTCTTTTCACTGGTATCACCGGCCCCGATCACCAGCACTTGGCGTCGATCCAAGTCGTCGAAAATCCTCTCGGCCAATTCGACGGCGACCGCGGCCACCGAGGTGTTGCCCCGTTGAATCTGAGTCTCGGTGCGGATGCGCTTGGCCATGGCGAACGCCCTTTGGAACGACCGGTTCAAGATGCCTCCGGTGCTCCCGGAGGCCAAGGCGACCGAATAGAAACGCTTGATCTGACCCAGGATCTCCGTCTCACCCAACACCAGCGAATCCAGCCCGGAGACCACGCGAAACAGATGTTCCAGGGCTGCGGTTCCTTGATGGGTGTACACGATTCCCGTCAGGTCACCGGATTGGCCCCGGTCGCGGGCCAGAAAACCGCGCAACTGCTGGACCAGTGCCGCCGGATCACCCGACGGGATGGCCGCATACAGTTCGACCCGGTTGCAGGTGGAAACCACCAAAGCTTCGGTGGCCAGGCCCAAAGATCGAATGCGTGCCGCCGCGGGTGCGAGGTCGGCTTCGGCAAAGGCCATCCGCTCCCGCACCTCGACCGGAGCGGTCTTGTGACTGAGACCCACGGCAACGAGAGGCATCAGGAGTGGGGGCGTGGAACCCGGTTGTGCATTTCGGACAGAAGGTACATCCCCCAGAAGGTGAGCATGAGCACGGCAAAACCCAGAACCGAGCCCCAGGCCAACCGACGACCCCGCTGACGAAACTGCCAGGCACCCAGCAAGAGTCCGCCGTAAAGCAGCCAAGTAACGCAGGAATAAATCACGAAGGGATCCGCGACAAACCACGCTCCCCTAGCTTGGCGCAAGTAGAGGGAACCCGAGGCCAACCCCGCGGACAGCAGCGCCCAACCCACCCACAGCAAGCCCGTCGTCGCCGACTCGAGGCGAGTGATGGGCGGCAAGAGCGCCCGCAACGCCCGGGCCTTGTCAAAACGCAGGCTGTGTTCTTGCCTCAGGTACATGCCGGAAGCCAAAGAACCCAAACCGAAGGATCCATAGGCCAACAGCACCAGAGCCGCATGGATCGGCCCCCAGCCACTGGAAAAGTCGGGGCGCTGCCCGGCGGGCGGGTCCAGGGCGGGCATCAGAGCAAAGACCCCCAGCAGGGTGAGGACCGGCGCCGCAAAGGCCCCCAGGAATCGCATGCGACTGAACCCGCCGATCAGCAGGTAGACCGCGGAAATGGTCCAAGTCACGAACATGGTCGCCTCGAACAAGTTGTGGATGGGGCAACGTTCGAGGGAAAATCCGCGCCGGAACATGGCCCCGGTATGCAGCACCCAGCCCGCTGCCATGAGTCCGTAAAGGGCACCGCTGTCTCGCTGGAACTGCCGACGCCAGATGATCACGGCAAAGCCCGCGGCCAGCGCATACAGCACCACCGCGGCGGCAAACAATCCCCGATCGGAAAACGGCAACACCACGCGACAGCCAAGTTAGACGCAGTCAAGAGCCCGGCAAACCGCAGTTCGGTCGCACCTTTTGGTTGCTCCTTTTAGGCGCACCTTTTGGGCGACCGAACCGCCAGCCTTGGCTCGTTTCACTCACCAGCCCGTTTCCGGACGGGCTCGGAAGGATTAGTGCTTCTTGACCCGCACGTTGCGGTACAGCACGACCGACTTGGGGTCATGGGCTTGAAAGGCAATGGTGCCCTCGCTGAGCTTGCGCTCGAAATCCTTGCCGGCCTTGCGACCCGCCTCTTCGGTGAAGTCGTTCACCAACTTGCCGTTCAAGAATATCTGGACGCGGTTGCCCTTCACAATGACGTGGTGCGTGTACCACTCGTTGTCGCGGACCACACCCTCGAGCTTGTCAGCCTTGACGTCCTGCACCGAATAGATGCTGCCGGACTTGCGCCAGTCGCCCTGGGTCTGGTTGACCTGGGTCTCGTAACCGCCCCAGGGCCATCCGGAATCCTGATACTTGGTGTGGATGTAGATGCCGCCATTGGAGTTGGGGGCCGTCTTCACATCGACCTTCAACTCGAAGTCCTTAAACGGAGCCAGCGGTCCGGTGTAGAAGTTATGGGAACGCTCGCCCTGGGCCTTGAAGCCGCCATCGGCGAGGCTCCAGGAAGCTTGGTTCTCGTTGACCTTCCAACCAGTCCAAGAGCCGTCCGAGATCAGGGTGAAGCCCTCAGAATCCACATGGCCAATCTGGCCCGTCTTGGGCTTGGAGGCAGCGGAATCAGCGGCATTGGAGGCACAACCAGCGAGGATCGCGGCGGCCACGACGATGGGAAAGCAATAGGTCTTCATTGGGCGCAGTCTAGGAACTACCGACATTATGCATCTGGTCCCATGGGCTGGGCAAACTGGAATTCACCGACGGGATGAATTGCCCGCGGCCCCGCTTCCCGTTGAACTCATGCCGTGTCCGACACGACAACCAGCCTGGCCTGTGCCGCTCCGACGGTTTCCCGACGGTCGCAAGGGGCTTGGCAACCGTTCACCGGGAACGGAGTGTCTCGCTTTGCCGATGCAAGCTTCGGCCGTGCCCTCGGATTCCTCGGGGGATTCGCTCTGAGCACGGCCTTGGTGCTAGGCTGGGCTTTGTACACCTCTTGGTGGCCTGTGTTGGACCAGGCCGTGCGGGAGTTTCCAGAGGACGGTCCGGCTTTGGTCCAGGGTCGATTCCATTGGCCGGAGACAGCACCACGGTTGCTGGCCGATTCGCCCCACCTCGGCGTGGCGGTCCGCCCTGATGACTCGGAACCCCCGGGTCGCACCGCGGACCTTCAGCTCGAACTGCTCCCCGGAGCCCTGCGTCTGGCCGGGATCGCCGGATTCGTAGACCTGCCTTGGCCCGCGACGGACACCGTGCCACTGGGGCGTCTTCAGGCGCGGGCCGCCTGGGAGGCCTGGCGACGGCCCGTGTTCGCCTCTGTCATCATCGCCGCGGCGGCGGCCATGACAGTGGTTTGGAGCCTGTTGGCCCTCGCTCTG
>CAMCYJ010000092.1 GCA_945883815.1 Akkermansia muciniphila | reverse complement strand
ATTAAAAGCATTTTTAAAAGTGGAAACACCCTTTGGCTAAGCGCATTCGATGGCCGTTTGGGTGAGTGGAGCGCGGAAAAAGGGGTGAAATGGGCAGACAATGATACCGAAAATGGCGAGGCCAATTGGCTAAAAGGTGCTGAGGAGGCTCTGGTGAGGATGGGGCTTTCGCGCTGTGCGCGAGGGGGTGGCTGGTTCGCCTCCAAGGCTCGCTCCGGCCCGGTCCCGCTGCCGCTTTTGGGGTGGTACGGTCGTGGGGCTGGCGCTTGGGGTGGGTCGCGGGTGGTGGCTTCGCGGTTTCTTGGCTGGGCGGCCATTCTGAGAGCGGATGAGGTTGAGGCTCGCGGGGAGGGTTCGTAGGGTGAGGGCACATGACCGCTGTTGATCGGGCTCAGTCGTTGCGCCAAGCCATGCCGGAGGGAGGGCTCTTCGGGGGGATGAGCTGGAAAACGGCGGCGCGACCGCTGGCTCTCGGTGAGTCGCTGGCCACGGAGATTGAGTCGCTGGGGCGGGTGTTCCACCAGTTCTACAAGGCGGTGAACCAGTTGTATCGGCGGAGCGCCGAGGGGCGCGCGCCGGCTTGGGTGGCCGAGGTTTTGGATCAGGGAAAGCCGCGGGAATTGGTGGCGATCCAACGGGCGGCAGCCTTGCGCAATGAACTGCCCCGAGTGATTCGCCCGGACCTGCTGCTGACGGAGGAGGGGTTCATCATCTCCGAACTGGATTCGGTGCCGGGTGGCATCGGTCTGACGCAGTGGCTGAACCAAACCTACGCGGCTCTGGGCGATGCGGTCATCGGGGGCGGCTCCGGTATGCAGGACGGATTCGCGTCCATTTTCGGGGCGGCCCCGAAGGTGCATATCGTGGTATCTGAGGAGGCTGCGTCTTATCGCCCGGAAATGGTCTGGTTAGCTGCACGGCTGGGCTCAGGTCGCTTCGAGGTGCACGGAGGAGAATTCGATGCGCCCGCCGATGGTGAGGCGGTGTACCGCTTCTTTGAGTTGTTCGATCTGCCCCAGGTGCGGGGATCAGGCGCTCTGATTCAGAAGGCTCTGGAAAAGCGGGTCCGGCTGACGCCGCCGCCCAGGCCCATCTTCGAGGAGAAGCTGCTCTTCGCGCTGTTGTGGAACCGGAACTTGCGGGAGTTCTGGCGGCAGGAATTGGGGGAGGGGTTCTACCTCCGGTTGCTGAAGATTGTGCCGCGCAGTTGGTTGCTGGATCCCACGCCGCTGCCGCCCCATGGCGCGTATCCCGGGTTGGAAATCACAGAGTGGTCGCAGCTCAAGGGGCTATCCCAGCGGGATCGGGCGCTGGTGCTGAAGATCTCTGGGTTCAGTCCGGAGGCCTGGGGTTCGCGGGGTGTTCATCTGGGGTCGGATTTGAGCGCCGGTGAATGGGGGGCGGCGGTGGATCGGGCTCTCGAGGCCTGGCCCGGATCGCCCTACCTCCTGCAGCAGTACCACAAACCGCGACTGCTGGAGGCCGAGGCCTTGGACCTCGATACGGGCGCGGTCACGCGTCAGCCAGTCCGTGCCCGCTTGTGCCCGTATTATTTCGTGTCCGGCGATGCGGATCAGGCCCGTCCAAAACTCGGAGGCATCTTGGCCACGCTCAATCCGGCCGATAAAAAGATCATTCACGGCATGAGCGATGCGATTCTCGCTCCGTGCTGTGCTTGAGAAATCGTCCGGTCACTGCAGCACCACTTCGGTGCCCACGCCGGCGTCGGTGAAGATCTCCAGCAGGACGGAATGCGGCACGCGGCCATCCACGAAGGAGACTTTTTCGATACCGGATTTCAGTGCCGAGACCGCGCTGTCCACCTTGGGGATCATGCCTTTGTCCACCACGCCGGTGGCCTTGAGGGCGGGAACCTCGGAGATCGACAGGTGCGGGATGACGGTGGCGGGGTCTTTCGGGTCGCGCATCAGACCGGGGACGTCCGACATGAAGACCAACCGGCAGGCCTTGAGGGCGATGGCGGCCATGGCGGCGGCGACGTCGGCGTTGCAGTTGTAGACATGTCCGTCTTCGCCTCGGGCGGTGGGGCTAATGACCGGGGTAATTCCCTGGCGGATGCAGTCCAGCAAGGGTTCGGTGTTCACGGCTGTGACTTCTCCGACGAAGCCGATGTCCACCGGGTTGCCGGCGGCATCTTGAAGCCAGAGTTTCTTGCAGGTGAAGATGTCGGTCCCGGCAAACCCTCGAGCCGCACCGCCCAGTGACTGAATGGTCTTCACTACCTCAGGGTTGATTTCGCGCGACAACACCTGGTCCACCACTTCGACTGTCGCGGCGTCGGTGACGCGTTGTCCTTGGATGAAGTTGGCTTTCAGGCCTGCGGCTTCCATGGCCCGGGTGATGGCTTTGCCGCCTCCGTGGACGACCACCGGGTTGATCTCCACCGCTTCCAGAAACACGATGTCTCGGGCGACTCCGTTGCGGATGGCCGGATCGGGTGAGTCCATGAAACTGCCACCGTACTTCACCACGAAGGTCTGTCCGGAGAACCGTTGGATGTAGGGCAGGGCTTCCAACAAGGCCGCGGCCTTGGAGATCAATTCTTGCATCGGGGCGGGATGGTGCGGGGAGACACCCCTCCGTGTCACCTGTCGGATGCCTGACTTGTTGCTGTTTGAACCAACCGAACGTAGCCTGTCCCCACAATGAATTCTGCTCCTGCGGCGGCTGGTCCTGGCAATACTTGGCTGATTTTTGCCCTCCTGACGGTGCTCTCTTGGGGGGTTTACGGCGTGATCTTGCACAAAGGCCGCGGCTACATGCCGATGGGTTCAGAAACCCCGCATGCGGGTTTGAAGGCCTTCCTGTTTGTCTGCATCGCCTATGCCATCATCGGCGTCGCATCGGCGGTCCTGCTGAAGGTCCGGGGTTCGGACTGGAGTCTCACCCCGATGGGCATCCAATGGAGCCTGATCGCCGGCGCAGCCGGTGCCGTGGGTGCGTTCACCCTGGTGCTCGCGTTGGGGGCCGCTGCGCCCATTTACAAGGGAGCCGCAGCCGCGGCGGTGATGCCCATCGTTTTCGGCGGGGCTCCGGTCATCAACACGCTGGTCGCGATGCTGCTGCATCCGCCGCAGGGTGGAATCAAGTCCCTTCCGCTGCCGTTCATTCTGGGCTGCGTCCTGGCGGCGACCGGGGCCTTCATGGTGGCGAAGTACGCGCCGTCGAACACCGGTGGCCCGGCCAAGCCGGCGGCCGGGGTTGTTGTTCCCGCCGTTCCTGCGGGCGGTTCGACGAACGCTCACTGAGCCGGGCTCACCCAGCGCTCCACCCGTGACTGAGAACCCCAGCGCGTGAGCGACATCGGACATCCGTCAACTGGGGCGGCCTTGGCGGCAGTGCCCCCGTTGGATGCAATTCGGTCGCTGCTGGGGGCGGTTTTGCCCAGCAATCCCTTTTACGGGCGGAAGTACGCATCGGTGGGGTGTTCGGCCTTGCCTTCGTCGTTGGAAGATTTTCGGACGCGGTTTCCGCTGACGACCAAGGCCGAACTGGTGGCCGATCAGGCGGCTTTCCCGCCCTACGGATCCAACCTCACCTTCCCGGTGAACGCTTACACGCGTTGCCACCAGACCAGCGGTACACACGGAGCCCCCATGCGGTGGCTGGACACCCCGGAGAGCTGGTCTGCCATGACCGACGGATGGGTGGAGGTGTTGAGGCAAGCGGGGGTGGGGCCGGGCGACCGGGCGTTCTTCCCCTTTAGTTTTGGACCCTTTCTGGGATTTTGGTTGGCCTTCGAGGCAGCCCAGCGGCTGGGCGTGCTGTCCGTCTCGGGGGGTGGGATGAGTTCTGCGCTCCGCTTGAGAGTGCTGATGGAACAAGGCTTCACCGTGATGTGTTGCACGCCAACCTACGCGCTGCACTTGGCCGAGACGGCCCGTTCCGAGGGAATCGATCTGCGCCAGTGTCGGGTGCGGCGGATCATCGTGGCTGGTGAGCCGGGGGGGAGTCAGAGGGCTGTCCGTTCGCGCATCGAAGCCGCTTGGCCCGGGGCCCAGGTGTTCGATCACCACGGGATGACCGAGACCGGGCCAGTGACTTACGAATCGGCCGAACTGCCGGGAAGCCTGGTGACGCTTGATTCCCAGTTCTTTGCGGAGATTGTGGATCCTCAGACGTTGGCTCCCGTGTCCGAGGGGACGCGCGGTGAGTTGGTCCTGACGACTTTGAAACGGGTGGGTTCGCCCCTCATCCGCTACCGGACCGGAGATTGGGTTTGTCCGCGACAATGGCGGGGGCGGTGGACGTTCGAGGGTGGGATTTTGGGGCGGGTGGACGACATGGTGGTCGTTCGCGGGGTGAATCTCTATCCCTCGGCCGTGGAGGCGGTCGTCCGATCCTTGGATGCCGTGGGAGAGTACCAAGTGACGGTGGACCAAACGGGCGATCTGGCTGCGGTGTCCCTCGAAGCCGAGGCACCGGAGTCGGTTTGTCGCGATTTGGCCGACCGCCTTCATGAGGCGTTGTCGTTGCGGATTTCTGTCGTCTCAGTCCCCGCTGGATCCCTCCCTCGGTTCGAATTGAAGGCCCGGCGCTGGAACGTTTTGCCGGCCCGGACCTGAGTTGAGTCGGTCCGATGCGGGCTTTGCTCCAGCAAGCCAGGAGACTGCGTCAACGCGCCTTCTGGAAGGCATTCAATCCACGGACGAGGTCTGCCGCTCGGGCCAGGACAGGGTCGGCCAACCGGATGGGTGCCGTGGCTTTTTCGGTCGTGTGGGTTTCGGTTGTCGAGTCGGTCGGCTCGCTCCGTTGTGCACGCACCAGATCAGCCTCGGTGACTTTCCGTCGTGGAAGGGAGGCGGACCCGTTGGCACCAGTGATCCCATTCGTCCCGTTGGGTTTGAGGGCCGCGGTGGGATTTCCGAGGAAGCCGCGTTCGGTATTTTCCGGAACCGGGATCCGGATGTCCGGCGGGATGGGCCCCGCAGCCAGGGTTAATCCATCACCCAGTCGGATGCGTCCTGCCGGCACCTGAAGGCGAGTGCCATCTCCCAGGCCGACTTCCCGAAATACTCCATGCCGTCCGGCGGTGGCCTGTCCAATGAGGGGGCTTCCGGTCTCTTGCCTCAATGCGGCCGCCAGCGCTTCGGCGGCCCCTTCGGTCCGATTGTTCACCAAGACGGCCATGGGGAGGCTCCAGAGGCGCTGGGCACCTGAGCCGGAACTCGAACCGCTGTCCCAGTGAAGAATGGCCTCGGTCCGGTCGGAGAAGAGGCTGGCGGTTTCACCGGCCGCCGGAAGGGAGTCGCCCGAGGTAAACCGGAGGTCTAGGACGAGACCCGAGGCGTTGGTGGTCCAGACTTTGTCGTTGAGTGCGGCCCGGAGTGCCGTGGGCAATCCCAAGTCCACCCGACCCAGGCGGAGGTACAGAATGCCCCCGTCGAGTCGCTCCCGTCGGGCGATCAGTTCCGGGGCGGGATTATTGGTGGATCCGGCGGTCGAGCCCCCCAGCACCGGCCGGACTCCGAAGCGTTCGATCAATGCCTGAGAGGCTTGGGCTTCGAACTCTGCGGAGCCCAAGGTAAGGTTGGTTCGAAGAACTTGGATCAACTCCGGCAGACGGGTGGTCGAAGGCGTCGCATCGCCCTGCAGTCCCAGTGTCGGAAGCATCACCAGAAACAGCGCCAGGACTTCGATCCACCGCAGGGTCTCACGCATGGTCGAACCATAGACCTTGGGCTCATTGCTGTCGCTTTCAAGTTGCCTCCCCGTGCCATTACCAGCCAGTGATCCAACAGAAATCGCTTGGGTTTGGAGGTCGATTGAAGTTGTCTGGGCGCCCTGTTTCAGGGCTTGAAAGCGGTGGAATCGTCCGGTCGACGCTGGGGTATCCGAAAATGCTGCTTGCACCGAGGCTCCTCGGACTGGTAGGTCATCTGTTCCTTTAATTTAAGAAACCTTCGATTATGGCACGCATTTGTCCGCTGACGGGTCGCCGCCCGGTGAAAGGCAATCACATCTGGCGCTCGGGTAAGGCCAAGAAAAAAGGTGGTATCGGTACCCACGTCACCGCGATCACCAAGCGCAAGTTCTACCCGAACTTGCAGCGCGTGAAGGCGATCCTGCCCAGTGGAGAGGTTCGCTACATGCGCGTCTCCGTGAAGGCTCTGAAGGCCGGCATGGTGACCAAGGCCCCGCGTCGCACTTGGAAGAAGGCCGAAGCCGCAGCCAAGTAATCGCCTGCCGCAGGCCCGGCCCGGGTTGTTTTGATCCCGGGTCAACGAACAACGGCTCCTGGAACTCCAGGAGCCGTTGTTGTTTTGGGTGCGCCCGGTTGGACGCACTTTTCGATTAGCGCCTCCGCCGCCTGGGGCGCAATTGGCGGTTCCGGGCGACGGTTCAGGGACCGACGGGGTCGACCCGAACCGCCCCCACGCTGAGCCTTCAGTGCTTCGCTGCGGCCGAGGCCATGTATTCCAGCAAATCGGTCAGGTCTTGGGCCGGCAACTGTTCAAAGCCACCCGGCATGATGGACTGCCCGGAAGACTCCAGCTTGGCGATGGTGCTGCGCTGGATGACGTGCTTGGTGCCCGTGGTGTCCAGGATCTCCACCGAGGTGGCCGTTTCGGCGTCGAGTCGGCCCGATAGGCTCTCGCCATCCTTCTGGGTCACGGTCCACAGCTTGTAGTTGGCCTCGACCGAACGGTTGGGGTCGAGGATCTCGGTAAGGATCTCGGCCTTGGGTCGGACCCCGATGCCGGTCAATTCAGGCCCGATTCGGCCTCCCTTGCCACCCATGGCGTGACAGGCGATGCAGTTCTTCTCGAAGACTTCCTTGCCGTGGTCGACCTTGCCGGCCTTCAACACCACCGGCTGGAGCTGTGTGATGAGCGTTTGCATGGCGGCTGAAGACTTCGGTGAACTGCTCTGCTGCAGCGAGCGGGCCTTGGTCGAGACCGCGGGATCGGCGTTGCCGGTCAGTTGGCTCCAGTGATCCCGGCTGAGATCCCCGGCCACCAACGTGCCTGATTCCACCGCACTCAGGAGCGCCAGAGCCCATTCTTTGCGGCGCAATAACAGGGCGGTGGCGCTGCGGCGCATGGCCGGAGACAACTCTGCCCACCGGCCCACCACGGCCGGGGCCGTCTCCGGGATTCGCGACGCGGCGAGGGTTCCGATCAACCCGTTGGCGAGGCTCGGGGTGCTGAGAATGCCGATTTGGCTCAGGATGGCGGTGACGGAAGCCTTGTTGTCTTGGATGGCCATCAGGCGGCGGGCCGCATCGATGCGATCGGATTCGGTGGCGGTGGCCAGGGAAAGTGCCTGGGCCAGGCGTTCGGCCACTGCGGGAACCTCACTTGCGACCAGTTCGCCGCGTCCCCACTGGGTGACCAGTTGTACCAGAGCCACCTTGCCGAAGTCGGGGGCCTTGGCCACTGCGGCCTGGATTTGCTTCACCGTGTCCGGGGTGAACGTGGGAACTCGGTTGGCGGGCCACCCGGCGGTCAATCCTTCCAGGATGGCCCCGGAGATCGCGGGTGCGGCTCCCGCAGCAGCCAACGCCAACCTCAGGGCATTGGGCTCAGTGGCCGCATGATGGCGGGCCACGGTGCGCAGCACCTCCAGCGCACCGGATGTTGTCGGAGACACCGAGCGGGACGACGTCAGGAAGGCTTGATGGTGTTGGGTTGCCGCTGCAATGAGGGCGTCCTTGAGCCAGGGGTCGGTGGAGTTCTGTGGGTTCAGGAAGGCTTCGACCAGCGGAAGGATCGAGGCGGTGTTGCCTCGGTCGGCAACGGCCAAGAGGGCCGCGAGGCGGACTTGGGCATCAGTGTCCCTGATGAGCAGTTGCCGCCAATCTTCAACCGTCCAACCTTCGGCCGGCAGGGTCATGACCGCCGCGCGCCGCACGGCCGCAGACGCGTGACGCAGGGTCGATTTGGGAGCCGACTCCGACGCGCCTAGTCCGTGCAAGGTCCACAAGGCGTGGAGCGTGCGGGGGTTCAAGTTCAACTCGTCCGCGGAGGTGTCGGCCGCCATACGCGCCAGTTCCGGGACCGCAGAGCGGTCTTGCGCCTCGACGAGCCGGCGCTGGGCCTGCAGACGCACCTCCATGACGGGCGAACCCAGGGCCGTCACCCAGCGGGCGGTGTCGCGGCCCGACAAGTCCACCTTCGGGGCGGGCTGGCCACTGCGATGGGTGATCCGGTAGATCCGCCCGTGAGACTTGTCGCGCAAGGGGGTTTCGTAGGCGTTTCCCTTGCCGTTCTTGAACCCATTGGGCACCGGGTTGTGCTGGATGATGAAGTTGTACCAGTCGAGCACCCACAAAGCCCCGTCCGGGCCCACCTCGGCCATGATCGGAGAGAACCACTCGTCATCGCTGGCCAGGAAGTTCTTCTCGTTGGTGGCCTTGAAGTCGGCCCCGGAACCCTCGAAGCGGAATTGTCCGATGAGGTGCCCCGTGGGCTCGGTCACGAAGGAGACGCGGTTCCAGTATTCCTTGGGGAAACTGCGCGCGGTGTACAGGGCCGAGCCGGCGCCGGCGGTGTACTTGCCGTGCCAATCCACCTGCCGGACATTCTGGGCGATGGGGTGGTAAAGCTGGTTGTCGGCGATGGACTCCATGCGCGCTGCCGACCATCCGTTGACCGCCTCGTAGTAACGGTTGGGAATGGGCATGTACCACGCGGCATTGCCATTGGCGGTGGAACCGAAGATGAGTCCGTCTTCGGACAAGCCCAGACCCCACGTGTTGTTGTTGCTGGAGCGGATGAACTCGAGGGCCGAGCCGTCGGGTTTGAAACGGAAGACGCCCATGCCGAATTGGACCCGCTTGCCGCCGACCTCGCCGTCGAAGCCGCTGTAGCCAACGACGCCCCAGATCCAGTTGTCGTGCCCGTAGCGGATGTTGCTCGCCGTGGCGTGGGTGTCGCCCATGTTCCACCCTTTGAAGAGCACCTTGCGTTCGTCGGCCAGATCGTCGCCATTGGTGTCGCGCAAGAACAGGGTCTGGCCGCCCTCGATCACGATCAGCCCTCCATTGGCGTGGCAGAGACCTGTCGGGATGGAGAGTTTGTCTGCAAAGACCGTGAACTTGTCGGCCTTGCCGTCGCCGTTGGTGTCCTCGCAAATCTTGATCCGGTCACGCCCCTCGCCGGGTTTCTGCAATTCGTTGGGGTAATCCACCGTCTCGGCAATCCACAGGCGTCCTCGCTCGTCGAAGGCCATGCTGATGGGCTTGAGGATGAGGGGATCGGCCGCCCAGAGCTCTGCTTGAAAACCCTGACGCAAGACGATCCGCTCGGCGGATTTGGTTGGGGTCAGCGGTGTTTGCATTTGGGTGATTTTTTCACCTTCGGTGCCCCAGCGTTGGCCGGCCAGGTAGTTGGGCATCGGATGCGGCGTTTGCTGATAAGGCAATGGATCGAGGCCGCTTTTCGGACGCAGTTCTTCAATGGCGGCGGCCAGAGGCGCGGCGGCGACCAAGAAGGGCAGCAGTTTGCGGAGGGGGTTCATGCAGTGTCTGGGTTGGGAATAGTCGATCCAGGAACCGAGGAAAATTTCAAACTCTGGCTCAAACTCGGATTCATGCCAGAAGCTTGTGCAGCAGCTGTCCATGGATGTCGGTGAGTCGGAAGTCTCGGCCTTGGAATCGGAAAGTCAGGCGTTTGTGGTCCAGTCCGAACAGATGGAGCAGGGTGGCGTGGATGTCGTGCACGTGAGCTCGGTCGGAGACGGGGTTGAAACCCAGTTCATCGGTCTCACCGAGAACTTGCCCGGCCTGAATGCCCGCTCCGGCGAACCACATGGTGAAGGCGTCGATGTGATGGTTGCGGCCGGTCTTTTCACGCGTTTCGCCCATGGGGGTGCGGCCAAATTCGCCCCCCCAGACGACCACCACGTCATTGAGCAGGCCGCGGGATTTCAGGTCCTTGACCAAGGCCGCACAGCCTTGGTCCACCTGATGGGCCACCTTCTCGAGATCGTTCTCGAGGGTTTCGCCGGGGCCGCCGTGGGAATCCCAGTTGGTGTGGTAGAGTTGCACGAACCGTACACCGCGTTCGACGAGTCGGCGCGCCAACAGGCAGTTGCGGGCGAAGCTGGGGGTGTCGCGGGTGCAGCCATAGAGCGCCAGCGTGGCATCGGTCTCGCCTTTCAGGTCGGTGAGTTCGGGCGCGCTCGATTGCATGCGGTAGGCCATTTCGTAGCTGGCGATGCGGGTGGCGATCTCCGGGTCGCCGGTTTCGGAAGCCCGGCGCAAGTTCAAGTCGCTCAAGGCGTCGAGGGTTCGGCGCTGCGATTCGGCGCTAATTCCGGGAGTTCGGCTCAAATTCAGGATGGGATCGCCCGAGCCTCGCAATGGAACCCCTTGATGGCTGGTGGGTAGGAATCCGCTGGACCAGTTGACGGACCCACCTCGTGGCCCGCGCGGCCCGCTTTGGAGCACCACGAATCCGGGGAGATCCTGGGACTCGCTGCCGATCCCATAGGTCACCCACGAGCCCATGCTCGGCCGGCCGAACTGGCCGCTGCCGGTGTTCATGAAGAGCTTGGCCGGCGCGTGGTTGAACAGGTTGGTGGCGCAGCTTTTCACCAGGGCGATGTCGTCAACGATGCCTGCGGTGTGCGGGAGCAAATTGCTGACCGTGGCCCCGGATTGTCCGTATTGGCGGAAGGTGCGCTTGGACCCGAGCAAGGTGGACTTGTTCTTGAAGGAGGAGTCCATGAAGGCGAAGCGTTTGCCCTCAAGGAATGAGTCGGGAATGGGCTGGCCGCTGAGTTGGTTGAGCCGGGGTTTGGCATCGAAGAGTTCGAGCTGGCTGGGGCCGCCGGCCATGAACAAGTAAATGATGCTCTTGGCGCGGGCCGGGTGATGCGTGGCCGGGGTCTTGAGCGATTCGCGCGCGGCCGGCGCGGAAGTGGGGCCGGTTTGCCCTTCGGCCAACATTGAGGCCAGTGCCAGGTTGCCCAAGCCCATGGCGCACCGTCCGAAGAAGTGCCTGCGGGTCAGGTCTTGCAGCGATTGAGGGAGGGGGTGGTTTTCCATGGCGACGGCGGTTTGGATCACTCCCGGGTGATGGTTTCGTCGAGGTTGAGCAGCACGCGGGCCACGGCGAGCCAGCCTGCATTGGTTGGGGCTCGGTTGGGTCCACCGGACGACCGCTCTTCGCGGAGCAGGCGCAGGAGGCGTTCCGATTCCTCGGGTGCCGGACGCCGTGCGGTGCATCGGAGGAACCCGGCGGCGATCCGATCGGAATCCGTTCCGGGTGCGGAGGCCATTTGCCGGGCGATGTGCACGGCCAGTTCGTGGAACTGGGTGTCGTTGAGCAGGGTCAGTGCCTGCAATGGGGTGTTGCTTCGCAGTCGGCGGGTGCAAGTCGTGAAGGTGTCCGGTGCGTCGAAGACGGCCAGTGCAGGATGCAGTGTGGCCCGCTGGATCCGGGTGTAGAGCGCGCGTCGGACACGCTGCCCGCCGATGCTCGGCACCCAGTCCCGGTTGGCCTGTGTGAAGGCACCGAGGCCGGCAGGCTGCGGGGGTTGCGACGGGGGGCCGCCCAGGGAGCGGTCGAGCTGACCGGAGGCGGCCAGAGCCACGTCGCGGATGATTTCAGCGTCGAGGCGGAGGCGGTTTTGCCGCGCCAGCCACCGGTTGAGGGGGTCGATTTCGCGCAAGTCAGGTCGTGCGACGGAGGCTTGCCCATAGGTGGCCGACTTCACGATGCATCGGTGCAAGTGCTTGAGGCTCCATCCGGATTCCTGGAATTCGACGGCCAGCCAGTCGAGCAGTTCTGGATGGGTGGGCGGAGTGCCCTGGGTGCCGAAGTCGTTCTCCGTCTCCACGAGGCCGCGACCGAAGTATTGCTGCCACACGCGGTTGACGATCACGCGGGCAGTCAGGGGATGGTCCGGCGAGACCAACCATCGGGCGAGGTCGAGCCTGTGGTACCGGCCGTTTTTCGCCGGCAGGGGTGGTAGGATTTTTGGTGTCGCGGGGAGCACCGCTTCGGCGGGGCGCGTGAAATCTCCCTGGATGAAGCGCCGGGTTTCGCGCGGTTGGGTGCGCTCGCTCAAAACCAAGGTGGTAGCCCATCCCGGAGACTTTGCTTTGGGTTCACTGATGCCAGAGGGGAGCCCTTCGATCGTCAGGGTGGGTTCGTCCTGATCGTTAAAAATGGCGAATAGGCCGTAGTAGTCGCGGTGGGAAATGGGGTCGAATTTGTGATCATGGCACTGGGCGCATCCGACGCTCAGGCCAAGCAAGGCCGATCCGGTGGTGGCCACGCGGTCGAACACCGATTCAATGCGGAATTGTTCGGGATCGATGCCGCCCTCTTGGTTGATCTGGGTGTTGCGGTGGAAGCCGGTGGCCACGCGCTGAGCGAGGGTGGGTTGGGGCAGGAGGTCTCCGGCGAGTTGCTCGATGAGGAATTGATCGAAGGGTTGATCGGCGTTGAAGGCCGCGACGACACCATCGCGGTAGGGCCAGATGGATCTGGGGGCGTCGACGCTGTAGCCGTTGGAGTCGGCATACCGGGCGATGTCGAGCCACCAGCGGCCCCAGCGTTCACCATAATGGGGTGAGGCGAGCAAGAGTTCGAGGATGCGGTCGCGTTCGGTGGGGCTGTCGGCGGTAATGAATCGGGCGGCGACTTCGGGTTCGGGGGGCAGGCCGATGAGATCGAGATGGGCCCGGCGTAACCAGGTGGCGGAGTCGGCTGGGGCCGAGGGTCGAATGCGGAGGCGTTGCAAGGTGTCGCGGATGAAGGCGTCGATCGGATGGTGCGGGTCGGCGGTTCGGGGCGTTGGGGGTCGTTGGGGTGAGATGAAGGACCAGTGGACGAACACGCCAGGGACTTCTTGGGCGGGAGCGCGGGCATTGTCGGCGATCCAACGGCGGAGGGTTTCGATTTCAGGAGTTTGAAGTGGAGGCCTGTGGTAGGGCATCCGTTCGATCTCCGAATGGGTTCCGTCCAGGACTTGTATCAGCAGGCTTTCAGCGGGTTTTCCGGGGACGATTGAGGGTCCGTATTCGCCCCCTTTCCGAGCACCTGCGGCGGTATCCAGGCGGAGGTGGGCTTTGGGGTGTTCGGCTCCGTGGCAACTGACGCAGTGACGGGTCAGCAGTGGTTTGACTTCCTGGAGGTACCAGGTCTCGGGCTCGCCTGCTGTGCCCGCAGCCATGCCCGCGAAGGCCAACAGCCAACCAAGACAATGGGCTAAACCGAGCTTCATGGTGATTGAGGACAGACTACGGGTGGATGCTGGAATAAGAAAGCGTCCCGTCAATTGGAGGCGCTGAGGTGGTGGTGTTGGTGCGTTCTTGGGTGGGCTCCGCGGGAACGGTCCTGCGCTCGCAGGGAAGCTCGGGGTAGGATGAGGCTTTCGCGCTGTGCGCGAGGGGGTGGTTTGATCGCTTCCAATGCTCGCTCCGGCCCGATCCCGCTGCCGCTTGGCGTATTTGGGTGCGCTCCGCGGGATCGGTCCTGCGCTCGCAGGGAACGTGGGGACAGGCTGGGCTTTCGCGCTTTCGCGCGAGGGGGATCAGGGTGTCGACGTTCCAATGCTCGCTCCGGCCCGGTCCCGCTGCCGCCAGTGTGTGCGTGGGTTGGGTGGTTGCGCGGTGTCGATGCTTGGGGGAGGTCAATCAGCGTGCGATCTTTTGGTGGTCGGCGACGGACCGATCCCGGTGGGACATAGGTTGTTTCTGAATCGCCAGATTGAGAGACGAGGGGTTGCCCGAATTCTATTGGAGTTACTTGCTTTGAGTCCCGCAAATCATCGTCCGGACTTGGATCCTGAGGTGTCAGGAATCGTTGATGGTCTCCCAATAGTGGTCAGTGTCATCCATCCATCCGGATCCACAGGAGTCCATTGATTGGCGAAGCGGAGTGGGCGGCCATTCTTCATGGGATTGGGAACTCTCAAGCGGAGTGTGCGGTTTCCTTGGGACCTGGAATCCAACGGGAGCGTTGCCTCTTCCGATCGGGTTTCTCCGGGCATCAAGGAGGCCAGTGACAGCGGAAGGATAGACTCTACCGAGGCGCCCTCGGTGGGTACGATCTGAAGCCAAATGGGCCAATCGGCGTAAAACGGGGCAACACCGCGGTTGCGCAGCGTGATTCGAGCGCGGATTTTTTTAGGGAATGTTTCCAGCACGGCTTCAACGACTTCAAATTCATAGCCAAGGCTGCTGGCGGCTGTGATGGCCCTTCCGCGCTCCTCAGGCGTTATCGGGCGCGAGGTGCTGGAATCCATCAACCAAGATGCGTGAGTTTCGGCGACACACTGAGCAAAGTCCTGTCCTGTGCTACAACCTGAGTCTTTCCATAGGCAGGGCCAGAGTTCAGGTCGGATCTCTCCGCCGATCGGTGCAGTTTTCCATCGGTTCAAGCCGTCGGCTCCCATGCTTTGCAAACGCGCCCTAAAGACCCAGTCTGGTACGCCGGGTCCGGTCCCCAGTGTAGCCCAAGCGAACGAATCATCGTGGTAGCCAAAGCGCCGGCCGATATTGGAGGCGTGCGTCTTGTGGTTTTGGCCCGCTGGATATCGCAGCAGAACCTGCGTCTGACGGAAGGCTGTCTCGTAGGCATCCATCACCTCTGATTGAACTGCCTTGGACGCAAACCACTCGGTATGTGGATGGGTGTGCCATTCTCCCCACGCTCCCAGCAATCCCGCCGTGATGAAGCCGATGCGCGGGTCTCCGTCGTAGCGTCGCCCAAGGGCCGCAATGAATCGCCCGATGGCCTCCCGCAACCGCGTGTCTTCGTAATCTGGTGTGTGATGGACTTCGGGTGGCACCTGTTTTGAGTCGGCGAGCGTGTTTTTGTTAATGTTGGTCCAGGTGCGGATTCGGAGGCCGTCAGACACCAACCATGCGGGTACTCCGCTGGGTTTGCCGGGATACTCCACCCAAACACGAAAAACGGTCTGACAACCCCGTGAGGCGACGCTGTCGAGCAATGTGTCGAGTGGGCGCCAGTCGAACTGGTTCGGTCCGACCATGAGGGTCGAAAGCGACAAGTATTCGAATTCTAGGGAATGGGGAAATTCTGAACCTTTTCGGGCATAAGGGACGAATCCTTTGAGCGGATTGTCGGCGGGTCCAGGCGTCGGAATCGGGCGAATTACGACGATCTCGGCTTGTGCCGTTACACAGGGAAACAGCAGCCAGAGGGCGCTGATTGCAGTGCTGAACAGAAATAAGTGAACGAGCAATCGGTTGAAAACAGGATGCATCCGGTGGGGTCTGTTATTTGGCAGTTCATCAGTCGGCCCAAGAAGTAAATCAAGGGCCTAGTCATTCATTGATCTGCAGTGCAGAGCAGATTCTTCGTAAATCAGTGCTGCGGACGATACCGGGGGACAGGCTGTGGGGTCGGCTCCGCGGGACCGATCCTGCGCTCGCAGGGAACGTGGGGACAGGCTCGGCTTTCGCGCTGTCGCGCGATGGGGATCAGGGTGTCGACGTTCCTACGCTCGCGCCGGCCCGGTCCCGCTGCCGCTTCGTGGAGGTGCAGGAAGGCTCGGGGAAGGTGCGGCGTTCGGAGTGCCCCAACGGGGCACCGCATGTGTGAACATGAAACTGAAACGACTAACCGGTGAAAGACCGAGTACGGTGCTGGCATGGCGCCGTGTAGCTGAAGGTAACTGCGTCGCCGTGAGGCGGGGTGGGGAACAACCGGAAG
>CAMCYJ010000091.1 GCA_945883815.1 Akkermansia muciniphila | reverse complement strand
GGGAGATCGTCGGCCAGGTGCTGCATGTGGACCAGGTGTTGCGCGAGACGGCGCCCCGACGTGACCCATCCTACCAAACCAACCCACTCGATACGCCTGCCCCAGCCCTAGCCAACCCGAGTCACGCCTCGGTGTTCCACCGGCATGAGCGGCTGCGCAACGTCGTCTTCATGGGCATGGGCGAACCACTGCACAACTACGACGCAGTGATGCAAGCCATCAACATCTTGCGGGATTCGGCCGGGCTGTCGCTGGGGGCCGACAAGATCACCGTGTCCACCGTGGGCGTGGTACCGGGGATACGTCGATTGACGGCCGAACGCCAACCGGTGCGTCTGGCTGTCTCGCTGCACGGGGCCACCCAGGCCGAGCGCGCGGCCCTCATTCCCGTGGCCCGCAAGTGGCCGCTGGAGGAACTCATCGACGCCTGTCGCGAGCACACCGCCACGCTGGGTTGCCGGATCTTCTTCGAGTGGACGCTCATCGAAGGCCGCAACGACGCCCCGGATCACGCCCATGCCCTCGGGCGCTTGCTCCAGAACATCCCGTCGCAAGTGAATCTCATTCCGCTCAACCCCACCGAGGGCTACGCGGGTCAGCCCACGGGCGGAGTCGCTGCGCGAGAATTCCAGGACATCCTGCTCACCTACGGACTACCCAGCACGGTGCGCCAGCGGCGAGGCATCGACATCGCCGCCGGCTGCGGGCAGTTAGCGGCTTTGTCGACCGCCTAACCACAGCCCGGATTGGGGACCCAGGACGTTTCCGTCCGCTTGAAAACCATTTTGAATCCATTATGGTTTCGGTATGGCGACACTCACGTTGAAAGGCATCCCGGCGACGTTGCACGAGGGGCTCAAACGGCGTGCCCTGCGCAATCGCAGATCCTTGAACGGCGAGGTCATTGCTTGCCTGGAACAGTTGATCGCACCGACTGAGCGGAATGCGTCAGACCTTCTCGATCAGATCCGAGCTTCGCGCACGCGCCTCACCCAAGCGGGCATTGCACCGCTGACAGACTCTTTCCTCGATGCTGCCAAGCAAACTGGGCGTCGATGATCGTCGCTGATTGCAACCTCATCGCGTACCTGCTGTTGGCAGGTCCACGGACCCGGACGGCGGAAGCTGTATTTCTGCGGGATCCGGCGTGGGCCGCACCGTTGTTGTGGCGATCGGAATTGCGGAACGTCCTCGCCACCCAAATTCGGGTGAACCACCTTCCGCTGGCCGAGGCCCTGCTGAAAATGACCGAGGCGGAAACCGTCATCGGCTCGCTCGAATTCCCTGTTTCATCCGACGAGGTGCTGGAGGAATGCGCCCGTTCCGGTGTCAGTGCTTACGATGCGGAGTACCTCGTGGTCGCTAGGAAACTGCAAGTCCCGCTTCTCACCCTCGATCAACGGCTGCTCAGTTCTGGCGCCCCCGTGGCCTGGACACCCGAGGCATTCCTCACGCGCTGATTCCGGAAGCGGACGGTGGGACACCGTCCTTACCGGGGGATCAGAATTGCAGGGACAGGCCGGCGTACACGTTGCGACCCACGGCCGGATCGATGCCGTTGGGACGGACGCGCGACCAGTAGTGGCGGTCGAAGGCGTTGTTGAGTCCCCCGAACAGGCGGGCCCGCTCAGGCCAGAACTCCCACTCGGCCGTGAGGTCCCACACGGTGTAACCCGGGATACGGAAGTCGGCCGTGTTGTTGTCGTTGGCAAAGTGGTTGTCCACGAAGGTACCCAACCACGCCACCTTCA
This sequence comes from Akkermansia muciniphila, assembly GCA_945883815.1. Classification (GTDB taxonomy): domain Bacteria; phylum Verrucomicrobiota; class Verrucomicrobiia; order Limisphaerales; family UBA9464; genus SXXZ01. Next base: position 14,277 of record CAMCYJ010000091.1, on the reverse strand, counting down.
CCCGCCGACCCAGGCGGTAAATGAGGCCGGTGCGAACGATGTAATCCGGGGCGTATTGCGGAGTCAGCCCGTGGAGCGGACCAGAGACAAATTCGGCATCCAACCACGACACGTTGCCATACACGCTCAAGGCACCCCAAGATTTGCCAACCTCGGTGCCACGCAGGCGGTCGGACAAACCGATGAGATCCAGTTCGGTGGCGGCATCCACGCCCTGGTTGACGGAGCGACCGACATTTTCAAAGCGCGTGATCCCAGCCGCGGTCACGGCACCGAAACGGTCATCGTAATCGATGCGGAAGACACTCAGGTCGTAGTTCCAGAAATCGCCCGGACGCCCCCGCACGCCGGCCTCGGCCGTCCAAGTGTGTCCCGGCTGCAGGGTGCTGCTCACGGCGGTGTTGTTGCCCAGCGGAACGGCATCGCCGTAGGTCTTGGCCTTGTATCCCTGGCTGAGATTCGCATAGAGCTCGACGGCCGGACTGAAGGTGTAGGACACGCCCAGCGCGCCCAGAGGAACCGTGTCGAGGCCGCTGTCCCGCAGCAGGGGCGAGGTGGTCTTATCGAGGTTGAGCGTCTCGCGAATGGACTGGTGGATATTCTCCACCCGGAATCCCGGAGTGATGCTAAGGCGACCAAAACGGAAGACATTCTCGGCGAAGACGCTGCCGGCGGCGGTCTCGCGCTGAGAACGCTGCCGGGGCGTGCCGGTCTCGGCGGTAGCGCTGGCTCCGCGATCAAGCTCATAGGGAGCGTCCGACGCGTACGTGGACACCCCGCCGACCAACGTGTGGTCGTTGTTCCAAGCCTGCCATTCGTGGCGGACCCGCGTCTCGGCCCCGAAGGTGGCGTAGCGATGGGTGTTGATGGTGTTGGAGTCGATCAGGTTGGCCGTGTTGCCGAAGGCACTGCCCCCCGAATTGCGCTGCCGCAGCGACTGGCGCTCATAGGTGCCACCCCAGGCCCGCGCGGTCATCAGCGTGGAATCGCTCCACCGGTGCTCCAGACCCACGCTCGGGATGTATCGCTCGATGCGCAGCCGGTCGTGAAGGTTTTGGGTCGCTCGGCGGTCGTTCCCGTAGTTCAACAGGCCCGCACCCGACTTCAGCGTGAGGCCACCCGGCTCCCCGCTGTCGGAGGCCGTGGCATCCATGTCGAAGGTCCAGCGCGTCTCCGCCGAGGCATCGTACACCAGGCGGATGGACCCGCTGTTGATCTCAAAGTCTCCATTCTGCCGGCGGAAGCTGTTGCCCTGCCGATGATCGAACGACACCAGGTAGCCCAGCTTGCCATCGGTGCCATCGATGAGGGTGTGGGTGGTGTAAAGGCCGTAGCTGCCGAGGATGTGCTGGGTGCGCAAGGCAAACGGCCGATCCCGGCGCGGTTGGTGCGTTACGTAGTTGAGCGCACCCGAAGGCTGCGGCCCATACATGAGCGAAGCCCCGCCACGGATGAACTCCAGCCGGTCCACCGATTCGAAGGGCGGCGCGAAGTACACGGTGGGGTACCCATAGAGATCCACGACGAAAGGCATGCCGTCCTTGAGCACCAGCAAGTTCTGCGACTCATGCGGATCGCCGATGCCCCGGTATCCCAAGCTGAGCAAACTGGCATTGGGCAATTCGCTGACCATGAGGCCGGGGATTTGCGAAAAGGCCTGACGGTAGTTGTCGCTCTGGATTTGCGGCAGCGCGTCAAAATCGAGGATCGTGACCTTCTTGCCCGAGTACACCTTGGTGCCCTCAACCTCGGCCGGGAACGGATGGGTGACCACATTGTCAGCGTCGGATTCTCCGACCACGTTGACCTTGGGCAAAGTGCCCGCCACTTCGGGAAACACCTCGGCCGCCAAGGTCTTAAAAGCCAACAGCAACGGGACGGCCTGGACCGAGGCCAGGAGCGCGAACCCCGGCAGCAGACCCCGTTGGAACATGAACTTCATCTGGGGTCATGCTAGACAGGCGATTGCCGTGAGCGCTGCCGGTGGGTTGCGGAAGATTACTGGAGGCTTGCGGCGACGGATGCTCAGACCGACGCCCTGTGCATGACCCCCTCCGGTGGTTGGCAGTCCTGAGGACACAACTCCTCTGGATCTCATAAGGACTGGGGAGATTGGAAGCCACCTTCACTGGGAAACCAGCCAACGCTGCCCTGCAATTCTATCGCGTGGTGTGGACAACGCCTTGACCGGATTCAGTTCACCGAAAACCCTGACCCCACATCCATGAATCGATTCCTGCCCGCCGCCATCGCCGCGCTGGTGGCCTTGTTGCTGACGCCGATCCCCTCCCTGCTGGCCAAGGACGCTGCCAGAACCCACCGCATCGCACTCATCGCCGGACGTCCCAGCCATCCCTCTGGCATGCACGAGTTCCGGGCCGGTTGCCTGCTGTTCCAGAAAGCGCTGGCCGGTGTGCCGAATTTGGAGGTGCAGGTGTATTCCAATGGCTGGCCCACCAAGGTCGAGGGCGGCAAGACCGTCGATGACAATGCGGCCTTGGAACGAGTGGATGCCTTGCTCATCTACGCCGACGGCGGTGGCGGACATCCGGCCATCAAGCCGGAGCGCATGGCCTTCATCGATCGGTTGTCCTCGCGCGGAGCCGGACTCGGCTTCGCCCACTACGGCGTCGAGGTGCCCGCGGGCGACCCCGGTGATGCCATGCTCCGGTGGGTCGGCGGGTATTACGAACACCAGTTCAGCATCAACCCGATGTGGACCCCGAAGTTCACCACCTTCCCGAACCATCCGGTGAGCCGCGGCGTGAAACCCTTCTCCACCCGTGACGAGTGGTACGTCAACATGCGCTGGTCAGAGAACGGCCGCCCCGTCACCTGGCTGCTCGAAGACGCCCCCTCCGACGCGGTCCGCAAAGGCCCCTACGTCTACCCGCCAGGACCTTACGCGCACATCGTCGCCGCCTCCGGTCGGCGCGAGGCCATGATGTGGGTGCACGAGCGCATCGACGGCGGCCGCGGCATGGGCTTCACCGGCGGGCACACCCACAAGAACTGGGGCGATCCCAATCAGCGGAAGATCCTTCTCAACGCCTTGCTCTGGCTCGCCCAGATGGAAGTGCCGGCCGGCGGTGTGGATTCCACGATCACCGAGGCCGACCTCGCCGCCAATCTGGACCCCAAGAAGTAGGACTCGCTGCGTCCAGCGCCGCTGGCACCCAACAGACAGGCACCTGACCGAAAAATCCTCACCGCCCTTGTCCCGGGGCCGGTGGGGCATAGACTTTGCCCGCAATACATGGAGCAAACGGCGTCCCAGAAAAAGGCCCTGAAGATGGTTTCCTGCCCGGCGTGCGGGGCCAAGCAGTTCATTCCCGGAGACCTTGCGCCGTTGGGCACGGTGACCTGCACCAAGTGCCAGGCCTCGGTGATGATGCCCATGATGCTGCGCCAGTATGAACTGCGCTCGGAGATCGCCTCGGGCGGCATGGGTACGGTTTATCGCGCCTGGGACACCGCCCTCGGTCGCGAGGTGGCAGTGAAGCTGATGAAGCAGGAGTTCGCCGAAGACCCGGCCGCCGTAAACAACTTCGCCGTCGAGGCTCGGGCCTGCGCCCAGATCAACCACACCAACATCATCCACATCTACACCTTCGACTACCACGAAGGCCTTCGTTTTCTGGCGATGGAGATCGCGGATGCCGGGAGCCTCGACAGTCGGATCGAGTCCGAGAAGGTCCTCCCGGAACTCGACCTGCTGGACATCGGGATCAAGGTGGCTGGAGCCCTTCAAGCGGCCCTCAAGCGGGGTTTGCTGCACCTCGACATCAAGCCGGGCAACATCCTCTTCAGTGCCGACGGCGAACCCAAGGTGGTGGACTTCGGCCTCGCCAAGAAGGCCGACGCCGACACCGACGCCTACGCCCCGATTTTCGGCACGCCCTACTACATCGCGCCAGAACGGGTGCGGCAGGAGGGTGATACATTCCTGTGCGACATCTACAGCCTCGCCGGAACCTTGTACCACGCCTTGACCGGGCATGTTCCCTTCGAGGCGCCCACGGTCGAAGATGTGGTTGCGGCCCACGTCGCCATCCCGCTGCGGCCGGCCAACGAGGTCCTTTCGACCATTAGCCGAGCCACGAGCGACGCGTTGTCCAAGGCCATGGCCAAGAATCCGGGAGACCGCTTCGCCAGTTACGACGAATTCATCATGGCCCTGACGGCAGCCCGCAGCCAGTTGCTGGTCCGTCAACTCACTGGGCGCAATCCGGAACCCGTGACCGCCTCGACGACCGATGTTTCGGACTCCGGGGCAGCGCCCGCCTCAGGCCGGAGTTGGTGGCGACGCTGACGTCTCGGTCCAATTGGGTGCGATGGGTTGGATTTTGGCAGGGCTCGAAACAACGCCTGACACGACCCAACTCAATGTCGGTCTCGAATCACCTCTTCTCCCGATTCACGAACCGCCCGACTGCAAGGCATGCAAGCGGGCATACAATCCACCCCGCGCCAGCAGTTCCGCGTGGGTTCCCTGCTCGACAATGCGTCCAGCCTCCATGGCCACGATGATGTCGGCCCGCTGGATGGTGGACAACCGGTGGGCGATGCACAGGGTGGTGCGCCCGACCATCAGCGTTTCGAGGGCGGCTTGAACGGCTCGCTCCGACTCGGCATCGAGGGCGCTGGTCGCCTCGTCGAGAATGAGAATGGGCGAGTTGCGCAAGATCGCCCGCGCGATGGCGATACGCTGACGTTGTCCGCCGGAGAGAGAATTACCCCGTTCTCCGACCACCGTATCGTAGCCTTGGGGCTTTTCGCGGATGAAGCCATCGGCATGAGCGGCCCGGGCTGCGGCCTCGATCTCGGTGTCGGTGGCCCCAGGGCGCCCCATGCGGATGTTGGCCCGGATGGTGTCGTTGAAGAGCATCGTATCCTGACTCACCACCGCCATCTGGTCGTGGAGGTCTGAAGAACGGACCTCCCGCAAATCGACGCCACCGATCCGGATGTGCCCGAGCTGCGGATCGTAAAAACGCAGCAACAAATTGGCCACGGTGGTCTTGCCAGAACCGCTCTCGCCCACCAAAGCCACCAACGAACCGGCCGGGATGGACAAGGAGAACCCGTCGAGAACCGGTCGGTCGCCGTATCGAAAGCGCACATCCTCAAAGACCACCGGAGCACCTTGAGCACTCAGAGCTTTGGGCTGGACGGGTTCAATGACAGAACTGGCCGTCGCCAAAATCGGGAACAACCGCTCACCCGCGGCCCGGCCTTGTTCCAGTTGGCTCCAAAGGCGACTGAGATTCTTGATGGGCTGATAAAGCATGAACAGCGAACCAACGAACGCAGTGAAGTCGCCCGAGCTCGGTCGCTCGCCGGCGGGCAACCGCAGCACGTAGAACAACATGAGGCTGACGCCAACAGCTCCGAACGTCTCGATGACCGGACCCGGGATCTCGCTCCCGCGCACGAACCGCATGAACTGACCCATGATGCGCCGTGAGGTGGCGCTGAAGCGCTCGGTCATGGTCGCCTCCAGATTGAAGGCCTTGACCACACGAATTCCCGTAAAGGCCTCCTGCATGAGATCGCTCAATTCGGCCGTGTGGGTCTGAGCCGCCTTCCATGAACGCCGTACCTTGCGGCCGTAGATCACCACCGGAACCACCACCAACGGAAACACAACCAGAGCCACCAGGGTGAGTCGGGTCTGCATCGAGAAGAGGTAAAACAGAATACCGACCACGGTTGCCGGTTCACGGGCGATGGTGGAGAAACCCTGGGCGATGCACTGCTGGATCGCCTGGGTATCATTCATCAACCGCGATTGAAGATCCCCCGTCCGGGCCGTCGTGAAGTAATCCAGCGACAAGCGTTCCAGATGGTCGAAAATCCGAACCCGCAGGTCATGAATCGTTGCCGTGCCCACCCAGGTCATGCAGTAGAGGCTCAAGTAGGCCCCCCCGCCACGGAGAACCATGGCCATTGGAACGCTGGCGATGATCCAGACCAGCGATCCCGATTTGACCTGGCTGCTCAGGGATTTCATGGCCGCCAGCAGCGGATCACGGAGAGCCGCCGGCAGCATCCCCAGCGATTGAACTAAATCACGAGCTCCTTCGGTGGGGAAAATGGCATCCAGGACCAGCTTCACCGCCAGCAGTAACAGGGTGCCTCCCAGCGCGTAGATCAGGCCCGACAGGGCTCCCGCTACCAACCGCCCGCGATGCGGGGCGATGAATGGCCACAACTGGCGAAGAAAATCTCCCATGGCATCACGCTCAGCCCTTGGGCCGGCAAAGTAGATAAAGCTGACTGGGCAATGGCGGCGTGGCCGCGGCAGTGATCATGGTTTCCATGTCTGGGAACCGCCGCCCCCGATCCGGCGCATACCGGGTCAGGCTGCGGAACAACCCCATCGACCCACGGTCCGGGCTGAAATCCCAAGCCTCGAGGTCATACATCGGAGACAAGAAGTCGACCACCTGACGCACACTGCCACCGAACTGAGGCAGGAACTGCGGATGAACCTCGATGAGGAGCACGGGGCGATCGCGACGGAGAATTTCGCGCGCTCCCTGAAGGATTTTCAGCTCATAGCCCTCGCAGTCGATCTTCATGAGCGACACGGGTGTCTTGGCCAACTCGGTGTCGAGCGTGACCACCGGCACCGGAATGATGGGCCGGCGCTTGAGGGTGGTTTCGGCGGCGGCGTCGAGGTTGCCGGAAGGGGACTCGCTCGAAGCGGTGGGCGCAGCGGCAGCGGCTTCCTCGGCCGAGACGATGTTGCCATTGGGACCGCTCTGAAACAGCACCTCGCCCGGGGCGTCGCCACAAGCCAGACGGCGCAACTCGACGTCCTTCAGCCCACTGTCGGCCACGCTGGTTGAAGCCAGTTCATGAAGGAAGGGCTGGGGCTCGAATCCCAGAATGGGCAACGCCGTCTCGCGGCGGATGAGCAGCGGGAAATAGCCGATGTTCGCACCCACATCGACCACGGTGCCTTTCTTGAGCGACCGCAAGATCGGAGCAATGAGCCCAAACTCGGGCAACAAGTGCTCTCCGGCCACCAGCAGCGTGGCGACGGCTTTGGTCCACGAAGCCGGATGAGCCAATCGGCCTGCGCCAAAGGGCACGGACACCAGACCGGAAGTCCCGTTGATCCAGCCCAGCAGCGCGTGGAACTTCCGACCCAGGGGCAAGGATCGGATCAGTCCAGATCCTTGGACAGGCCGGGGCGATGGTTGGGTTATGGTTGTTGAGGGCATTGAAATCGTGGGAGCGCATCCAACGAAGCGCGCAACGACGCTGCCAATCCCCCGGCCTTCAAGGAAGCGGCTTTTTGTCGGAATCCATGCGTCCCTGTGTTTCCACACACGCCCTCTCCGCCTACAGAAACCCCATTTGCCCGAACGGTGGCATTCCGGGCAGTCTCGCGGCCACATGAGTTGGCTGTATCGCAACATCGCCCGCCCGTTCCTCTTCGCCCAAGACTCCGAAACGGTCCACAACCAGACCCTGGGGCTGCTGGCCCAAGCGAGTCACGTCACCGGGGCGCGCAAGCTGGCCCAGGCGCTCTTTGAGACAGCCCCTCTGCCGGTTGCAGCCATGGGCCTGCGCTTCCCCAACCCGGTGGGACTCGCCGCCGGCATGGACAAGCAAGCGGTCGCTGTTCCGATGTGGGAAGCGATGGGGTTTGGCTTCAGCGAACTAGGCGGAGTGACCGCCCACGCTCAACCAGGCAATCCCCAGCCCCGGATGTTTCGATACGTTCCGGACGAAGCCCTGGTCAACCGCATGGGCTTCAACAATGGCGGCGCGGCCGCGTTGGCCGAGCGCTTGGCTGCTTGGCGGACTCAAGGACTGTGGCCCTCCCATCCCGTGGGCATCAATTTGGGCAAGTCCAAGATCACTCCGCTGGATCAAGCCGCGGCCGAATATGCCCAATCGTTCCGCACCTTGTGGCACTTGGCCGATTTCTTCGTGGTCAATGTGAGTTCGCCGAACACGCCCAACTTACGACAGCTTCAGGACAAGGCGGCGTTGGACGACATCCTGGTGGCGATGCAAACGGTGAATGCGGAATTGTCTCGCGGCGGCCCCGCCAAGCCCGTGCTGGTCAAGGTGGCCCCGGACCTGACCTTCGACGCGCTGGATGAAATCGTGAGTCTGGTCGGGCCCCGCCAACTCGCCGGACTGGTGGCCACCAACACCACGCTCGCACGTCCCGAACAGCAAGATCACCTGGCCCAGCGGACCTACCGACAAACCGGGGGATTGAGCGGGCGCCCCTTGGCTGCGCGCAGCACCGAAGTGGTGCGTCATCTCTACCGGCAAACCCGGGGCACCGTGCCCATCATCGGAGTGGGTGGGATTTTCACGGCGGCCGACGCGTGGGAAAAAGTCACGGCCGGAGCCTCACTGGTGCAAGTGTACTCCGGTCTGGTGTACGAGGGCCCCGGTCTGGTGCGCGAATTGGTTGAAGGATTGACTGAGCGCCTGGGCAGTGCCCGCTGGACCGACGCCGTCGGCAGCGCGGCCCGGTAAAGCCCGGACACGGAAAATGCCTCCGATGCAACCCAGGACACCCTAATGCTCCCGCTGACCGTTGGAATCCCTTCGGCTTTGGCCGTCCTGAGCTTTGGCATCGTCACCTGGCAGTTCATCGCGGCGCAGCGTTTTCCGCTGCATCGGCGAAGCCCCAATCCCGGATTTGCTCCCGGCATCACCCTCCTCAAACCCCTCAAGGGATTGGATCCCGATCACTCGGAACGGTGCCTGACGAGTTGGCTCACGCAGGACTACGCGGGTCCCCTGCAGTTCCTCTTCGTGGTGGCCGACGCGAACGATCCCGTGGTGCCGCTGGTGCAACGCCTCATCGCTGCACATCCCCATCGCGACGCCCGGTTGCTGATTTTTCCGGAACTCGTGGGGGCCAATGCCAAGGTCTCCAAACTGGCGCAGGCCGAGGGTCTGATCGCCCACGACCTGGTGCTGGTGAGCGATGCCGACGTGCTGGCTCCGACCGATCTGCTGTCGCAGATGGTGTTGCCGCTGCAAGACGCCGGCGTGGCCTTGGTCCACAGTTTCTATCGGTCAGCCAATCCCTCCAACGCCGCCATGGAATGGGAGGCCACCGCCTTGAATGCCGACTTCTGGAGCCAGGTGCTGCAGTCGCGGATGCTGGCTCCGATGGATTTCGCCCTCGGTGCCGCCATGCTCGTTCGCCGCTCCGCGCTGGTAGGCATCGGCGGTTTCCGGGCTTTGGCCGATTACCTCGCCGATGATTTCCAACTGGGTTACCGCATCGCCGCGGCCGGAGGTCGCATCGAACTGACTCCGGTGGTCGTCGAGTGCCTCGATGCCCCCACTGGCTGGAAGACCATTTGGAGCCATCAAGTGCGCTGGAACCGGACCATCCGCGTCTGCCGACCTGGTCCCTACATCGCCAGCATCCTGGCCAATGGCACCCTGTGGAACGCCTTGGCCGCGGCTGTGGTGTGGTGGCATCCGGCGCTGTCCTCTCAGGAACGCAGACCCTGGCTCGGACTCTTCATGGGATTGATCATCGCCCGCTCGCTCATGGCGCAACTCCTGGCCCAACAGCTCGCGGCCGTGCCGTGTCGACCGAGTCGTGGGGATTCCTTCGTGTTCGGCATGGCCGCCGCCAAAGACTTGCTGGGGGCCGCTGTCTGGGTCGCTGCCATCTTCGGCAACACCGTCCACTGGCGAGGCATCGACTACTCGGTGGACCGTGAAGGCCGATTGACCCCATTGCCCAACTCGACTGGCTGACGAGCCCCTGGAGCCTCAACGGCCATCAACGACCCCGAGCGACCCACGCACACAGCCACGGCCCCACTGCCAACACGGCATAAGCCAAGGCCCAGAGCTTCTCAAAACGCCCCCAACGAAACCAGGCGGCCAAAGCTCCAAGGAGGATGCCTCCGACAAATCCGCCGGCATGGGCCAACACATCCGAGGCCGGGTTCACCCCCAAGCTGAGGAAGAGGAATGCACCGGCTCCGAGGCTGATCCACACCGGCTTGGAGGCATGGCGACTGACGCGCCACCAGACCACGGCATGACCGGCCAGGAGGCCGAGGGCGGCCATCACCACACCCGAAGCTCCGAGGGCCCGCGCGGTGGGATCACGCAACAACATCCCGGGGACATTGGCCGCGGCACCGGCCACCAGGCTCAGGCACAGCGCGGTCCCAGGCCCGTATCGGCCCATGGCCAATCCCAAGGTGAGCGCGCCAGTGCCCACATTCGACGCCAGATGGGCCACATCGGCATGCAACCAAGTGGCTGTGAACAGGCGCCACCACTGTCCGTGCTGACGAATGGCCGCGACTTCAATCCAACCTGCGGAACGAAGCGTCAACGGCAGCAGCCCATGGAGCGCGATCAATACCAGGATCCAGGACAGCGCAGTTGGATTCCAAGACAAGGGACGAGCCGCGACGGCGGTGCGGTGCCAAGCAAAGCGGCGGTTCTCGCGGCGATATTCCAGAACCACAGCCCGCGCCCGGTCCAGCGCATCGGGCTCGACCCGCAAACGCCATCGGTAGCGGCGAACACCCTGCGGTGATCGACCTGGATGAGGTGGATCTGACAGATCAGGCTCCGCGGAGGTTATTTCGGAGGCCCCATTGGATTGCCCTTTGGATTGCCCATCGAATTGCCCGGCTGGAGCCTCTTCGCGGTCGATCACCGCAGGGATCCCTTGGCTGATCAGGGCCAAACCCCAGTCCATCGCCTGCCGTTCCGACCACGCGGTCAAGGCCGCCAAGAGCGGCGGGGCCGTATCGGAAGACGGGGGTGTCATGAGCGACCAATGTCGGGAAGCCCGGCGGGAAATCAACGGATCGGCCCAAGATTTTCCGATGGCTCGCGATCACCGACTGCAATCACCGACTGCAATCACAAGTGCTCGAACTTCGAACCTACGCCGTCACTCAACCCATGACCCTCGGAATGCACCCGCTCTAGGGCTCGCTCACTTGCTCATCTGCCAGAAGCGGATGCCCACGGGCTCGACCTGGATCGGATCTTGCATGGAAGTGGGCAGGGGTGCATCGCCGCGAATCCCGAAGATCCGGGCCGACCGCATCAAGTCGGTCTCGCTGTCGAGGGGAGCCTTCGGATTGAAGAAGGACCAGAGTTTCGAGGCCTTCGGCTCCTTGAAGAAACCGCGCACCCATCCGCCTTGCTCCGGCACGGAGAGCACCTTGGGCTCGGCCAAGGATCGACGGAAGAGACCGGATTCGATGGCTTTCAATTCCTGCTGGGCCTCTCGAGGACTGACAGAAGTCACCGAATTGTCCCCCAAGGGAACTTCCGAGGCCCGCACCAGCAGGACGGTTTGTCGGTCGGACCGCGTCGAACCCGCGGGCGCGGTGGCTACGGCGGAACGCCCCGAGGGATTCGCGGGAACTGTCGGTTTGTCTTCGGCAGCCCCAGCGACGGCCACCATGAGGCAAGCCGCCAGAGGCATCATCACCCGCAGACACTTTGAAATCCGACCGTTGTAAGCATTCATGGGAACCAGGGGTTGTTGGCTTTCTCCTCTTCCACGGTCGTGAGCGGACCATGACCCGGACACACTAGCGTGGCCGCGGGCAGTGAGAAAATTTGTTCGCGGACTTTCGACCGGGCCAACTCCAGCTGATCCCGGGCCCCACCCATGGATCCGGCGAAGAGGGCATCTCCCACGATGGCCACGTGCGGCGCGTCTTCGGGCCAGTTGCCCACGATGTAGGTGACGCCATCCTCGGCGTGGCCGGGCGTGTCGCGATTGGTGACCCGCAGGCTGCCCAGCATGATGAAGTCATTGGCACGGATGCGCTGCTCCACCGGGGCATTCTTCGAGTTGGTGTGAATCCGGGCCTTGGGGAAGCGTTCCCGAAGACCGGCCAGACCGGCCAAATGATCCCCGTGGGAATGCGTGATGAAGATATGTTTGAGCTGAACGCCGTGCTCATCGATGAGAGCGAGGATGGGCGCTGCATCGAAACCGGTGTCGAAGACGGCCGCCTCGCGGGTGACCTCGTCCCAAACCAGATAGGCATGAACAGCCATGCCCTCGCCCTGGGTGGTGATCACGCGCAACTCGCACCAACCGCTGGTGGCCACGGGCTTCGGCAGCCATCCCTCGGCGATCCGCTGGAGCTTGGCTCCATCGAGCGAGAGCTTGGCTCCGAGTTCGTTAAAACGGCAACCGGCGGCCGGCTTCCCACTTTCTTCCATACGCTCATAGTCCGACACCGACACGCCAGCCGCCTGCGCTGCAGCCACTGCCTCGATATGGGTGGATGTACGGGCCTTGCGGAGGATGTCCCCCAGAGAATCTTCAAGAGTCACGCACCCAACGGTGCTGAGCCCTCGCCCAATCGGCAAGCCTCACCCTCACCTGACCCTCACCTCACCCCCACCTGACACTCGCTGGACGGCGGAGGCACTTCGGATTGTCAGAAGTATTTCTCGACGATCCAACGGGGTTGCCAGTCGTCGGGCTTTCGAGAGTGACCGGTGAGATCCCGGATGAGCGGTTTGGGATTCGGCACGGTGAGCGGCTGGGTGTCCCCCACCCGCGTTTGCCACTCAGCCATCTTGGCCAAGAGCCGGGCCACGACCGGAGCGTTGTCGGGATCGCCCGACACATCCACCCGCTCGTCGGGATCGTGGGTCAGATCGAACAACTGGCGATGATTCACCGGCGGATAGCAAATGAGCTTCCACCGTTCATCGCGTACGGAACGCATGAGTCCCAGATACGGCAGGAAGACCGAGTCGCGGACGCGCTTCGCCTCGCCGGTCCAAAGCGGGCGAAGGTCCGATCCGGCCAACCCAGACGGCACCGGAGCCCCGGTGAGCCCGCAGAGCGTCGGGAACAAGTCGAAGAGGTAGGTGAAGGCCGCCGTGGTGCCGCCGGCCGGAATGCCCGGTCCGGCGATGATGAGCGGGCATCGCATGCTGTGTTCATACACGCTTTGCTTGCCCAACAACCCATGGCTGCCAAGGGCGAGGCCGTGATCGGCCGCATAGACGACGACCGTGTTGGTCGCATGGGGTGATTTCGCGAGGGCGTCCAGGACCCGTCCGATTTGCGAATCCAAGTGCTCGATGAGTCCGTAGTATTCTCCCAATTGATCGCGCACCCATTCCGGCGGGCGCGGCCACGGCAGCAAGTTCTCGTCGCGCAAGATCAACTCACCGTTGTCGAAGGGGTGCTGCGGCAGGTAATTGCGCGGCAAGGGTGGACGCTTGGACGGATCAGTCACCCGCCACGCCTCGGGCGGATTGCGCGGGTCATGGGGCGCGGTGAATGCCACATACGCCAAGAAGGGCTGCCCACCGGCCGGGCGTCGGAGGAAATCGATGGCCTCATCGGCGAACTGCTCACTGGAGAACTTGGGAGCCGGCTGACGGCGGGTGAATTTCCCGTCCGGCTGAAGGTCTTGGACGGCGGTTCGCGTGTGGTCATCCATCCCGCCGAAGTGAATGGAACGCCCTCGCTCGAAGCTGCGCAGGAAGGACGCCTCGCCATTGTGCCACTTGCCGGTGGCGAAGGTTTCATAGCCCTGCCGGCGCAGGTGTTCCGGAAACGTGAGGGTACCTTGCAGCGTGTGGGGCAGACCAAACCAAGTACGCCCACTCATGAGCATCGCCCGACTCGGAATGCACACCGCTCCGCTGTTGCCTCCGAAGCAGTAGTTACCCCGAAAACTGAAACCCCGCGCCACCAGACGGTCCAGATGCGGCGTGCGGATGTGGGCATTGCCCCAGGCGCCGATCGTGTCCGCCCGTTGATCATCAGCGAAGAGGAACACGATGTTGGGTCGCACCGCCGTGGTCGTGGCACCCCGTGCCCATCGGGCGGGAACCAGAACGAGCAACAGCGCCACCACCACACACCACCCTCGGGAGAACATGCCAGCCATTGAAGCGAACCGTCGCAACCACCGCCAACGGAAACACCAACCGACTCCACGTCATTCTGGCGGAGCGGGATAGGTCCGAAGCGAGCATTGAAGGCGATCACCAAAGCCCCTCGCGCACAGCGCGAAAGCCCAATCCTCCCCCGAGCCTTCCTGCGAGCGCAGGACCTATCCCCAACCAAAGGTACCCCAGCGGAGCGGGATAGGTCCGAAGCGAGCATTGGAACGTCCACACCCTGATCCCCTCGCGCGTTTAGCGCGAAAGCCCAGCCTGTCCCCACGTTCCCTGCGAGCGCAGGACCTATCCCCAACAAAAGGTATCCAGGCGGAGCGGGATAGGTCCGAAGCGAGCATTGAAGGCGATCACCAA
>CAMCYJ010000090.1 GCA_945883815.1 Akkermansia muciniphila | reverse complement strand
CGCCAGCGGGCCCTTCCCTCCCAAACCCTCCGGGCGGCGGGTCTTTCCGGCTTGGACTGCGTTGGTTCGGGCGGAACAGACCGCAGGAGGTCTGCCCCGCCGCTCACCGCCTTGCCCAACCCTGAATTCCCCAGCCGCAGAACTCCTCCCCATTTTCAGACAGGCTCTTAGCCGCGAGTTTCGCGGCATCGGCCGCCCGCCACAAGTACCAGGCCGCCGTCGTCCGAAACGGGCGCCAGCGTTCGCCAAAGGCCAACAAATCCTTGGGCCGAGGTTGGACGTCGTGCCCGTAGGTCACCCGGAATCCTTCCCGGACACCGAAGTCATCGATCGGCAACACGTCCGGACGCCCCAACTTGAAAATGAGCAGCATCTCGACGGTCCACCGCCCTACCCCGCGGCAGGCGCTCAGTCGGTCGACGATCTCGTCGTCGGAGAGCGTGCGGATCTTCCGTGAGGTGGGCACCGTCCCATCGAGGGACTTGGCGGCGATGTCACGCAAGGCGGCCACCTTGGAGCCCGAGAATCCGAAGGATCGCAAGTCGGCATCGGTCACCCGTTCAAGGTCTTCGGGCCGAGGAAAACGACGGCCGGGGAATCGCAGCAAAAAACGCCCCAGAATCGTCTCGGCCGCCTTGCCGTGCAGTTGCTGGTGGGCCACAGCTCGAACCAGCGACTCGAACGGAGTTCGCTGAGGCTCCGGGTCCAAAGTGCAGGCACCGATCCTCTGGATGAGTCGACCCATCACGGGATCCGAGTCGGCCAGGTGTCGTAGGGCTTCGGGAGTCATGGCAACGAGAGCATTGGAGACCGATTACCGTTTCCCACTCAGGCGCTGGACTTCATTGGAGACGGTGGTGGCTTTTTCCACATCCCGCATCTCGCGGGCGAACTGCAATTGACGGATACGTAGTTCCTGAAGATCCACATCGGGAGGTGCCGTGACAATGAGCTGCTCCAGGCAGTGGTATGCCTCGGCAGGCTGCCCCAGCACCCGATGGGCCTCGACGCTGTCCAGCAGCAGGCGACGACGCTGCATCGGCGTGGCATTGGTCAGGCCCAGGGCCGTGTCATACCACTCCAAAGCCCTGCGGACCCGGATGCCCGACCAGTACAAACGACCGATCTTCTCGGCCACGACCGCGTGGTTGGTGGCCCAGCGTTGTCCCTCGAGCTGGTCACGCACCGCTTCCACTGAACGGCCCGCCATGAGTTGTAAGTTGGCGTTGCGAACCAGCGCGTAGGCGGTCCAGGGATCGTTGGCGTCGTCCAGGCGTTTGCCGTCTTCGGCCAACGAGCGAGCGAACGGCCGGTACAGCGGATCACCCACCACCACCGTCTGCCACGACAGCACCGGGTGCGCCGCGGTCGCTGCCTCGCCCAAGGTCATGCCGACGTATCCCCAACGCTCCAAGAACATGGCCGGATTGGGGGTGAATTCCAGATAAGGCTCGGCCACACAACCCATGGTGGCAGTGGCTCCGCGAGCCAGGAGCGGGCCCACCCAGTTCTCCGAGGCCGATCGGAGATTGCCTGCGCTGAAGGAATGCAGGTGGTAGGCGAAGGCTCCGGGTAGGAATTCGACGTTGGCCCGGTAGAATGGTCCGGTCACGCCGCTGTCGTACCAACCCACGTAAAGGGCCACCTGGCTGAGGGGATACCCGACCCCCAAGGTAGCCGGTTGATTGTCGACGAAGGTCTCGAATCCCAGGCGTTTGGCAGCCACGGCTGCGTTGGTGATCATCCGGTCGCCCCACCCGTAGGGCCCATTGGTGATGGCCCTCAGGTCGATGTAGGCATGCCCCCACAGTCCGCGCGACTCGGCCTCCAACGCCTTGTCCACCAGGCCACGGGCGATTTCTGGCGTGGGCCCATCCAACCGCGTCACCATGAAGACGCCATTCGTGGGATGAATCTGGGCGCCATTGGTGGCCCCAACCACCGGATTGGGAGCGGTCGCAATTGGATCGTCGAAACCGAGCCGGGGCAGCAGGGCCAACTCATCGTCCACCGAGGCGTCGTTGCGCAAAAACTGGGCTGGTATGCCATTGGTTTCACTGCGCATCGACGGGTCTTGAGGGATGTACCACGGCACTCCATAGCACAGGAGCAGGTAGCGGATTTCGGAGCGAACCAGACGCAGGCGCTTCTGAGCCGATGCCTTTCGACCCGGCGGCAGTGAGCTGGAATCGGGCACCCATTCCGCCAATCCTTTGGCCACCAGATGCCTGCGGACGGGCTCTTGGATGGCCGAAACATATTCGACCCGGGACAAGGTCGCCGTTTGGGGAAGTCGCAGTCCCAAGAGCTGGGACTCCGGAACGGATCTCCGTCGGGCATAGTGTCGGGCTACGGCTTCGGAGTCGGGCGACTGCGAATTGTAGATCACCAGCACCTCATTGCCGGCGGCCTCGGCGACACGGAGTCCGATCAAAACCCACCCCAACAGCAACCTCATCAGAATCAGGCTCCACCCGATCCGTCTATTTCGGGTGCGCGGGGCCATCGGATCAACCGTGCTTCGGATTCTCAAGACGAGTCCCAAGGCGCTCCCGGACATGTCCCATGAACACGGCAAATGTCTCGTCCGGAGTCTGCCCTGTGTTGTTGATGCGAATGGAATCCAAGGCCGGGATCAAAGCGCCCTTCTTGCGATGAATATCCATGCTGTCCCGCCAGGCTCCATCGGTGGATCCACCTCGGTCGGTGATGCGGCGCTGACGCTCCTCGGCGTCGGCCTCGAGAAAGAATTTCACAGGGGCCAAGGGGAACACCTCGGTGCCGATATCGCGTCCCTCCATGACCAGCGGCCCGAGGGCGGCGCAGTCCCGCTGACGGGCCACCATCCAGTCCCGAACCTTGCCGATCTGCGCGACGACCGGGACCGCCTTCTCGACGACATCGGTGCGGATCTCAGTCGCCGGGTAATACCCATCGACATGGATCCATGCCTGAGCGTCGATCACGCGGAGTTCCCATTTCCAGCTGCGAAGCTGGCGGATGACGGCCTTTTCGTCGGCATCAGTCATGGGCTTTTCGAGTCGAATCCCCCGCTGCAGGCAGTACCAGGCAAGGGTCCGGTACATGGCTCCGGAATCGACGTAGATGTAGCCCAAATCACGGGCCATCCGACGGGACAAGGTCCCCTTGCCCGACGCGCTCGGACCATCGACCGCAATGACTTGGGGCAGCTTGAGTGTTTTGGTCATCATTCAGCGTTGAGTTCGTTCAGGGGGAGCACTCGACCGGTGGTGGCATCGAGAATAATCGCCCCAAGACCAAAGGGGGGCGACCCGGCCAGTTTGCGGAAGAAATTGGGGAAGGTCTTGCGGACGCAGCGAGGGTTGCGCAATCGCATGCCGGGGATCCGCAACCCCAACATGGCAAAGCACATGGCCATGCGGTGGTCCTCGTACGTTTCAATCTCGGCCCCGTGCAGGATTGAGGGGCGAATGAGCAGACTGTCACCGGACTCGGTCACGCTGGCTCCGCACTTGGTCAATTCGGTGCGCAACGCCTGGACCCGCTCGCATTCCTGCAGGCGCAAACGCCCCAGGTCGGTGAAGCGGACCGGATGGTCTTCCAAGGGAGCCAGTGTGATGGCCGTCATGATGCTGTCGCCGAGGTCGCGCTCGCGAGAGACCTCCGCCGGAAGATCTAGGAAGTCTGGATACCGGGCATCAACCTGCCATCCCGAACCCGGCCAACGGGCCACCTCGACCCGATTCTTGCCCATCAGGCGGGACGCCCCCCAAAAGTAACTGCCGCTCGAGGCGTCGGGCTCCACCTGGAAAGTGCCGCCAGAGTGCGGGAAAGACTCGACCAGTAGACGGGTCATCTCGACATACGGCAACTCATCCGGATTGGCGTCGGCGACTTGCACCTCCCAACCCGCCACCTTCCCTGGAAGCAAAAGGGCCGAAGCGAATTGCGAACTCTCCGCCACGCTGACCCGGCACGACCCAGGGCGCGGACCGGCTCCGTGAATTACGGCCGGCAAACGGTCTCTGGGTGCATCGACCCGGTATCCCAACGAGCGGAGGGCCTGAAGCAACGCCGCCTGCGGGCGCTCATGCATCCGTGGCACCCCAGACAACCGGTAGCACCCCTCACCCAAGCACACCATGGCCGTCAGAAAACGGGCCGCCGTCCCGGCATTGCCCACATGCAATTCCAAGGGCGAGGACTCCGTGCCAGCCCTGGGAATGCGCCCCCCCAACCCTTCCACTTGGATCACGCGGTTGGCCTCCTCAGCCATGTCCTGGGCCACACCCACGGCGAATCCCAACTGCCGCAGGCATTCGACCATGACTTGCGTGTCCTCGCTCCAAAGGGCCCCAGTCAGCGTGACCGTGCCGGAGGACAAGGCCGCTAGGATGAGGGCACGATTGGTGATGCTCTTGGATCCCGGCACCGTGATCGACACGAAGGCGGGAGAAGGCGGAGGAACGATCTCAATGAGGTCGGGCAGCGGCATCGGCTCAGGCGGTTTTCTGGGGCTCGGGTTCAGGAAAACGGAGGTCTCTCCGGGATTTGGCCTGACGGAAGAAATCCTCGATGGATTTCTCGTCACCTGCGTCCAGGGCCAGTCGGAATTCAGACAAATCCTCAATGAAAACCCCCAATACACGGGAGAGATGGCGCCGGTTTGCCAGAGCGATGTCCCGCCACATTTCCGGGGACCCCGATGCAATCCGGGTCGTATCGCGAAATCCGCCCGCGCACAAATCGGATTGTTCCTTCGGATGAACCGGGCTGAGGACGTAGTTGGCCAATTCAGCGGCCACCACATGGGGCAAGTGGCTGGAGCGGGCCACCAGATCGTCGTGGAGCACCGGGTTCATTTGAATGACCCGCGAACCCACCGCCTCCCACAAGGAGCGGATCGCCAGCACGGCGGAGGGGGGGCTCGCCGTCGTGGGTGTCACCACGCAGACAGCACCCTCGAACAAGTCAGCCCGGGCATGGGCCGGACCACTTTTCTCGGCACCAGCCATCGGATGACTGCCGACAAATCGAACGCCAGCCGCCTGGGCCAACGGCTCGACCTCGGCCACCAGGTCGGACTTCACGCTGCCCACATCGGTCACGAGGCAATCGGATGACAGGTGCCGGGACATTTCCCGGAACAACCCGGGCATCTGCCCCACCGGCGAACACAAGACCACCAGGTCGGCGTCTGCCACTGCCTCGGCCAAGTTGCGCGAACAGCGGTCCACCACGCCCAGAGCCAGGCACTCGGCCACCGAGGAAGCACGCCGGACGAAGCCTTGGACCTCATCCGCGAGGCCTCGGCGCCGCAGCGCCAGACCCAGCGAACCGCCCAGCAGGCCCACGCCCACCAACGTCACCTTGCGGAAATGCACGGGCTCAACTTACCGAAGCCGAGAGGCGCGAGGGAAGCATTGAACCGTGGGATCGGGCGGAAGAAACCGCCAATCGCTTCGGGTCGATCCATCACTCAAGCGGGCTTACCATTGAGACACACCCGCCACAGAACCCCTCCCCACTTTCAGACAGGCTCTCAGACAATCTCCATCGGGCACGAGGGAACCGACTCGAGAAATGCCTTGCCGTAGCGTTTGCTGAGCACGCGATTGTCCAAAATCACCACGATTCCGGTGTCGGTCTTGGTCCGGATGAGCCGGCCGACACCCTGCCGGAACTTGAGGATGGCCTCCGGAAGGCTGAAGGCGCTGAAGGCGTTGCCGCCCTCGGCTTCAATTCGCTCGATCCGAGCTTCCACCAGCGGGTGATCGGGCACAGCAAAGGGCAAGCGGGTGATGATGACATTGCTCAGGGCATCACCCGGCACATCCACCCCTTGCCAAAAGCTGTCGGTGCCGAAGAGCACCGAGTCCCGATTTTCTCGGAATTTCTCCAACATGGTCGATCGGGGAATCCCGGTGTTCTGCACATAGCACTCCAGGCCCAGTCGGCCGAAGAACGACTCCATCCGCCCCGCGACTTGGAGCATCAATCGGTGACTGGTGAACAACACGAAGGCCTTGCCGTGGGTCCGGGTGATGAAGTGCTCGATCCAATGGACCAGTGCGTCCTCATAGCCGGCATCACGGGGGTCGGGCATTTTTCCGGCGACGAACAGGGTCATCTGCCGGGGATAATCAAACGGAGAACCCACCTGAAGGCCTTGTGCCTCGTCACCCCCTACCCGGCCGGCCACATACCGGAGCGCCGCTATCGATCCCGCTCTGGGCAACTCGGAGCCGATGGGGTAGGACGCGGACATTGGGGACCGTGGGGCCGGAATCGACGGAGCCACCGCCACTCCGGAAGGCCCAGTCGTTCCCAGGGTGGCGCTGGTCAGGATCACGGAGGTTCCCGATTCGAAGAGACGCTGACGCAAGTAGTCGGCCACCTCGACCGGAGCCGCATTCAGCGAGAGATTCTTCTGGGTCTTCCCAGAGCGCTCCACCCAATAGACATGATCCTCGGCTGTCTGACTCAGAAAGGTGGAGACGGCCACCTTGAGGTCCGCCAAACGGCGGTTGCATTCCATCAACTCCTCGCCGGTCTCCTTGTCCTCGGAGGTCTGGATGAGCTCATGGATTTGCTCGCGGAGGCGCTGCAGCGGCAAGGTCAGACTGTCTTGGACCAGATCAGGCCTGCGGATACGCAACTCCTTCCAGACCCGAGAAGGTTGTTCACTGGGCGTGGTTCGTTCCGGCTCCGACGGGGTCGCCGAGCGGGCCAATTCCTGACAGGAATCCTCCACCCGAACGAAAAAATCGTCGGTCTCCTTGAGCACATCGGCCACCAGTCGAACGTTGGAGGCTGATCGCAAGGTGGACAAAAGCCCTTTCTCGGTGCGCGGGTTCCAGAGACGTTGGAGCGCATAACGGACCTGACCGCTACTCACGCTGACCCCGATGTGCCGCGCGGCCACCGATTCGACGGTATGGGCTTCGTCGAAGATCACGAAGTCGTTCTTGAAGAGCACCCCGCCTTCGGGATCGGCCTCGACTCCATTGAGCAGGGTGAAGAACAGGGTGTGGTTGAGCACCAGGACATCGGCCCCGAGAATCTTCTGGCGCGCGCGCTGAAAGAAACAAACAGGCCCCAGCTTGGCCTGCTCACTTTGAAAACCGCATTTCTTGGGAGTACACAATCCGCGCTCGGAGCAAACGTGCTCCCAGACCTTGGGATCGGGTTCCACCGAGAAGTCGCTCAGCGAACCATCTTGGGTGGTTCGACTCCACTCTTCAATCCGTCGCAACTCGGCCGCTTCCGGAGAGGTGAAGAGCGAATCACATTGCTGCATGGCCTTGCGCAGGCGACGGGTGCACAAGTAATTGGAGCGCCCCTTCAGCATCGCAAAACTGAAGTCCACCGGGAGCACCTGCTTCAGGACCGGCAGATCCTTCTCCACCAACTGCTCCTGCAAATTGATGGTGTGGGTGGAAATCACCGCCTTCTTCTTGCGCCCGACGGCGAAAAGAATGGCCGGAATCAGATACGCAAAACTTTTACCGACACCAGTACCAGCCTCCACGAGGAGATTCCGCCGGTTCTGAAGTGCCGAAGCCACGGCCATTGCCATCTGCTGTTGCTCGGGGCGGTACTCGAAGTTGCTGGCCCGGGAAAGCAGTCCGCTTTGGGAAAAGATCTCCCGGACAGGCTCCACCCAATCGGTGGGCTCCTGTCCCGAGGAGGTATCGGCCAACGAAATCACTCGCGAAAGCTACGTCTAGTACTGTGTTTGAGGAAGAAGGCATTGCGCGGCGACGTGAATCGCCCCCCTCTCAGGCACTCCTGCTCAGCCGAGAGCTCCGCAGTGGATTCGAATCACACCTGCTATAAGCCTCGAATTCAAGGCGGTGATTGAATGACCGACCGCGGATCCAACCGCAGGCAGCGCCTTTTCCCGGACTGAATTCAGCGATGCCCGAGCCGCAGAGCTCGCGATGAACGAAGATCAGTCTGGAGTTTGGACGGCAACAGCAGGCTTTCTTCCTCGGAACCGATGACTTCTTGATCCGCATTGAAAGCGTGGACCAAGGTGCGCATGAAGCGCTCGTTTTCCTGCTCGAGCATCTCGAGCTCAATGGTCACGCCGTTGATGTCGGCCCGCCTCAACTGGTCCTCGACTCGCGTGATGGCCACCGAAAGACGCTCATCGCCCACCATCTGGATGGATCCACTCAAGGCGTTGATGCGGATGGTCGCGGCCTGCCAACGATCCCGGCTGATCGACGAGCGCACAAAGGTGATGGACTCGCTGATGGCGCGGGAGAAGCCCGCCGACAACTCGAAGTAGGCCTTGTCGTCGAGACAGAGGCGCTGCTGAGCCTTGAAGAATGCCGACTCCGTGCTGCTGACCTCCTTCAGGGCAGCCTCGATGGCGTCGCTCAGGTCTTTCCGATCCAAGGGTTTGCGCAAGAAAGTACTGACCTTCAGCGTGGCCGCCTTGGCGACATTGTCCTTGAACGCATTGGCTGAGACCATGACCACCGGGGTGTTGGAGAAGCGCGGAAGGTCGCGCAGGCGTGAAACAAACTCCAAACCATCCATGTTGGGCATCAATACATCGCAGACAATGATGTCCGGGTACGGGGGCTTCTCCATCATTTGCAAAGCCACCTGACCGTCTTCGGCCTCGGTGATGGTCACCTTGAGATCCTTGGGCATGAGGGCCCGTATGAGACGACGACTGGTCCGATCATCATCAACCAACAGCATTCGGGTTGAATTGTCGCCGGCTTGCGCCTCCATCATTTCCTCGACCTGGGGACGGGCCAGTTTGCGACCCAAGGAATCGAGCATGGACTGCACCCCATCTACTTCTTCCTTGGACAGGGCCAGACCGACTTCCAATTGAGACCCACCCGTCAGGGTGGTGGTCACCCGCTCACCAGCCTTGTTGATCACCGAACGCAATCCATCGATAATGCCAAGGGGTTTCGGGCCATCAACAGCGACCACCGCCGCCTCCATTTCCCGAACCTTGCCTTCGAGAGAAACCACTCGGTCTTGCAGCCGTTCGTTCTGGGACTCGAGAGACTTGCTCTTGTCTTCGGCAGTGGCCACGGCTCGGGAGGCTTCATCCAGCGCCTTGCTCTGCGCTTCATCCAGCGATTGGGCTGGCTTTCTTTCAAATTCGATGAGGGCAGTTCGGGTCAATGACCCCAAGGCAATTAGCGACGGAATGGCAACAGCGACTATCCACAAGCTGGAATACTTACCGACCCCCTCCCCCAACAGCCATCGAACCGAGACTGCCAAGACGAGCGCAACCACGGCGGTCGCGGTCAGAATAAAGATGCGATTTTGAACGGTTTGAATCTGCATGATGCACTAAGGCCACGATCACGAGTTACCCATTTGAAGGCTCCCTTGGTCCCGCCGATTCCTGAGTATCGCCCATTGTCTAAAAAACTTTAGAACCTGTCTCAAATCTGAGACCGACGGCGGATGTCTCGAGAATATCGTCGGTTGGGCGGTCCAATGCTTCCATACACCGTAAAATCACCCGGGGTAGGATAGTTTATGTGAAAAACAGGAAAAATGATGGACAGTCAAATACTCAATCTTACCGAGGGTCAACCCGGGTGGGATTGGGAGTTTCTTCCAAAAACCAGCTACTCCAGGGCCACCAAGCGGAGCTGTTCCCTCGATGGACCCATGCGCTACAAGACGGCCACAAAAAAGCCACTGTCATCGCTCCCACCAGTAGGCCAGCCCATACGTCTGACGCCCGATGGGCTCCCAGATGGAATCGAGCCCAAGCCACGGCCATGGCATAAAGAACTCCCATCCATCCAGCACGACGACCCCAGACGAACGCCATGAAACCGACACCCGCAGCAATGGAGGCATGACCCGATGGGAAGGCACTGTAGGCATGTCGCCCCAGAATCCATTGCCCATCTTTACGGGGACCAAACCATCCTTGCTCCACAGGGACCTCGGGCCGGGTTCTGCCGATGAAAGTGCGAAACGTGGTACCGACACATCCCGCCACAACTCCTGCGAACAAGATCCCCATCCAAGCACGGGCCATCCTTTGTTGCCCCCTGACTCTGAACCAAAGGACCAAACCGAAAATCGCTGGGATTAAGACGCTCCCATTGGCTGAAGCACTCATGGCCGAAGCAACGACCGACCAGTCTTTGCCACTCATGAATAAACGCTGGGATCGCAACCAATCATCGGCCCAAAACAAAAGGCCCAAGATCGGCAGACCGATCAGAGCCAAAGCGCCGAGCCGATGTCCGACACGGTACAGCTGATCCACCCCAACATTTGGGCCGGACTTGGAGGTATTACCCGAGTGCGGATCATCAGGGCGCGTAAGAGGCACAGCTGGAGACTGCCAAAAACGCCCCCTACAGGAACGAAACAAACCCGAAAAAACTTCACTCGTTCGGCCGGGGCCTGCCGGGTTCAAATCTCTCAAACCGCTGAATTTAACCTCACCCTTCAGCTTTCCGCGACCCTCCGATTTTGCCAGTCTCGGACAACATGGAAGCCTCGATCGGGTCCCCGAAGGAACACGGCAGACTGCCCGCCTGGAGATGGGTGATCCTACTCGCGGTGGCTCTGGCCTGTTTCGGGGCTGGATCTTGGTCGTTGCCCCTGATGGACCGGGATGAACCCCGTTTTGCTGAAGCCTCCCGGGAGATGCTTGAAACCGGCAACTGGATGGTTCCGCATCTGAATGGCCAGTACCGCTTCGACAAACCACCGCTGATCTACTGGTTGCAAGCTTGTAGCATCTACACTTTTGGGGCCTCGGAAATGGCGGTGCGACTGCCCTCGATCCTCTGCGCCACACTGACCACCGGATTGTTGGCAATTTGGGGAAGACGCTTGGCCGGAGACCGTGCTGGAATGATGGCAGGGATTATCTGGGTCGCCTGCCCCCAAGCCTTTGTCCATGCCCACCTGGCAGTCGCGGACATGGCGATGGTGTTCTTCTTCACCCTATCGAGCTGGTCCGGGTGGGAACTGCATCAGGCCCGCGGTCGGAGACGGGCCATTATCGGCTGGTTCTGGGTGTTCTTCACCTCTTTGGCCCTGGGGTTTCTCGCCAAGGGGCCGGTGGCGTGGTTGGCTGCGTTGCCGGCCATTCTCTTGGCCTGTGGAGGATTGTCTTCGCAGTCCGATACGGCCAGTCCATGGCGACAACCCAAGATTTGGTGGTTTGGTGGAGTGCTGACCCTGGGGCTTGTGGCCATTTGGGGCATTCCGGCCCTATTGGCGACTCGGGGCGAATATTTCCAGGTGGGCATCGGCAAGCATGTCGTCGCACGGTCTGTCGGGGTATTGGAAGGTCATGGACTCCGAGGGTTGCGCGGCTATCTGGGCAGTTTGCCCTTCTATGGACTGACGCTGCTGGTCGGATTTCTTCCCTGGTCTCCATGGCTGGTAACGTCGCTCTGGCGCACCCGAACGGCCGGTCCTCTGTCACCCATTGACCGATACCTCTTTGCCGGCATTGCCGGGGTGTTTGTTGTATTCACCCTGATCCGGACCAAGCTGCCGCACTATACCCTGCCGGCGTTTCCCCTGATCGCACTCTGGCTGGGCAAGACCATCGCCAGCGGTCCGCCGGTTTTCCGGCGGTTCCGAGTGCTGACAGTCGGCACCTTGGCCCTGCTGCTGCTGGTGTCCTTTCCGGGCCTGGGGCTGTTCGCCCGCCTGCTGCCGGTGCCTCGCCTCGCCGAAGAATGCCGGTGCTGGATTGGTCCCAAGACCGAATTGGCAACCCTCGAATTCCAAGAACCCAGCCTCTACTGGTACCTGCGCCCCGACGGTGGGCCCTGGATCCAACACCTGACAAACGAGACAGCCGCTCTGGAGTTTCTGGACCGACCCGGATCCCGACTTTGTGTTTTGCCCGATGGAGACTCCTTCAGTCACTTGAGCACACGGTTTCCCGAATTGCGCACGGTCCGTGTCGGGGGCTTCAACCCGGCCAATGGCAAGCGCGTGGAATTGAGGGCATTGATCCGGGAGAACCCCTGAGCAGGGCTGCTCAGCAGCACGCAGTTCAAGATCTGCGCCTCCAATCAGCTGGATCGATTCAATGACGAGGAAAGTGATTGTCGGCTGAATTCTTTCGAAAGACGCGGCGTGAGGGAAAACAAGGCCGACTTGCGGCCCGTGATGAGCCCGCAGCGAAGCGATTGCGGAAGTAGAACGATCAAGCAAATCCGATCCAACGGGATCATTCCGGATTCATGGACGATCGCATTTTTTGATGATCGGACACTTGAAGGCGAGGGCCTTCCCGTTCGATGGTCCCTCCATGTTCCGCAGACTCGTCCTCGCCGGTGCGTTGCTGCTTGTCCCGGTCGCTTCCCAGGCTGACACCGCCAGCGACGCGGCCCAACGGTTGGAAACCCTTTCGAAGCTGGTCCAAGACACCCACCCGCGGGTTCGACTGGAGGCCCTTCGTGCCCTGGCCAAGATCCCGGGAGCCCGATCCGCCGAATTGGCTCTGAGCGTGCTTGAGCAACCCATGGATCCCACCCTGGACTACGCGCTCTGGCTGACGATCAACGAACTCTCCGAACCATGGATCGCGGCCTTGGAATCCGGTGCCTGGAAATCCGAGGGTCGCGAAAAGCAATTGGCCTTTGCCCTGAAGGCCATCCGAGCGGATCAGGCGAGCCGAGTCCTGGGTCGTGTCATTCAGGAGCGTCGCCTGCCTCGGGACGGCTCCGGCCCGTGGATCGAGCTCATCGGTCAAGCCGGTGGCCCCAAAGAATTGGGCGCGCTGCTCCGACAGACCGTCTCGGGCGGCTTCGATGATCCTGCCATGGCTCGCGCGCTGACCTCTCTCGGCGAGGCGGCTCGGACCCGCAAGGTGCGACCCGAGGGCGATGCCACAGGCATTCTGGGATTGCTGGGATCCTCGAACGACTCCGTCCGTGCGGCCACGCTGCGCCTGACCGGTGACTGGAAGACTCCGCCTCCGGCTGAATCCTTGACCCGCTTGGCCAGCGACCCGTCCGAACCCGTCCGGATCACAGTCTTCGAGGTCCTTCGTCTCCAAGGAGCCGGAAGCCTGCCCCTCCTGAAGCAACTCGCCGAAGACAAAGATCCTGCGACCCGACGCCGTGCGGTTCTGACCTGGGCAACGCTGGACCTCAATGGGGCCGGGCCGGCTTTGGTATCCGCCGTCCAGGGCTTGGATCAGGAACAAATCGCCCAGGAATTCTGGCGTTCATTGTTGGGAATCAAGGGTTCTGGAAAGCACCTGGCAGCCCTCTTGCCCACTGCGGGGATCCCGGCCGCGGCAGCCCGCACGGGCATGCGGGTGGCCCGAGAAGGCGGTCGCAATGACATGGAATTGGTGCTTACTCTCGCCAAGGGTGCCGGTTTGTCGGCCGACACCCAGGCCTTCACCGACCAACTCATTCGCGAAATGGCGTCCCGGGCGGCGGCCAACGGCAATCCCCAACGCGGAGAGCTCATCTACCGCCGATCCGACTTGGCCTGCATCACCTGCCACGCCATCGGCGGTGCAGGTGGGCGAGTTGGTCCCGACATGACTTCCATCGGGGCCAGCGCGCAGCCGGATTACCTCGTGGAATCGCTGCTAATGCCCAATGCCAAGATCAAGGAGGGCTACCATGGCGTGGTCGTGGAAACCAAGGATGGACAAACCCTGTCCGGAACCGTGGTCCGAGAGTCCGCGAG
This sequence comes from Akkermansia muciniphila, assembly GCA_945883815.1. GTDB lineage: Bacteria > Verrucomicrobiota > Verrucomicrobiia > Limisphaerales > UBA9464 > SXXZ01. Next base: position 2,434 of record CAMCYJ010000090.1, on the reverse strand, counting down.
CGAGCTGGTCCTGCGCGGAACGGCCAACCAGGAGATCGTCATCGCCAAGTCGAACCTGGAGTCCCGGAATCCAGCCTCCGCCTCATTGATGCCAGCCGGCCTCCTCGACTCGCTCAATGAAGCCGAGCAGCTAGATCTTGTGGCGTTCCTCTCCCAACTCGGTAAACCCGGTGAATTCGATGCCAGCAAGGGCGGCGTGGCCCGCAAATGGCGCCTGGCCAACATCGTCCACACCGATCAGCAGAATGGCCAATCCGACTGGATGTGGAAAAAACCGCTCGAGGACAAGCGCTGGACCGAGGTCCTCTCCCGGGTCAATGGAGACCTGACGCGGACCCTCATGGAGGGCGGAACCAAAGCCAACATCTGGTCCTCCAAGATCGCAGTGTTGGCGGTGACTGAAGTTCAACTGGCTCAAGCAGGCACCGTCCGGTTCCAGCTCACCGCTGCCAAGGGCACCGAACTGTGGGTGGACGGATCGAAGGTGAATGGCCCGGTCTCCCTGGCCGCCGGCAAACACCGCGTCCTCGTGCGCATCGACCCGAACCACATCCCCGACAAGATTCGTCTGGAAACCCAGGACGCCTCGTTCGTGCTGAACTGAAATTGGAAGAGAGTTGATTGGCAGGGCGGATTCTTCCGCAGGACGCGGTGCGGCGCTCAGCCCCTGCTACCAGCCCCTGCTACCAGCCCTATCCGCGGCAGTCCTATCCGAGGCGGACCGAAGCTATTGCTCAGGGCGACCTTCCGCCGTGCTCAACGGGTGGTGCCATCGCGGGAACGTTTCACCGCCTCGACAATGGCCGCATCGTCGTCGCCGCAGTCGCGCACCAGTTCCAAGAATCCTGAAAGGGTGAGTCCCATGCGCCGGAGAAACGGCCGATCACCCCCACAGCCATACATCAGATCCGACGGCATTTCACCGCGCAGCTTGAGACGCGCCTTGACGATCAATCGAGGCAACCACGCGATCCCATCCACAGCATCAGTCTTGAGCGGCAACGCCGACATGGGCACCACCTGCCCTGTCCATTGGCCATGCAGGACTCCCAAAAAGTAATCCCGACGGATCTGCTGGACTTCGAGGACCGTCTCGAACTCGGGCTCGCCATAATCCACGGCGTCCTCGACGAAGTCGTAGAGTTCCTGAACGGAGCATCCGCTGCTGAGCAAGAAGGCGGTATCGGCCGGATCGCACAAGGTCGCCACCGACGAGCGCCCCGAACGGAATGCCGACAGGGCTCGATCGTACACGGCCCGGAACTGCTCGCTCCATGGGTCCGTTTCCGGTGCTTCCGCCAAGAACTGACGTGCGGACTCCACCTGATCGGCGGGCACCTTCACTTGAATGCCACCCGCGCCCATGGAGTAGCCACCGCTGCTGAGGGCGGCATCAACCCCGTGGATGAATGGGGTGAACCCCGCCAATTCCAATCGAGTTACCAAGAGGTCTGCCTCGACCAGAGCGAAGACTCGGGACAATGTGACGAGTTCCATTGGAGGAAGGTCCAAGCCCCAACTGAGACTGTCAATCCGCACGGCTCGGAGCAACGGACCGTTGGCCCATCACCCACCGAATCGGAACGGCTCAGCGGAACGGGCCGCGACCCGGATAGCCGGTCGTGTTGGTCAACGGTTCCACGCGACGCGGCTTCCAGAAGAGACCATTGCGAGCGAGGTTGCTGGATACGGTATTGAAGTTCACCAGCGTGGCACTCAACTCGGATTGGAGTTTGGTGTCTTTGAGCAGAGCCCCGACCGCACCACGCCCTGCCTGAAGGTCCTGCGTCAAGTCGCGCACCGCCAAGGAAGCATCCCGAAACCCTCCCAATGCCTCGCGCAAGGTGGTCTCGTTGGTGGCGACCAGAGTGTCGGCGCGCACCAGTAGCGAATCGGCCCGGGCCGCCAGGGCTCCGACCTGCCCCGCCAGCGGACTCAAGGTTGCCGAAAATGCCTTGAGATTGCTGACCGTCGCCGCGACGGCCGGCTTCTCGGAGGACACCAACGACTCCACCTCGCCCAGCGTGCGATCCAACCGCTCGGAGGTCCGCCGCAGGTTGGCCAGCGTGTTGGTGACGTCCTGGAGAGTCGATGCCGAGAGAATCATGCGGTCCACCCGCTCGACCACTTGGTCCAGTCGGGACAGGAGCCCCACGGCACTGCGGGCCGCCTCCTGCAAGTTGAATGGATCCACGGCAATGACCTCGGCCCCGTCCTGCAGCGCCGGAGCTGCATTCTTGGTGGGAATGATCGCCACGAATTGATCGCCCAGGAACCCGCTCTGCTCGATCTCGAAGCGCGCATCCCCGAATATGGTGACCGGCTTCTCGATGCGGCACTGGATGGACACCCTCCGGCCGTCGGCAGACAGCGAAATCTGCTCAACGGAGCCGATGCGGACACCGGACATGTTGACCGGCGCGCCCACGGCCAG
>CAMCYJ010000089.1 GCA_945883815.1 Akkermansia muciniphila | reverse complement strand
CCCAAACCCTCCGGGCGGCGGGTCTTTCCGGCTTGGACTGCGTTGGTTCGGGCGGAACAGACCGCAGGAGGTCTGCCCCGCCGCTCACCGCCTTGCCCAAACCAGAATTCCCCAGCCGCAGAACCCCTCCCCATTTTCAGACAGGCTCTGAGCGCGTCTGCGCCTCCGGAAACGGGTCCGAGACCCCAAGTTCAGGCCGTGTCAGGCCTCGGCGAAGAGATCCGAAACGGCCGACCAGACGGCCTCCTCGACGCCATCCAGAGTTCCGCCGGCATCGACTTGTCGCCAGCGATCGGGGTCCGCGTGGAACGACTCCCGGAAGCCATGGGCCACCCGGGCGAAGAAGGCCTCCTGCTCTTCATCGAAGCGATCGGACGGCTCGCTCGTTGCCAGCGCGGCCTTGCGTCCGGCCAAACGGGTTCGCGCGATTTCCGGGGCCACATCCAACCACAGAGTTCGATCCGGTCGCAGTCCTCCCACGGCCAGTTGGATCACGGACTGGACAGCTGCCAAATCCAGTCCGCGTCCGTGCCCCTGATAGGCCACGGTTGAGTCGTAGAAGCGGTCGCAAAGAACCACATGGCCGGAGCGCAAGGCCGGGAGAATCCGGCTGCGGACCAGTTCGGCCCGACTCGCGTTCATGAGCAGCAGTTCGGTCTCAGCAGACATGCCACGTCCGTCTGGATCGTGCTTGAGCAAGTGGCGGATTTTCTCACCCAGCGGTGTCCCGCCGGGTTCCCGGAGTTCCAGAACGGATCGCCCTTGGCGGCGCAAGCGTTCGGCCAGCCGGGCGATTTGCGTGGACTTGCCGGCAGCCTCGCCGCCCTCAAGGGTGATGAAGCGACCTGGCAGGCTCACGGTTGGGGTGTCGTGGCCGGAGTGGCGGAGCGCCCCGTCTTGAAGGCGGCGCTGTCGAGGTGATCGGCCAGCGAGGCCATTTGGTCTTCGTCGAGAATACCGCCCTGCTTGAGATCGAAGGCGGGCATCAGGCTGTTGGGTTTGCCGTTGCGGATCCACTGCATCCAGAAGGCCTGGTCGGTGGGGTGCTTCAGTTCCCGGAGCGCGGGCACCATGGTGGCCTTGTTCTCGGCGTCGTGGCAGATCCCGCAGGCGTTGGCGTACAACTCGGCGCCTTTCTTGGCCACCGTTGGAGCCACATGGCAGGACGCACATTCGCCGCGGAAGACGGCCTGCCGGTCCGCGGCGGCCACGGCCAGATTGCGCTGGCGGTCGGCCGCACGCATCCGACTCGGATCCGGCGGGGCGATGTGCACCTTCACATTGAGGAGGATTGAACCAACATCGGTCGAGACCGTCACCGTCTTGACGATGGTCCCGGCCTTGCCCAGGACGTTCATGTTGCCCGAGATCTCACCGCCCTTGCCGGGCTGGATGACCCAGGGCGTCTCGGGCAGACGGGCCACCGTGCAGCCGCAACTGGTCTTGGTGCCGGTGATGGTGACGGCATTGGTCCAGACGTTGGTGAGGGCGAAGCGGAAGTCGACCGATTGCTCGCCATCCTTGGCGTGAATCTCGCGGGTTTGGGTGTCCCAGGTCAGCGCCTGTGGGTATTGGAACCGTGCGGCCGCAGGAGCCTTATCGCCAGGAGCCGGCAGCGCCCGTTGGAAGGCGTTGATCTCCAGTCCTCCGGACGGCGTCGGTGCCTGCGCCGACAACCCGCCGGTCAACAGGACTGCCAGCGACAACCACCCCCATCGGAACCATCCTGAACTCATGCTGGAGTCCATAACAGATTGTCCCGGGAGGGCGAGCCCGTTTTAATGGAGTGACTTCGGAGATCGGATTGGGGTGGCACAGAAGACCCGGGAGACGTATGCAACGGGCCGCAACGATGGGTGAAACTTCCTTCCAATGGCTCTGGACGGGCGACGAGGCCTTTTCGGCCCTGATCGCTGCGATTGAAGGGGCGCGCAAATCTGTCTGCCTGGAGACTTACATCTACACGGTCGGCAACCCGGGCGAAGCCGTCCGGAACGCCTTGATCCGGGCAGCACAGCGGGGGGTGTCCGTCCGCGTGCTCATCGACGGGTTGGGCTCCTCGTCGCTCGACGAGGGTTTCTTCGACCCGCTCCGGGCTCCCGGTGGAGAGGTGCGGGTCTTCAATCCATTGACCCTACGCCGGTTGCCCGTCCGCAGTCACCGCAAGTTGCTGGTGGTCGATCAGGCCCTGGCCATCACCGGAGGCTTCAACGTGGCTCCAGAATACCTGGGTGATGGCATCCAGTACGGATGGTGTGACATCGGCATCCGCCTCACCGGTCCGGTGGTCGAGATACTCGAAGACAGCTTCGAGGTCATGTGGGAGCGGGCGGATCAGCGTCCCCCGCGCTTCCCGCGCCTGCGCCGTCGCAACCCGGAGGATTCCCAATCCGGCGCGTCGGATGGCATCCGGGTGCTGTCCAGCGGACCGGGTCGGGGTCGGAACGCCTTCCTGGCCGAGTTCCTGGAATGCCTGGAGGAGGCCCGCGACGTTCGCATCGCGGTTGCCTACTTCTTGCCGGGACTGGCCTTGCGCGCCGCCCTCCGTCGGGTGGCGGCTCGCGGCGGGAGGGTCCGGATCCTGGTGCCCGGAAAATCCGATGTGGCCATCTCGCTACGGGCGGGCCGTTTTCTCTACGGCCGCCTGCTGCGCTCCGGGGTGGAAATCCGCGAATACACGCCCCAGGTCTTGCACGCCAAGCTCTACCGGGTGGACGACTCGGTCTTTGTCGGCTCGTCCAACCTCGATACCCGCAGCCTGCACATCAACCACGAGTTGATGGTGCGCATCCAGCATCCGCAGGCGTCCGCGGACACCGCCGCTTGGTTTGATGCCGCCGATGCGATGGCGGTTCCAGTCGATGCAACGACCTGGCCCCGGTCGCGGTCGTGGTGGGAACGCATCCGCGAGCGATGGAGTTTCCTCGTGCTTTCCCGAATCGATCCTTATGTGACCCGTTGGCTCGCCGAGGATCCCCGCTGAGAATCCGACCGCCTCAAACGGCTTGCTGCAGCGCGCGGATGCGATCGTCGAGGGGCGGGTGGGACGAAAACCAGTTGCCGTAGTTGTGGCTGATCTTGAAGGCCGCCAGGGAAGCCGACCGATCATCGAGCACACCGCCGCCCTCGTGGATCACCTTGAGGCGCTGCAAAGCACCGACCATGGCATCCCGGCCTTCGATCCGAGCGGCCATGGCATCTGCGGCAAACTCGCGCCGGCGGCTGTAGGCCATCACGATGAGAGAGGCCAAAAGGCCCAGAAAAATTTGCGCCACCAGAGAGCCGATGAAGAAACCGATGCCCGTGCCCGACGAACGACCCTCTCCATCGCGCCGGTTGCCTTGCAGGAAGGAATCGACCAACAGCCCGATCACCCGGGAGAAGAAGATCACGAAGGTGTTCAAGATACCTTGCAGCAACGTCATGGTGACCATGTCCCCGTTGGCGATGTGGGCTACTTCATGGGCCAGCACGCCTTCGACCTCCCGCTGCCGCATTTGCTGCAGCAGGCCGGAACTGACAGCGACCAGCGCGCTGTTGCGCGAGCGACCGGTGGCGAAGGCATTGGCCTCCGGGCTGTCATAGACGCCGACGTCGGGCATGGGAATTCCGGCCCTCTCAGACTGCTCACGAACCGTCTGAACCAGCCACTGTTCAGTGCTGTTGGACGGGGTCTTGATGAGTTCGATGGAATACGCCCGGATGGCCATCCACTTGGAGATGAGGAGAGAAAACAGGCTGCCGGTAAAACCGATGACCAGCGACATCACCATCAGGCCCGTGTAGCTCACCCCATGGGCCCCGATCCACCGGTCGAGGCCCAGGGCCCGGACCACGATGGAGATGACCACGAGGACCGCGATGTTCGTCAGCGCAAAGAGCGTGATGCGTTTCATGAGTTTTGGATCGATGGGCCGCGCACAAAGCGACCGCTCTAAGACAAATAGGGGGTCTCCGCCGGACCTGCAACTGGGAGAAACCCCTCTGATTTCCAATGGGTGACCTGTCTGCGGATTCTTCGATGGCTTGGCTGTCCATGTGGCGAATCGTCATCCGCGTAACACATCGGTTTCATTGGGTAGCGGAATTGTCAGGGATTGTCGCCGCTTCGTTATTAACGCCAACGGCGGGGAACGACCTATTCTGCAGTTTCTGAGGAGGCTGCGTGTAGCACTTCTAAAATTGTATGATCGAGATGAGAAAACTGCTCAAATCCAATTGGAACCGTATCGCTGTCTGGGCCTTGTGCATGGCCCTGACCCGCGTGGTGTTCGGGGGGACTCCGACGCATGGCATTCCCGCCGCCAACTTCAAAGTCGTTCAGAACGACACGGCAAACTCGGTGGATTCGGTGTCGGTTTCCACGACCTTGGCCATCAATGATCTTCGAGTTCGTCCGGGATCGAACCGCGGCGATTACAATTTGCAGGTGGGTGAGACCGGGACCAACGATGTCAGCGAGGGATTGGTCATGGTCGCGGCAACCCAGAATGGCCGAGACAACGGTGAATTGGAGAACCTCTTGGGGTATGCTGCACCTTCGTTCGACTCCGGAGCGGCGGGTTACTGGGCTGTGGTTCAAGACGCGACCTCCGATCGGGCCGAGTACAACATGGATGTCGCCGTCGGCTACTTCCGGTATTCGGACTGGTTGGCCGGTTGGGCACGAAATAGAACGGCTTCGAACGGAGCCACCAACAATTTGTTCACAGCGTCCAAGGGGTTGGTCTTGGGCACTCACTTCAAGGGGATCAGTGCGGGCAGGTCTCAGGTCGATCTCCGAACCTTCGGGATCTATTCCACCAATTCCGGCGTGTTGATCGTTAATCACGGCAAGAACGAAGGAAACTATGCCAATTCAGTGGCCAATCCGGATGGCACCTGGGAGGTGTACGTGAAGGACAATTTTGGCAGCGCCACCAACCCCAGAGCTCTGGAGCAAGATCCTGCTGCCTTCGTGTTCATCCCGAAAACCAACACGATGGTCGTTTCCGGCAAGTTCGGTGTCGACGAGTCCGGCTCCAATACAGTTGTCCTGATCCACAGCGGACCGGAGCCCGCGTTTTCGGTGACCCAACTGGAGCCCGGCCGATATCGCCTCTCGATTCCTGGAGGTTCTCCCAAATCGGGAATCTTGATCACCTCGATGGAGGGTGGGTACACCAACAATTTCGACAACGTTCTCAGCTACGAAGCCGACGGCAACTCGTGGATCTTGGAATCCCGCGACACCGGTGTCTATCCGCCGCCGCTGGAAGGGGTGACCAACGAGCCAGTGGCCTCCTTCGTCTACATTCCGGCGGCGACGCCGGGGGTTTCGGCTCAACCTTCCCGGACGGTGATGACGACCGAGAGCGGTGGCAGTGCCAAGGTCAGTGTCGCTTTGGATGTCGCCCCTACCGAACCGGTCACGGTCTCCTTTCGGACCACCCGTCCCACCGAGGCTTTGGTGGCACCCGTGGATGGCTCGGCTGCTCCCTCCGAAGTCGTCTTCCTGATTTTCCTGCCGGACAATTGGAACATTCCTCAATCCATCCGGGTCGTTGGTGTGGATGACGCGGTGCAAGACGGGACGGCTCCCTTTGAATTGTTCACCCGCATATCGGCGACTGCTGATCCCTCCTATCAGGGAATCCCGGAGATTCGGTTGGCCGGATTCAACGTGGACAACGAGACCTACTCATTGGTCGTGGATGTGATTGACGGACTATCGACCAGCGAATCGGGTGCCGAGACAGAGATCCAGGTCTCGCTCAGTCGTCCCCCGACGGCCTCTGTGCGTGTGCCCGTGGTGTCACTGAATCCCGCTGAAGCCATTGCGATTCCGAGCGAATTGGTTTTCGGCACCGCCAATTGGAATGTGCCGCAGAAAGTCACCTTGCGCGGCGTCGACGACGGTCTGGGTGATGGAGCCCGCGCATTCGAAGTGCGTCTGGGTCCTGTCTCCAGTGACGACGCCTCCTACGCGGGCGTTGTCGGACCGCGGATCACCGGACTCAATTCGGACAACGATCAGGCGGGTCTGGTGTGGTCTTACAATCTGCCGCTGACGGTGCTGGAATCTTCCGTCACCCAATACACCTTGGCTCTGGGGACCCAGCCCGACCTTCCGGTGGTGGTTCAACTCTCCTCCAGCGCATCCAACAAAGTGGTCATCTCTCCGACCAATCTTACCTTCACTTCAACCGATTGGAAGGCGCCGAGAGTGGTCACCGTGACGGGCGTCGATAACCTGACCAATCAGTCGACCCTCCAGTTCGAGGTCAGCAACGTGTTCCGCTCGATTGACCCGGTGTACACCAACTTCAACGGCACCGTGCTTCTGCCTGCGGTGCTTTTGGACAATGAAACCAGCGTCTCGTTGCCTTCGGGTGAGACTTTTTATGCCTTGGGAATGCCCCCGGTCGGCATTGACGGCCAAGCAGAGTTGGCGGACCCCGACGCGAAGAGTTATCCGGGAGGTCGGCTCACCATCGCCTCGGTGCCGCCCGCCTCGGTTTCCGATCGGTTGGCGATCCGGTCGCCCAGTTCGGGGGCCTCTGCCGTGCGAGTGCAGGGTGATGCGGTCCTTCATTCCGAGACCCGGGTGGGGAGTGTTCGGGGCGGAGCGGGTACGGAAGCTTTGCAAATTGATTTCAACGAGTTCGCGACCGTTGCCGCCATCCAGGACATCCTGAGGGCCGTGGTTTTCTCCACGTCGGACGCCGGATCGGGTTCCCGAACGATTTCCGTCCGCTTTGAAGATGGATTGGGATCAACGACTCTGGCCGAGAAGATCGTCCGTATCGGACGGGTCCGGCAGCTTCAATTCCAAGAAGGGGCTGACCATGGTTACGGTGTCTACAGCGGCGCCGCTGATATCGCGTTGTCGCAGGTGGGAAGCGATCTGCCGTGGCCAGAGGGGCGCACGCTGTCTCCTGCCGAGGGGTTGCTCATGGATTGGCCGGATGGCGGTGTGCCTAACGAGTCGCAGATCCTGCTGCGTTTCGATGGGATCATTGGAACCAACGCCTGGCAAAGTCCCCCGGGAGCCAAGGTGCTGCTGGCCGAGATGTTCGTTTACGTGAACAACCCGGGAGATGGAGCCAAACTGCACCGGATGCTCATCCCTTGGGATGCATCTCAGGCCACATGGAATTCCATGGTTGCGGGCGTGTCTCCCGACGAGGTCGAGGCGCGTTCCACCTACGACTCGCAGTTGGGTCTCGAAGACGGAAGCGGTGGAACCGGATTGGGCAGCGCCCGAATTGGTGTCACGGCCGACGTTCAAGCGTGGGTCTCAGGCCAGACCAATCATGGGTGGGTGTTCCTGGGTTGGCCCCTTCGGACCGACGGAACCGGCATTTCGCCCTCGGAATACCCGACGATTTCTCAGCGTCCTCGATTGCGTGTGCTGTGGACCTCTCCCGATATCCGGGAGGCGAGTTTTCAGCAGGGGGTCGGTGGCTATTCGGGGACCCGCGACACACTGCTCCAACAGGTTCAGGCCGATGTAGTGCTGGCTGCTGGTGAAGTGCTGTGGGCCGATTGGCCGGATGGACCCGGCACCAACACCATGCACAGCCTGCTTCGCTTCGATGATTTATTCGGAACGGATACCGGGCGTATCCCTCCCACCGCCCAGATCCACTTGGCCTATCTCGATCTCCCGTCGGTGGGCCCTGACAACATGGGTGACGGCGCACGGTTGCATCCGATGGCCAAGAGTTGGGACGATGCGGTTTCAACTTGGAACAGCTGGGTCAATGGCATCCAAGCCGACGGCATTGAGGCCGACGTCATTCCTTCGGCAACGATCGGCAACGCCTCTCTCGAACCCGATGTCCAAGCAACGCTGAACTCGGTGGAAGTGACTTCCGACCTCCGGGCCTGGCAGGCGGGCCGACCGAACTACGGGTGGGCGTTCCTTCCGTTTCCGGGCGGGTCCAACGGATGGGGCTTCCGGTCGTCCGAATTTGTGAGCTTCGTGGATGCGCTCCGTCCAGAAGCCGACCGACCGAAACTGCGTGTTTTCTACACGGTGGCTGGCGTTGCCGTGGCGGCCACCCTCCAAGTGCCGACCGTCGAACAAGGCAAAGTGCGAATCACTTGGCGGGGTTCACCCGGTGCCTCCTATCGGGTTGTCCGATCCGCCTCTCTGTCGGGGAGCTTCGAGTCATTGGGTGTCTCCGTGACGGATGCCTCAGGCAGCGCAGAATTCACGGACACCGCCCCAGTGGCTTCTGAGGCTTATTATCGGGTGGTTGCGGAGTGATTTTGCGACCCCGAGCTCACCGGCTTCGGATTCATCCAAGGCCGGTGAGCCGCTCACCGCGTGCTTCATTCTTCGACTCCGATGCAATCATGACTCCGAAGCAAGTTCGTGCCATCCGGGCCGGTCGAGGCTTTACGCTCATCGAGTTGTTGGTGGTCATCGCCATCATCGCCATTTTGGCATCGATGCTCCTTCCGGCATTGTCCCAGGCCCAAGATCGTGCCCGGCGAGTGAGTTGTCTCAACAACCTGAAGCAGTTGGGCCTCGGCTCGATGCTCTACTCTCAGGATTTTCGAGGGCACCTGACAGCGCCCACTTGGGTTCAGACAGACTACCAACCGACCGAATTCTCCGATCGGAGTGGTTCCGATGACGACGCCTCCTGGTTGTGGCCGGCTTTGGTGGGACCCTTCAAGAGCTACACCTGCCCGTCTACTCGTCACACGATCCGAACCAACCTCTACCGACGGCCGTTCTCGAATGCGACCTTCGTGCTCGATCTCACCGACAACGCCATCAACAAAAAGGCCTTCGGGACGAGTTATGAGATTTTCGGAACGATGGGAGAGCGTCTGCCGGATGGTTCCAGCGTTTCAGTCAAGAAGACCGAATCCTCGGTGAATGCCAAAATCATCACTCGATATTCCGAGGCGCTTCGCTCGGCTCCCGGTCCCTCCAATATCCTGTTGATGTTGGATTCGGACGACACGGCTGGAGACAATTTGGGCAGCACTCACAACAATTGGCCGGATAAGGAAGACAATCACGGGGCGAGCGGAACTTGCATGAACTTCACTGATGGCCATGCCCAGTGGGTTCGGAAGAAAGAGTACCTCAGGGTTCTCAATCTGAGCCAGGATTCCAACAATCGCCCTCCGGATGGATTCTGAAACGGCTGGGCCGAAGCGGTACTGGTCCGCCATCGGCGGCATTCTGCTGCAGCATCCGCCGAGGCGGGGCTGTGTCGGAAAGGGATTGAGTCAACGGAAGTGTTGCAAAGGGGGATTATGTGGCCTAACAAGCGGGTCAGAAGACCCATGCCCATGTTCGGTAAACCGAAGAATCCTGAAGAACACCGGTACTACCTCTTGCCCGGTCAGGGACGCGGGGCCCGGAAGAAGCATTTTCAGCAGCTCTTTGCGGCCATCGTCGTTGGGTGCATTTTCTCGGCGATCCTCGGCTTGTTGCTCTGGCGCCTGAACCGCCGCTGAGGGTCGTGGGTTTTACAGGGGGGCTTCCCCCGGGGACGTCTGCCGGTGACCTCCGGCTGCCGGACTCAGCGCTTCATTTGCTCCCAACGCTGGATGAGGTCTTCCATGCCGTTGAGGGATGAAGCCGGCAGCGTCGGATTGAGCCGCTGGCGGATGTACTCGGCGGCCGCTTCGTGGTCGTTCACCGAGCGTGGCAGGGTGGTGCCCGAAGCGTTGGGATGTCCGCCGCCATCGAGCCGGGTTGCCACCTTCAATGCCTCACCGTTGCGACTGCGGAAGCTGACGATGAAGGCCCCGTTGCCTTTCTTGAAGAGGGTGGCCAGCACGGCATGCGGGGTGACGCACTGCTCCAGCAATTGATGGACGATGACATTGGTGTTGCCCACCACCGGACGCACCAGTCCCACCTCCGGACTCAGCGCCTCGACATGGTCCTTGGCCCAGGCCAATCCAATGGGGTCTTCCACCTTGCGTTTGACACGCATCACTTCGAGGAGCGGGTGGTCGAGCAATCCTTCGATGCGGCCACCGATCAGGGAATGCAAGTTCCAGAACCCGTACGATTTGACGAGATTGGCGTAGTCGCAGGCCTCCACGAAGTCGGCGTGGGTTTCCTGGAAGAGGTCGCCGATGTCGGTGAGTTCGACGATTCGGTCCAGTTCCGGTGATGCGATCCCGTGCTTCTGGCAGAGTTCGTAACACAGGCGGCTGGCCGATTTGTTGGGATCATGAATGAGTTGAGCCACCGAAGGTCTGGCTTCGGAAGCGTGGTGGTCCACCACCAGCCAACTGTTGCGGTCGAGACGGGCTTCGAAGGTGAAGTCGCTTACCCAGGCGGTGCGCTCCGACAGTTGGCGGGCTTTCCAACCCTGATAATGGTAGGCTTCTAGACCCACATCGGTTGTGAACATCTCCCGAGCCAAGCGCTGCAGCAACAGGCCGGAAACCAGCCCGTCGAGATCACTCTCGTGCGTCAAGACCACTTGCGGCTCCACCAGTGTACCCATAGTCGTTACGGTAGGATTCCGCGTTCGGACAGGAAAGGATCCTGTTCGAAAAAGCGGGGCAACTGACACGGCGGACGCTCCGGCTGTCGGTCACTTCGGACCGCGGGAGAGTTGCTCGAGGTAGTCGAGCACCGAGGCGAGTTCGCGCACCGTCAGGCCTGCTGCGAGTCCCTCGGGCATGAGCGAGCGCTGCTGTTTTTCGCGCTGGGCGATTTGCGCAACCGAGATCGTCTGCTCGATGGCGGTGATGGTGCGCACGGTCACCGCGTCGGCGGCCTCGCGTACCACGAACCCGTCGATCTCAGTCCCGTCTTTGAGCTCGAAGTGATTGGCCACGAAGCCCTGCGCCAGGGTCTTGTTGGGCAACAGGATCGCCTCCGCCAGTTCGCGCCGTTTGTAGACGGTGGCGATGGTGCCGAGGTAGGGGCCCTTGACCGGTTCGTCGGCCTTCACGGTGTGGCAGCCGTTGCAGCCGATCTGACCGAAGAGTTGGCCGCCGCGGGTGGCGTCGCCGGCGGTCTTCTGGACCTGGGCCAGCACGTCCTCGACAGGCAGGTCGCCCACCTTGGCGGCCTTGGCCTCTGCCCGGAACTTCTCCGGGTCGATCTTCAGGCGGCCGATGGTTTCGCGGGCAGCCTTGGAGATCGCCGGATCCGCATCGTCGAGGGCGGCCACGAACGCAGCGGCGCGTGACGCGTCACCGATTTGGGCGGCAGCCTTGAGGATTTGCAGGCGGCGTTTCGGCTGCGACCAACCGGCATCCAGCGACGCATTGGCGGCGGCCCGGGCTTCTGGGGCGCCCACCTTGCGCGAGGCCAGGCGCAGCACCGCGGCTTCGGCGAGTGCGGAGGCTGGTCCCTCGGCCTCGGCCGCCACGGCTTCAAACACGCCATGAACCTGATCGAGCTTCGGCGCATTGCGGAATGCGGTAGCAGCCTTCTCGGCGAGGTTGTTCTCGGACTTGGTCGCCTGGACCTGGGGCAAGGCCTTCAGGACGGCGAGCCACGCTTCGGGGTCGACGGTCTTGACCAGCGCGATGACCGCCTGGGCACGGGCGGCGTCGGACGTCTCGGTCGCGGTGGCGGCTCGAACCAGCAGCGGCACAGCCTTGGCGGGAATGTCTTCCGACTCCGCCAATTGACCCGCCACCGCCGGCAGCAAGCTGGGTTCGGAAGCGGCCCGGGTGAGAAGGGTTTCGAGGGCGTCACCGGCCGGGATGCGATGCCGGGAGAATTCGCGCCCGATGAACGCCGCCTCACTGGCCTCGGCGCGGTTCAGTTGGGCCTTCAGGGCTGTGGCGATGCGAGCGGTGCCCTCCCAGGCCTCGGGCTGGTAGTAGGGCCCGCGGGTGTCTGGGCGCGTGCCCCAGGAGTCGCCCTTCCACGGCCCCTCTTGGAAGTGCAGCCGGCACAGCGCGGTGATCAATCCGGCGCGGCGGGATTCTGTTTTTTCGGACGACAGTCGTTGGATGAGTGCATCGGCCAAGCCGGTTTGGTGCAGCGACTGGAGCACCCGCAAGGCGGCGGTGCGCACCTCGGGTCGGGCCTTCGGTTGATCCACGACCTTCAGGCAGGCATCGACCGCCGACACATCGGTCAAGGCCCGCACGACGGCGTGGGCGACGATGGCATCGGCATCGGCCAAATGACTCACGAGGGCCGGAGTCGCCGCCGGACCCACCAGTCGGGAGGCGCTGTTGGCGGCCGTCCGGCGCACCACCGGGTTGGCGGAGTTGAGCAGTCGTTCGATCAAGTCCGGCGAAACGAGTCCGCGCGGTTGGGCCGAACCGGCGAGCGCATGCAAAATAGCCGGTGCCAACACGTCGTCGCTCATCATGCGAGGCAGGCGGCCCTTCGATTCCTGCGGAAAGCCGAGGACCATCGCATTCACCGCGGCGATGCGGGAGCCCTTGCTGGCGGTTTCATCGGCGGCCACATCGCGCAAGAGCGCCAGCACCGAGTTCCGGTCCACGCGGGCCGCGGCGGTCCGACGGAGCAGGGATCGTTGGGCCTCCAGCCGGCGGCGGTGGCTGGGGGAGCGGAGGGCTTCGACGAGTTTTTCGGGCGAGAGCGACTCGAAGTCGGGCATGGCCGGAGGCGTGTAGCCCTTCGGGGTGACCCGGGCGATGAATCCGACTTCGGGTCCCACCCAAGTGAAGGACGCGCCTTTCCAGCTCGCGGCATACACCGCGCTGTTGCCGTCCGCATCCAGGTCGGTGACCCGGGGCAGTCGCACGAATTCCTCCTGGCTGGCGGTCATGGTGGCTCCCTTCGGAGTGAGTCCGTGATGGTAAACCCAGTCACGTCCCCAATCGGCGGTGAAGGGAGCGTTGTTCCAGCGGGCGGGCAGACCGGGTTCGTCGATCCAAGCCGCACCGCACCCGGAGCCCCCACCGTAGTCGGCCAGCGGTTGAATGATTTCGTCGCCGAAGTTCTTGAAGAGGCGCGGGTAGCCGTGCTGCGTCCGCCCGCTGAAGTGGTGGAGCCGGATGTCCCAGCCGCCGCCGTCATTGGTGTTGTCGCGCGTGAAGCCCTCCAACTCCGGGCTCAGGGCCACTTCCAAAATATTGCGCGTGCCGTCGGCCCAGGTCTCCAAGCCGCTGCCGTCGGGACGGAACCGCACCACGCCGCCCCCGCGCATTTGCAGCCGGGTGCCGTCGGTGCCCACGGCCTCCATGAAGCCGAAGTCGCCGATGGCCGCATACAGCCAGCCGTCGATGCCCAGGGTCAATCCATTGGACCCGTGGTCGGCCGGCCGATCCTTGAAGGTCCAGCCGATGCCGCGGATGAGCGTCTGCTTTTCGTCGGCCACGCCGTCCCCGTTCTTGTCGATGAACACGCTTACGTCCGGGGGATGGAGCAAGTAGAGGCGGTCATGATCCCAAACCAAGCCGCGCGGCGAATCCACATCGGCCACGAAGGCTTTCACTTCGTCGCCCTGGCCGTCGCCATTGGTATCACGCACGCGCAGCACTCGGCCAAGGTGCGGTTTGCGATCGAGCGATCCATTGCCGTCGCTGGAGACATACAGTGTGCCGTCCGTCGCGGCCGCCACGAACACGGGATAATTCACCGCGGGCGGGGTCGCGAAGATGGTCACCTGGAACTCCGGCGGGGCGCTGACATCTTTCATCAGGCCCTCGACCTTGCTCGCAGTCACCGCAGGCAATTGGGTCAATTCCTCCGGAGTGGGTTGCCGATCCTTGGCGGTGAAGGTTTGGGCCCCCACGGGTGGCAAGGCCAGTCCGAGTGCGGCCAACCAACTGAGTCGCGAACGAGGAGAGATCATGGCGGGCCCTCAGTCTGCCGTCTCGGCACCACCGCTGGCAATGGTCGGGCGCTTGGGCTGTCGCCTGATTGGGTAGTGGAGCGCCCTCGGCACGCGCCGCCCTCCTATGCTCTCCACCTGCCCGCGGCATCTCGCTCATCCGGGGGCCGCGTGTCTGGGTGATACCCGCTTTCCTCTCCCTGCCGATCGCGATTTGGCACCGGCCTCTGTTGAAGCACTCCAAACTCATTCCCCGCGGAACCAAGCCCTCAAAACCGCGGGATGAGAACCAAAGTCCCAGGGTCAGTAAATGAGCGGCCAAAAATCTAAAAAAGTGTCCAATCAACTATTTGACAAAATATTTAAAAACCCTAATAACGATTCTATTTCCCGATTTAAGCCAATTAGTAATTATTTTATACCCCTATAAAAAGCGCCGTTTCTGATTTTAAAATATAAAATTTATATTTTATCGAAAACAACCATGAAAACCTCCGCTTCACCCCCCTCCGCCTCCATGACAAACTGCCGATGGTTCTCGTGGATAAAGTGTTTAATATTAGCTTGCGCCATGGCTCCAGTAGCTTTCGCGCAGAATGATCAACTCGAAGTTAATTTCAGTGGAGCGCTGATTATAGGCTGTCCAATGACAATAACAATAACCTCAAAATGCGGTGATTTTATTCGCACTCCTACATTCAAATTTGGTGGAGCTGACGTTCCTATAGAAGGAACGGGTGACGGCAGGTTTCGGGGTTATGTGACGCCAGAAGTATCAGGTTCGATTGAGTATTCGGCGTCAAATTTCTGTAAATCATTAAGGAAAACAATCGAAATAAAAGCGATTAATATCACTAAGACTGTGACTTTCAGGGATCCCGCAAGTCAACCTGGGTTTCCCGTCAGGACATTACCTTCGCCAACTGTAAAACTGTCGCGGGAATCTCTTCGGAGTCGTGCAAGAATCACACTAACATACGACACTTGCGAGGAGGACGTGTCACAGCGCATTTCAAGAACGGTGGAAGTCGCTGAGTCGGGAGTTAGTACGGAATTATTTTCACCACATAGCAGGATTGAACCCACATTGGCAGATAAAAGGCAAATCGACCAAACTGGAATAAACATAAACGGGTGGACTGGTTGGGCTCGCTATATAATTGTATCATGGGATACTAGTTGCGCGTATTCGCTTGTAGCGGCCCAACCTAGAGTTTGGTAAATATAAATATGAATGATCGTTTCAATTGGAAAAAATTAACCACTTTAAGTGGTGTGTTTATCGTTCTTACACTGCTTTTTCAAAGTGTTCAGATCATGGCTCAAGATAATTGTGTCGGCGTTGTGCCGAATAACTTGTCACCTTCGCTTGATCGAATGGATGAGGTGAAAGAGTTGTTTGGAGATTACCGTTTTGATCGTGACCGAGCGGTGAAGTATGGGTTTGTTGGGAAGAATGGGTTGTCAAACATTGTTTTGTGCCTGAATCGAAAGCAAGAGTTTTCGGAGAACTATAAATACGCTTGGGTGCTTGGATTGGATTACATCGACCATGCTGAAATGCCTGAGTCGCTAGTCTTGGTGAGTCGACTACCTCTCACAAACCAACTGTGGTTTTTTCAAGTGCTTTCTCAACGAATTATTCGCGGTACGAATGTTAGTACTCCGAGATTCGAGAGCTTAGCGGATCGGCTTATTAGTAGCCATTCAGTTTACACCAAAGGAATGATGTTTGTCGCAAACGATTATGAAAACTGGATAAGTGATATTATTAAAATCGCAAAAATGGAGCCTTTCAAATCTCCGCGGTATGCGAACCAATTCTGTCGATTAATTTGGCATGTAATGGATAATTTCTCATCAAAATATGATCCAAAACAGACCGAAATCGCCCTTAGATATCTTGTGGTTGACAGTGTTGCGGATGACGAAATTAAACTGCACCTAATCCAAAAAATTGTTTCCCCTTCAACGGCTGGGTCCCATCGGTTGACCAAAAATGATACCATCGAGCGAATATCCATTAGTGAAGTGCCACTCGCAGTTATCTGGTATTTGAATCGAGTTAGGGCTGAAAATATAACCGCATCCAAAATATGGAATCAGGCTATTGATAATTGCAAAGAAAACGCTGACTGGATCCAGAAAGTCAGATCTGGTGCCTTGGATGAAGAGGCCGGTTTCAAGCAACCTCTAAGAAATTCACTGAAAGCCAAAGAGAGAGCATTGAAATGGATTGAATCGACGGATCGAATCGAGTCGAAATTCTGAAAAATAATTCGTCTAAATAATTGGATGGATGGTGGTTGGTTGCGAGTAATAGAATGCTTTCAAAGCTGATTTTATTAAAAATGTTAAATAAATTGGTTTTATGGTGGTTGTTAATTTTCTAACGTCGATTGGTTTTTTGGTTAATCTGTTGATTTGTCTCCCAACTGGGTTTTGTTTTGCGAGTGATCAAATGAATGATTTATCGGAATATTAGATTAGTGGTGAGATT
>CAMCYJ010000088.1 GCA_945883815.1 Akkermansia muciniphila | reverse complement strand
ATGGGGGCTCCGCGGGATCGGTCCTACGCTCGCTGAGGAAGCTCTGGGGAGGATGGGCTTTCGCGCTGCGCGCTGGGGATTTTTGGTGTTCGCTTCCAAGGCTCGCTGCGGACCGATCCCGCTGCCGCTGGGAGTGGGTTGGGTTTTCTGGGAAGCTGACGTTAGGAGGTTGAGAGGGGGCTCTCGGGGGGGTGTTGTTGGGGACGGTGCTTGGCTCGGAGGCGTTTTGGCCGTATCAACTGTGCCACATGGCGTCTTTTGATCGTCCCCCGTTCCGGCCCCGGAGACCTTACGAGGGTCCTCCCCCTTCCGGTCCGAGCTTTGGCCCGCGTTCTGGCCCGCGCCCGAGTCCGCCGGCGCTGCCGCAGGCCGATACGACGCATTGGCAGACGCCGTGGGTCTGGTTGAAGTACCACAGTCAGCAACCGGTGGTGTATCCGGCCATGATCCGCGATGCCTCCGCGGGTGCGAAACCGGGCGACTGGGTCCATGTGTACGACAAGTCAGGTTCGCCTTGTGGCAATGGCTTGTGGCATCCGCGCGCGAAGGTGCCTCTGCGGCTTTTCCATTGGGGAGAATCCTTTGTCGAGGAATCGCTGCTGGTCGAGTTGCTCGATCGGGCCATGGACCATCGGATCGATTTTCTGCGCCTGCCGGAGGTGACCGATGCATTCCGGGTGGTGCACTCCGATGCCGACGGCCTCAGTGGTCTGGTGGTCGATAAGTTCGCCGACGTTTTGAGCATCCAGGTCCACAGCTTGGGCATCGCCCAGCGCTTGGCCTCTTGGATTCCCCGGATGCATGAGCGCCTGGGAACCCAGCGGGTGGTCTTCGAGGTGGATGACACGGTGGCACGCAATGAGGGGATCTCTCCCACGACGGTGAAGTCCGATCCCGTCCGGGCTGTGAAGATCCGGGAGCACGGCATCCGCTATGAGGTGGATTTCAAGGAAGGGCACAAGACCGGGTTTTTCTGCGACCAGCGCGACAACCGTCTCAAGCTCTCTCGCTATACCCGTGGCAAACGGGTGTTGGATTTGTGCTGCTATTCCGGCGGGTTTTCCATCTCGGCGATGCTGCTGGGGCAGGCCTCCGAAGCTACAGGCGTGGATCTGGACGAGGCCGCCATCGCCATGTCCAAGCGCAACGCCAATCTCAATCAGGTCCGCGTCAGTTGGGTGGACTGCGATGCGTTCAGCTACGCCCGTCAGATGCGGGACAATGGCGAACAGTGGGATGTGGTGATTCTGGATCCGCCCAAGCTCATCCACAGCCGGGACGATGAAGACGCCGCCGAGGGTCGGCAGCGCTACGAAGACCTCAATGGGCTGGGCATGGTGATCACCCGTCCGGGAGGTCTGCTCGTGACCTGCTCTTGCTCGGGCATGATCTCGGCCGAGGAGTTCGAGGACATCGTCATCCGGATGTCGGTGCGGACTCGCCGTCGCCTTCAGATCCTCGACCGCACGGGACCTGGCGAAGACCACCCGGTGATGTCCAATTGCCCGGAAAGCCGCTACCTGAAGGTGATCTGGGCCCGGGTCTGGTGAGTCTTTGAGAGGCCGATTGTGGCGTAGGGGTCGGATTGGTTTCGGGACCGACCGACCGCCATACCTCGATCTGGAAGCGGCGCTGCCCAGACGGTCCCTCCCTTGACAGGGCCTCGGATTGAGCGAGTAAAATCACTGCCCGCTTGCGGTTCGCCGCAGCGTGGCCCGGGCCAATGGCGGTCTGGATCTTCGTTTTTTAAACACACCATGAGTCAACCCATCAGTCAGCCGGAACAGCATTCATTCCAAGCCGAGATCCAGCAATTGCTGAGCATCGTCATCCACTCCCTGTACACCGACCGCGAGGTCTTCGTGCGGGAGTTGGTCTCCAATGCTGCCGATGCCTGCGAGAAACTCCGTTTTCTTCAGGCCAGCGGGCAGTCGCCCACGGGTGATAGTGGCCCCTCCATCGCCATCACCGCCAACGAGGCGGAGTCGACGCTGACCATCGCCGACACGGGCATTGGCATGAACCGGGATGAGCTCGTCCAGAACCTGGGCACCATCGCTCACTCGGGCACCAAGGCCTTTCTGAAGGCGTTGGCCGAGCAGCAAAAGCCTGACACTCGGCTCATCGGCCAATTTGGTGTCGGCTTTTATTCCGCCTTCATGGTGGCCAAGCAGGTGACGGTCGTAACCCGCTCTCAGGCGGCCGGCTCCGAGGGTTGGAAATGGACCAGCGAGGGTGGCAATGGCTACACGCTCGAGTCGGCTCCGGACGCCGCCCCGGGCACTCAAATCACCCTCAGCCTCAAGGACGAAGCCAAGGAGTTCGCGCAAGCCGGCAATCTGGAACGCATCGTCAAGCGCTACTCCAATTTCGTGGCCTTCCCGCTCGAGCTCGACGGCAAGCGGGTCAACACGGTTCAGGCCATCTGGGCCCGCTCGAAGAACGAGGTGAAGGAGGAGGAATACAAGGAGTTCTACGAGTACCTCGCCCATGACAACGAGGCGCCCAAGTACCGCCTGCATTTCACGGCCGATGCGCCCATCGCCATCCAGGCGTTGCTCTTCGTGCCTTCCCGCAGTCTGGAAATGCCCGGCATGGTGCGCCAAGAGTCGGAAGTCCATCTCTATTGCCGTAAGGTGCTCATCGAGTCCAAGCCCAAGGGACTCTTGCCGGAGTGGTTGCGCTTCGTGCGCGGTGTGGTCGACAGCGAAGACTTGCCGCTCAATGTCTCCCGCGAGCGGATGCAAGACTCCGACCTCATGCGCAAGCTGAGCAAGGCGCTGACCAATCGCTTCCTCAAGCATTTGGCCGAAGAGGCCGAGAAGGATGCCACGGCTTACGACGGGTTCTACTCCGAGTACCACCGGTTCCTCAAAGAGGGTGTGCTCAGCGACTGGGAGAACCAGGCCGCCTTGGCCAAGCTTATCCGCTACGAGTCCTCGGCAACGGAGGCCGGCAAGAAGACGTCGATGGCCGATTATGTGAAGCGGATGCCGGAGGGCCAGAAGGACATTTATTACCTGTTGGCCAAGGATCGGGCCGCCGCCGAGGCGAGTCCGTACTTCGAGGTGTTCCGGGCCCGCAAGTTTGAGGTGCTGTTCGTGGATGATCCGATCGACGAGTTCGTGATGGATCGTTTGCGCGAGTTCGATTCCAAGAGCATCACGGCTGCCGAGAAGGCTGAACTCGATGTGGAGGATGCCTCCAAGGAGGGCGCCTTGTCTGACGACGAGGCCACATCGCTGGCGGGTTGGCTCAAGCTAACCTTGGGCGAGGCGGTCCACGAGGTGCGTTCATCCAAGCGCTTGGTCGATAGCCCGGTGGTGGCCCTCGACAGCGACAAGTACATGACCGCCAGCATGCGTCGCACGCTCAAGTCCATGGGACGCGACGCCATGGCCGGTGAAGACGCGGCGCCGGACCTGGAGATCAACCCCAGGCACCCGGTCATCGTGAAGCTCAACCAGTTGCGTCAGAACGATGCGGCACTGGCGAGCTTGGTGGCCGAGCAGTTGAATGATCAGGCCCGGCTGGCCTCAGGCCGCCTGGAAGATCCCCGTGCTATGCTCCAGCGCATGAACGCGTTGCTCTCCAAGGTGGTCGGCGCCTGATCGGTCCGATGGGTCCGATCGGACTGGGCAGGCCGGTTCGCAAAACATCGGTCCCAAACGAAACGGCCCGGCGGCGGTGGGGAGGTCATGCCTCTCCCTTCGCCCCGGGCCGTTGTGCGTACTGGCCTGACGCAGAACCGGTTTTGGAATCGGTCCTAGAATTCGTCCGCGGCCGGTTAAGACTTGGAACTAGACGTTGAACTTGAACACCAGCACGTCGCCGTCGGCGACCACGTATTCCTTGCCTTCCATGCGGTACAGGCCCTTGTCGCGGGCGGCGGCCACCGAGCCGCAGGAGACCAGGTCCTTGTAGGCCACGGTCTCGGCCTTGATGAAGCCGCGTTCGAAGTCGCTGTGGATGACGCCGGCCGCCTTGGGCGCGGTGTCTCCGGCATGGATGGTCCAGGCCCGGACTTCCTTCTCGCCGGCCGTGAAGTAGGTGCGCAGTCCGAGGAGATGGTAGGTGGCCCGGATCAGTGAACCCACGCCCGATTCGGAGACACCCAGGGCGGAGAGGAATTCCTTGGCCTCGTCCTCGGACAAATCCACGAGATCGCTCTCGATCTGGGCGCTGATGACTGTGGCTTCGCAGCTCAGTTGGCTCTTGGCATATTCGCGCACCTTGACCACGTAGGGGTTGGTGTCGGCGGTGGCCAAGTCGCCCTCCTTCACATTGCAGGCGAAGAGGGTGGGTTTGTCGGTCATGAGCCAAAAGCTCTTCGACAGGGCCTTCTCCTCAGTGGTGAGTTCGCAGGTCAATGCGGGTTTGCCGGCGTCGAGGTGCGGCTTGAGCTTGCTGAGGACGGCCTGTTCGGCCTGCGCATCCTTGTCTCCCCGCTTGGCATCCTTGGCCACCTTGTCGAGGCGCTTGTTCACCGACTCCATGTCAGCCAAGACGAGTTCGGTGGTGATGATCTCGATGTCCCGAACCGGGTCGACGCTGCCGGACACGTGGTGGATGTCGGCGTCTTCGAAGCACCGGACCACTTGCACGATGGCGTCGACCTCGCGGATGTGACTAAGGAACTTGTTGCCCAAGCCCTCACCGGCGCTGGCTCCTTTCACCAGACCGGCGATGTCCACGAACTCGATGGCTGCCGGGATCACGACGTTGGTCTTGGCGATTTTTTGCAGCACCCCCAGACGTTCATCCGGCACGGTGACGATGCCCACGTTGGGATCGATCGTGCAGAACGGGTAGTTCGCCGCCTGCGCCTTTCGGGTGCGGGTGACTGCGTTGAAGAGGGTGGACTTGCCCACATTGGGCAAACCGACGATGCCGGCCTTAAGCATAACGAGGACCGGAGGAAAGCCCGACGGAGCCCCGGGGGAAAGGGGATTCCTCAACGATCCTCAGCCTCCGACGGCCCGAGAGGGTGTTCCCGAAGCCGTGAAGGCCGAGGGGAGCAGACGCTGGACCGCCTCCGGAAGGGGTGCCTCGAGCGAATCCATCCACACCGTCCAGTCGGCCAATGGCACATTTCGCGGGCGGCACCGTTCGGCGAAACCCCGGAGCAAGGTGCTGGCGTAATGCAGCAATCCGGAGCGGTAAGGCAGATTGAACGCGGCCATGGCCACCCCGAACACGATCGGGTTCCAAGCGTGGGCTTGTCCGTCCTCCACGGCCGCCAGGTAGCGCTGGACCACCCGGAGGTCGCGACAGACTTTCAGCCGCGACAATTGCCGACGACCAACACGGAACGAAGCTTCGGTCCATTGGCCAGCCCTCCGCGCCGGATAGTTTCGGTCCAGCTCGAGCAGGTCGCGGTGTCGGCCGAGCCGGGTGAGCTCGGCCGCCTCGAGGATGACCGGCCAGTCCAAGGCGATGACCACGCCATCGCGGTGGGATTCCAGGAACGGGCGAGGGTCTGCCTGGGCACTGAGGATCGGGTGGGGCAGCCGGAGGTCCTCTTCAGGCAGGGCCGGGGCCAACCACTCCTCTACGGTGGCAGAGAGGGTGTGTGAAACCCTGCCCTCAGACGGAGAGGCTCCATTCGGGAATGCCCGGTTCATTGGTGTCCGAGGTTAGCCTCGGTGTCCCGTTCGGCCAACAGGAGTTCACCCGAGAGACACGGGCTTTGTCGGCGAGGTATTCTCAGGCGCAGCCATTCCATCGGACACCTTGCATGAGAACCGATGATTGAACAGTCGCCGGATTTGAGTGTTCTGCATTGCCGCATTGAATCCCTGACATGGTACGGGTTAGCGTGAATCCCTGCGGTCGGTCGGGCGGTTGGCGCAGCGGTTAGCGCAAATGCTTTACACGCATTGGGTCGGGGGTTCGAATCCCTCACCGCCTACCAATCTTGCAGAGATCCTTTGCCAACATGCGAATCCTCTGTGTCCACGCCCATTTCGATGATTTCGAATTTGTAGCCGCGGGCACCTTTGATCTGTTCCGCCGCAAGCATGCCGGAGCCCTCCGCGCCAAGGTCCTCGTCTGCACCGATGGCCGATCAGGCCACCATTGGCGAACCCCGCAGGAAACGGCTCGCATCCGCTTGGAGGAGCAGGCCGCCGCTGCCGCGATCGGTGGGTACGAGTTTGAACGTCTCGCCCGCCCGGATGGCAGCCCCTTCGGAGAAGCGCGACTTC
This sequence comes from Akkermansia muciniphila, assembly GCA_945883815.1. Lineage (GTDB taxonomy): Bacteria > Verrucomicrobiota > Verrucomicrobiia > Limisphaerales > UBA9464 > SXXZ01. Next base: position 10,192 of record CAMCYJ010000088.1, on the reverse strand, counting down.
CCAGCAATGATCTTCTGGCCGCGCTCTGGAAGAGCATCCGCGATTTCGAACCCGACTACCTATTCTGTCCTCCGCTTCCGGCCGATACCCGGGCGGGAGTCCACCCGGATCACATCACGGTAGCCGACGCCGTTCGTCGGGTAGCCTACATGATCAATGTTCCTCATGCCTTTGTGGACGAGTATCCTGAAGCGGGCAAGACCGAGGCACGTTGGATCCGCACCCCGGTAATCCTCAATACTTGGGACAGCTACATTGGCGACGGTCCTCAATCCGTCTCTGACCTGGTGGTTGATGTCTCCAGCACCTTCGATCAGATCGCCCGCCAGTCCTGGTGTCACCAAAGTCAAATCCGAGAGTGGTTGCCTTGGGTGGGTCGGCATGGAATCGCTCCGGTGGAGACCCTCGACCAATGGGAAGCGAGTCTCCGTGAGCGGTTCCGCCACCAGCGGCTGTCTCTTGGCTTCGGTGAAGGGGCGCCTGTGGAGGTTTTCTCACTCACCTCGTGGGGACAAGTGGCCAATTGGGATCAGTTGGTCCGCGACTTCCCTGCATTCGAGCAGATGCCCCGATGATGGGTCATAGTCACAGACTCGGACGACTTGTAGGGGTGGGTCTTTCCGGAATACCCGGAAAACAGGTTGACACTCCGCCACGAAGCTCGAAAACTCCTCACGTAACCAAGCTCCGCGTTCCAACGACGACAGAGCCGTCTAAAACGGATTTCGCATGAAAAACCTCATTCCTAGCGTGAGCGCCCTTACTATCGGCGCTGCGAGCCTCGCGGTCACCACTGCCCTCCAAGCTTCCGAGGGAGGGGCCAAGCCTTGGACTGTTCGGGCTGGCGTCTCTGGTTTCTACAACGACAACGTCTACACCCGTAGCGACCTGACCAAGGTGGACAGCTTCGGTTTCGAGCTGACTCCGGGCTTCAGTTTGAACCTGCCGGTGAACGATGGGCAGACCACGCTGGGTCTTCGCTACGATTACCTGCTGCGCTACTTCGAAAACCGCGCCAAGGCCGTCGACCACAACCACGTGGTGGACGTCAGCCTGAGCCACAACTTCAACAGCCGCTTCAAGCTGGACGTTTTCGACAGCTTTGCCCAGGCCCAAGAGCCCCAGCAGCTGGGTGCCGGTGCTGGTGTCTCAGGTGTCATTCGTGCCGAGGGAACCAACTTCCGCAATATCGCTGGCTTCGACTTCACCTCTCAGTTGGCGGAGAACTGGAGCGCGGTGACCGGTTTCCGGAACAACCTCTTCCGTTTCGACGATCTCGCCTTCGCTCAGTCGCTGGACCGCGTGGAGTACCTCCCCTCGGTCAATGTGCGTTATCAGTTGACCGCGAAGTCCAGCGTCGGCCTGTTCTACCAGTACGGCATCACTGATTTTGATGGGCCCGGCAGCAACGTTGGCTTCGTCCGTGACGTCAACTCGCACTTCGTTGCCGCGACCATCGATCATGACTTCGCAGCCAACCTGACCGGTTCGCTCCGCGGTGGTATCCAGTACAACGACTTCTCCGATGTGATTGGCATCAAGAGCCGCGACGGTGTTACGCCCTACATTGACGGCCAGGTGGCCTATGGTTTCCTGCCCGGCTCTTCGCTCACCGTGGGTGTGCGTCATCAGCTGACGGCGACCGATGTGGGCATCTTGGGCGCTGTGGGTGGCGGTCTGTTCTCGGATCCGATCCGCGGCAGCAGCGCGACTTCCGCTCGTATCGGAATCTCGCACAGCTTCACCCCGAAGTTGGTGGGTTCCATCAACGGTCTCTACCAGATGGGTAGCTTCATCGGTGGCGGACCTGGTGTCGATGGCAAGAGCGACAGCTACGCTTCCGCCGACGTGTCGCTCTCCTACCGCATCACCCAGAACATCTCGACCCGTGTGTCCTACGCTCACGACCGCGTGGATTCCGATCTGGTGAACGACTTGCGTGAGTTCTCGCGTAACCGGGTGATGCTGGGCGTCAATTTCACCTACTAAGAATTTCCAACTCTGGCGAAGGAGGCTGGAACATCCATTCTAGCCTCCTATTTTTTTGCACATGGAAGTATCGAAGGCACCCCAGTCGCAGGACTCGAAGCTCCACTTCCTCGATTACTGGCGCATCATCCGCATCCGTAAGGCCGTCATTTTGGCGGTCTTCCTGCTGGTGGTCATTACCACGGCGGTCATCACCCAGTTCCAGCCCGAGTCGTACTCGTCGCTGGCGCGCATGAGGGTTGAGAAAGACACCCCGCTCACCCAGTTGATGATGGGCAGCGGTCCGTTGACGCCTGCCTTCGATCAGTACTTCCTCCAGACCGAGTTCCAAGTCATTCGCTCCCCCAAGATCCTCAACGAGGTCATCAAGGATCTGAAGCTGGCCCGCGTCTATGCCGAGCGTGACAAGCAACCCGGCGAATTGCCCATCCAAGACGCCTACGAAATGCTGTCTCGTGAGGTGGACATCACCCAGTTCCGCAACACCGCCATCATCGAAATCACCGCATTCAATGAGGATCGAGAACTGGCTGCGCGCATCGCCAACAAGATCGCCGAAATCTACGGCCGCTACCGGAATACCAACCGCTCAGGCCGAAGTGACAAGGCTTGGGAGGCCCTGACCAACAAGTTGGCCGGCTACGAGAAGGAAGTCGCCGAGGCGCGTGAGAAGATGGACAAGCTGCGGATAGATCTCAAAGTGCCCGAAGAGATTGCCGATTCCGGCCAAGTTCAGGGTCTTTCGGCCCAGGAACTTTCGCGGATGACCGGAGTCATCCAAGATTACCAGACCCGGATCACCCGCAACAACCGTTTGCTGGAGCAGTTGGGTCTCTTGAAGGGGGATCGTTTGCTCAATGCCCTGGTGGTGGCCAATCCGACCACCGAGCTCAACACCCTGATCTCTGCCCGCAATTACGCCTTGCGTCAGGCTTCTCAACTCAGCCCCGACTTCGGGCCCGATCATCCGGAAGTCATCAAGTGGTCCTTGCAAATCGCCAAGCTCGATGAGCAGTTGGACGCGACGGTTCAAGGCATCTTGAGCGGAATGCGCTCCACATTGGAGGCCGAGAAGGCGGCGATGGAAAACCAGAAGACCTACCTTCAGGAGACCATCGAGAAGAATTCTCAGGACACCCAGCGGTTCCGGCCTTACATCGTCCAGCGCAACGAATTCGAGAGCGCCCGTCGTATTCGCGACGGCATCAAGATCCGCGTCGCCCAGGAAGACATCGATCGAGATCTCAGCAGCACCTCGTCGGTTGAGACCATCAACGAGGCCCTACCCGGCACCAACCCGGTCCGTCCGAAGAAGGCCGTCAACATCACCATCGGCGTGGTCTTCGGTTTGATCCTCGGCATTGGTCTGGCCTTCTTCATCGAGTACCTCGACACGTCGGTGAAGACCATCGATGACGTGGAACAAGCCTTGCAGGCGCCAGTTCTGGGAGTCATTCCCCAGAACGTCGGAGCCCTCATGTCCGAGGGAGCCGACAGTCCCCACGCCGAGGCCTATCGAGTCTTGCGGACCAACATCCTGTTCTCCCGAAAGGACACCAATTGGCGCACAATGACCGTCGTTTCCGGCGGTGCCGGCGAGGGCAAGTCCACCACTATTTTCAATTTGGCGACCGTCTTCGCCCAGAATGGCAACCGTGTGCTCATCGTGGACTCCGACCTCCGCCGCCCGAGCCTCCACAAGATTCTCAACGTGTCCAACAACTTGGGGTTGACCAATTACCTGCTGAAGCAAAATCGCCTCGAAGAGGTGATTCAGACGACGCCGGTTCCGTCTCTCGACTTCCTGCCCTCGGGCCGTCTGCCGAGCAGCTCCATTGGTATCCTCAACTCAGCGGCCATGAAGGAGTTCATCGCCGAGGCCAAGAGTCGGTACGACTTCGTGTTCTTCGATTCACCGCCGATCATGGGCGTCAGTGACGCTTCCATCTTGGCCAGCGAAGTGGACATGGCCGTGTTGGTGGTCCAGTACCGCAAGTACCCGCAGCAAATGACCCTCCGCGCCAAGCAGATGGTCGAGAAGGTCGGTGGTCACCTCTTGGGTGTCGTGTTGAACAACATCAACATCAGCCAAGACAGCTACTACTACTACTACAGCGGCTACTACTACGACTACTATTCCAAGAGCGAAGACAGCAAGCCGGACGGTGAGCGCAAGTTGTCCAAGAAGAAGCGTGCCGACTCCAAGCCGGTCGAAATCGCTGTCGCAGGTTCTGAGCCCAAGGGTTCTGAAATCAAGCCGGGTAAAGACACCAAGTATTGAGCCGCTGTCCGGATGCCTTTAGACTCCGCGAACTTATCAACATGATGCTTCGATTCGGTCAAAACGGGATGTGTGCGTTGGTGCTGCTGATGGCCGTTCTCTGGGGCGGTTGCCAGACGGATACCGGATCGGCCAGTCCTCAGGCTGCCACTGCGGCCAACGCACCGGTGGTTCCTGCTGTGGGCGCCTCGGGCACCAACAGTGGGTTCAGCATTGATCGCATCGCTGTGGGCGACATCATCCGCGTGATGTATGAGGCCTCGGTGCCCATTGCCGCGACCGAGATCCAAGTGCCGGAGACTGGGTTGGTGACTATCCACATGGGCGAGCAGGTGCAAGTTGCCGGCAAGATGGCGGCTGATGTTTCCAAGGACATCCGCGACCTCTTCACCGTCAAGAAGCAGATGTACAAGCGCCTTTCGGTGAACGTTCAGGTGCTGGGCAGAACGGTTTCTGTGGGCGGAGAGGTCCGGGCCACCGGTTCATTCCCTTTTGAGGGAGGAATGACGGTCCTGAAGGCCATCAACCGAGCCGGTGGTTTCACCGAGTACGCCAATCGTCGCGAGGTCCGCGTCACCCGTATCAACGGCCAGCAAATCACCGTGGACTGCAAGGCGGCGATGAAGAAGCCGGAATTGGACGTGCCTTTGTATCCGGGTGACCGCATCGAAGTGGTCCGTAGCATTCTCTGAGCGTCCAATCCCATTTCGTGGGTGTGAGACGGTGGGTGTGAGACGCTGGGGGGATTTGGCTTCGCAGATAAAACTTGGCAAATCCGACTGGAACCCTCCAGAGGTGTCGCCATCATTTCCAGATGTTCGAATTCCGCACCCCTGGCTCTCCGGGCCATGCCTGGAGCGGTGATGTTTTGACGATTGGTCGGGATCCCTCCAATGGCTGGGTGTTGGCATCTCCGGGAGTGTGGGCGCGACACGCCGAGGTTCAGCGAGGTTCTGACGGGCGCCTGACGATCCGTAGCCTGGGTGACTCGGTGGTGGCTATCAACGGGGTTCCTGTCCGTGAGGCCGTCTTGCGCTGGGGCGACGCCGTCTCGCTCGGCGCAACCATCGCCCGGTTTAATTTGGCGGCACCCGCTCAGCGGGGACTGACCGGCTGGGAACGAACATTGTGGATCACCTTGGGTCTTTGCGTGCTGGCTCAGGCCGGTCTTTTGGTGTGGTTGCAAATCGGATGCTGACCCCTGGGGCCCCGGCCCCAGACACGCTCAAAACGAAGCCCCAAAAATCGCGGGATTCTTCGGGTTTCCCCTCGCTGGTTTCCTCATCAGGACGGGCTTAGCCCGAGGCCAAAGCCAAGTCTCTCAAGTCAGCTCGGATGGACTCATAACTCACGGCAAACTGGGCGACGGTCGGGTCGGGAGTTTTGCCGTGGCGTTCGCAATATTGGGCGTAGGCACCCGTCCACCAGTTGGAATGCTGAGTGCAACCCTCCGAACGCCACTGCTCCCAGTTCATGAGAACCTTGCTCCAGCAGGCGTCCCCATAGGCCACGGCCTCATGGGGCGAGGGCATGTCGGAGACGTACCAGTCCCGGCCGACGCGCGCGTGAAGCACCTCATCGGCCCAGTCGAAATCCTGGAAAGTGGCCGCCAGTGGACTCCCGGACATGATGGCCGTTTCCCACTCGTGTCGTTTGCCGGTCTTGGGCATGAGTCCCTGCTCGATGAAGTAGAGCACAGCATGCCGTTCCTTGGGAGTGAGTTGGGTGTTCAACCCGAGGGACCAAGTGAAGTTTACCGCCACCTGCTGGGGCCAATCGATGCCGGCGCTGGCGAAGCCTACCTCGCCCATCATCGCATGGCGCGCTTCATCCCAGAGTTGACGGCTCATGTCCCGATAGTAGCCCCAGGGCTTGTCCGGTGTTTGAGTGATGATGCTGGCCATCATTTCCGGCACATCGATTTCTCGGAGCCGCTTGTAGTACATCATCAGCACCTTGGCCTCAGCCGGTTGCTTTGGGTCATAGAGAAACACCTCCGCGTTGACTCCCATGTTGTAGGGATCTGGGAAGCGCTCATCCCGTTGAGGCCGGGGATCATACTGCCAGGGCTGCGCGGAATGCAGGCGCGCCGGCAGTGGCGCGTCCGTACCGGCTGTCGAGGCGCCATCCAAGCCGCCAGCCGCGGCAATGGCCTGTCTGAGAACGCCGAGTGCGGGTTGGGCGGCGGCCCGTGCGTCGCCGGAGACCAAGCTGGAGATGGCCTTGCGTCCGTAGTGATGCATCGGCTCCAGATCGAGTTGGGCGATGCGCATGAGCCGCACGGTGGGTTGGTCGGCCAGCGGGTGGGCATCGATCCCGTGGTGGGCCATCGCACCGAGCAACGCAGGCAAGACGACCTCGTACAGGCCCAGCAGCAGCAAGTCGCGGGGGGCCGAGAGCAGCTCATCGAACGCCAACGCCAAGCCTTCGTGGGGAACCTTGTCCAGACCCAGCGGGGGTTCGCGCATTTCGCCCACGCGAGTCCGAAGTGCACTGACTTGCTCGGCACAGAGCCACGCTTGATGGCTCCAAGCCATCTTGAGTTCGTAGATTGGCTCCGCGGTGATCCGTGCCGTCAGGATGCCGTGGATGCGGCGCAGGACGTAGTGGTGACGCTTGAGACGCCGCACACTCTGTTCGACGGACAATCCCGGGCGCTCGGCCTCGGCGAAGGAGCAAAGACCGGCCAAGGGCGGCAGATTTCGATGCGTCCGGTAGTCGGCTGTAAACGAGCTTTGGGTGGAAGGATCGATGGGCACACTCATGGGTTTGCTGATGTTCCAGATAGGTAAGGCCGGGAGAGGGGCGGGGCAACCACCGGGTTGGACTGCCCGATGAATGGGAGTGCGACTCAGGCCGGATCCGAGGTTTTCCAGTCGATGAGGCGCAGTTGGAGGAATCGTCGACCCCCATAGTCGCCGGCCTCGGGGATGACGGCCAAGTCGAAACGCCCCTCGGGCACCGGCCGATCGCCAGCCGCCCACCAGACGGTCTCGACGGGCGTGCCTCCGTCGGTGACCCAGAATTTCCAGTGTTGTTCTTTCAGGCGTTGCGGTGGGCGGGCATGGGAGAGTCCACGAACGGCCAGTTGGATCATAGGGTTGCCCATTCCGAACGGCTCGAGGCGCCGGAGGTCGGCCACCACCGGCAGGCTCAAGGATCGCAGGGGAATGGATGCATCGATGCGGACCTCGGGTTGGAGGTGCTCGGGTCGCAGTCGCTCCCGCGCCAGATCATTGATGCGCAGGCGGAAGGCCTCGAGTCGTGCCGGGTCGATCGAGAGTCCGGCGGCCATGGCATGCCCTCCGTGCTTTTCCAGCAGGTCGGAGCAATCCCGAAGAGCCCCCGCCAGGTCGAAACCAGAAATGCTCCGGCCGGATCCGCGCCAGAGGGTCCCGTCGCCGCCCAGGATGAGGGTCGGACGTTGGAATTCGCGCAGCACCCGGGAAGCGACGATCCCGACCACCCCGATGTGCCAGGAGGCGTCTCCTTCCACGATGACCAGATCGCGCTCCGGGTCGAAGCGGTTCCGCACGCGTTCTCCCGCCTCTTGGGCGATGCGTTTCTCGACTTCCTGACGCTCGCGATTTTGCAGGTCGAGCACTTCGGCCAGACTCTGGGCCTCGGACTCACGGTCGCAGAGCAGCAGCCGCAATGCGTCCTCCGCAGTCTCCAGACGTCCGGCGGCATTGAGACGTGGCCCGAGTTGGAAGCCGACTTCGTAGACTCCCATCGGGCTGCGTGTCCGGGACACCCGCTTGAGCGCCTGCAATCCCACTCGCGAAGTGCTGTCGAGCCGCTCCAGACCGGCGTGCACCAGGATGCGGTTTTCGCCGATCAACGGAACGAGGTCTGCGATGGTGCCCAGGGCCACCAAGTCGAGCAATGGCTTGAGGTTGTAGGTGTCGAATCCAACCAGACCCGATTCGCGTCCGTGTTTGACGAGGGCGTGGGCGAGCTTGAAGGCCAGTCCGGCCGAGCAGAACGGGGCGATGGCCGCATCCGGGGAGCGCAAGGGGTTGACCAGGGCCAGGGCCGGTGGCAACGGGTCGCTGAGTTGGTGATGATCCAGGACCAGGACATCCACTCCGCGACTGTTGAGCCAGCCGATCGGATCGACGGCGGTCGAGCCGCAGTCGACGGCCAGCAGCAGTGAGGTGGGGTGACGGGCCAGGCAGTTCTCAACGCCAGCCTGGCTCAAGCCGTAGCCCTCGTCGCGCCGGTGGGGCAGGTACTGGGAGCACTGCCATCCCAGTGTGGTTAAGACCTCCGTCAGGATGGCGGTGGAGGTGACTCCATCGACATCGTAGTCACCGAAGATCACCAGTGGTTCGTTTCGCTCCCGGGCGAGGAACAATCGGTCGATGGCCAACCGGATGTCGGGAAGGATCATCGGGTCGGACAAGGATCGCAGTCGGGGGTCGAGGAACGCATCGGCTGCTTCGGTGGTCACGATTCCCCGATTGATCAAACAGGTAGCCACCAATTCTGAGATCCCTCGCTCGCGCCGCAGGGCTTCGGTGCATTCCGGGGGAGGGGTCGCTGTGACCCAGCGGGAATTCAAGTGGACGATCCCTTCCCGCCCTTGCGGTCCTGATGATTGGAGAACACCGAGGCCAGGATGGAGAGCATGATCAGGCTCATGACCACAGCGAGCGACACGTACTTGAGTCGGTCTCCGAGGAGTTTCAGCAGGGGTTCTTCGGCCAGCATCTTGGCTCCGATGAAGACGAGTACCAACGCCAGGCCTTTCTTCAAATGCCGGAAGTACCCCATTGCGCTGGCGAGGACGAAGTAGAGGGACCGAAGGCCCAGGATGGCGAAGATGTTGGAGGTGAAGACGAGGAACGGTTCCCGCGTGATGCCGAAGATGGCTGGGATGGAATCGAGCGCGAAGACCACATCGGTCGTCTCCACAACCACGAGCACCACGGCCAGTGGGGTGATCATCCAGCGGCCTTTTGATCGGGTCGTGAAGCGTTCTTCATCGAAGTCGGGACTGACCGGCAGGCAGTGACGGACCCACTTCACCACTGGGTTTTTGGACAGGTCGGGCGAGGCGTCCTCTTCCTGGAGGAGCAGCATTTTGGCGCCGGTGATGAGCAGGAATCCGCCGAAGACATACAGTGTCCAATGCACTCGTTGGATGAGTTCGCTGCCGAGCCAAATCATGCCGCCCCGGAGCACCAAGGCTCCGAGGATGCCCCAGAAGAGCACCCGATGTTGCCATCGTTGGGGGACGCCGAAGTAGGAGAAGATGATGGCGATGACGAAGACGTTGTCCATGGAGAGGCACAACTCCACGAGGTAACCGGTCAGGAATAGGGCCGAGGTTGATGGATCCCATCCTGGGATGGTTCGGGGTGCCAACACGGTGCCGAAGAAGAAGGCGCATCCAGCCCAGATCAACGTCCAGACCAGAGCCTCGCGTGCGCGAACCTCCCGGCTCTGGCGATGGAACAGGCCGAGGTCCAGCGCCAATCCGCCGAGGACGAAGGCGAAGAAGCCTGCCCAATGCCCGATGGAGATGTTCAAGATGGGAGCCATGTGGAAGTCGCGACCCGAAAGGGATGACTCAGACTCAGAAACGGCGTCGATGCAAGTTTCCGACATAAGACATGCTGGGTCGATGGGCCGCAGGATCGGTCCTTCACTCGCAGGGAAGCTCGGAGGAGGATTGGCTTTGGCGCTGTCGCGCCGGGGATGGGGTGATCGCTTCCTATGCTCGCTTCGGCCCGATCCCGCTGCTGTGTGGGCGATGGTGGGGGCTCCGCGGGATCGGTCCTGCGCTCGCAGGGAACGTTGGGGCCGGCTGGGCTTTCGCGCTATCGCGCGAGGGGGATCAGGGTGTCGACGTTCCTATGCTCGCTCCGGCCCGATCCCGCTGCCGCTTCGTGGATTGGGGGTATGTCCCTCTATGGG
>CAMCYJ010000087.1 GCA_945883815.1 Akkermansia muciniphila | reverse complement strand
TCTACCCCGAACTGCAGGTTCCGATTGTCTCCTCGACTATTTCGGCAAATGCAGCAGTTCCATCTTTCTTGGGGCCGGTCCCTGCCGGCTCCAATGTCGTGCTATCGGTGATTTCCAGTCACGGCCCCGGGTTGATCTACGCTTGGCTCAAAGACGGGCTGGAGATCGCCCGTGCCACCAATTCGACGTTGAGTCTCGCCAACTTCAGCTTTTCCCAGATAGGGACCTACTCGGTTCGATTGAGCAATCCTCTGACGGGCTCCAGCCTGTCCGACGATCGCAATCGGGGCACCAGCCTCTCGTCGGGATTCACTCCCGTGCTCCCCATCACGGTCACGCTTTCCCGCACCAACTTAGCCGGACCGACCGGTTCTTCTGCATCCATGGAAATCCAACTTTCCGGGGCTCTGCACGGGCGAGTCCAGTTGCAGCGTTTGGACGACACGCTGGGATGGACCAACGCAAGCGCTTCTTTTCCCATCGTGGCGCCAGCTTTGCCCGCAGCGTGGGCTTCCGATGGGACTTACGTGCTCGACCTCTCCAGTGGTGGCGGGCGGGCTTCTTTCTCGGTGGGGACGGCGAGCCTGATTCCATCGCTCAGCGGGAGTTATCGGATCCGCGTTGTTCAGTTGAGCTCAGCCGGCGGCACGGAGCTCACGGGCACCGAGCAGGTTTCCCCATTCCAGGTTACAGTAACATCAGCGGCGGAAATCTCTCTTCCAAGCACAGCGCCTGTACCCGTGGAGGGTGGAGGATCGTGGGTTTCGGGAGCTTTGGACGGCGTGGATATGACGGTTGCCGCCCCCGCCTATTCCACGGTGGATCTCTCCGCGTACCTGAGGGTTTCGGGTTTCCCGGCGCCCGTCTTCCGATGGGAGCGTCAAACCGAGCCCGCCTCCGGTTCGGTTCCGGCTAAGTTTCAGAGCGTCTCGTCGGCAACCAACTCACCACGTTTTCTGGTGAGCGCTCTTTCTACCAACGCAGGCGTTTACCGAGTCATTGCCACCAATTCGATCGGCGGCTCTGGTGGTGTTTCCAAAACAATCTTACTCCGGGTGGATCGTGTGCTGCGTATGCCAGTGGAGACTTTGGCCGCGCCAGGTGGGGCCGTTGAAATTCCTATTTCATTGGTGGGATTTGGAAACGAGTCCGCCCTTTCGTTCACTCTAGAGGCTCGGAGTCCCTATCTTTTGACGGACGAATCCACCGTCACTCTCAGCCTGGACCCTTCGATCTCCAGCATCGCCTCGATGAGTTATCGGCGAGCGGGCTCCGTGGTGGCAGCGCCCACCAATGGAGGCGTTGGTGGGAATCGGTTCAAGCTCCAGGTGTTAATCTCTCGGAATGATCCATCGGTGGGCTTCCCACGAGGCACCAACACGATCGCGCGCCTCGCGTTTCAAGCCCAGACGTTTGCGGCCATCGACATCATCCGCAATCTGGGTACTTCGGGTGTGCCCGTGGTGCCGCCGTTGGACGTACCCGTTCGCGTCTTCAAGGATTCGGAATTGATCACTGCCGACAAGGATCTCTCGTTCCGGGTTGCTTTCACCAATGCCACTCTCGCTCCAATGGTCGCGGAGGGAGGGCAGGTGGCGGTGCTTGCCGACTCGGTGGAGGGCGATGTGAATGGCACCGGTTCGGTAGACGTTCTCGATATCACGGCCATCGCCTCGGTACTGGCTTCCTCAGTCGCGGATACAAATCCGGTGGTTCGACGCCGGATGGACTGCGCCCCCAAGGCCAGTTCCGGAGATTGGTCCATCAACCTCGCTGATCTCGTTCAGGTGGCTCGTTTTGTGGCGAAGCTAGATCCCCTTCAGCCGGCTGAAGATCCCCTGACCGGCGGACCTGTGTATTCACTCAATCGCAGTCAGCAACCCGTTCTCGCCAAATCGTTGACCAGGGCGACCGTGGCAGAGCCGATTCGATCCATCGGATTCGGTTGGAGTGATCTGGTGACAGGTCAGGAAGCCTGGGTGCCCGTGATGCTGGACGGGGCCGGCAATGAAAACGCGTTCGCCTTCAATGTGGAATTTGACGCCCAGGCCCTCGAGTTCATTGGGCTCAAGGCGCCCCTCGGAACTTCCTCTCTTGAGAACCGAATCGCAGCCTCGCAGGGACGCGTCGGGGCTGTTTTGTGGAAACCCGCGGGTCAGTCGGCTCCAGCCGGTCTGTCGATGATTGTTGAAGTGGGGTTCCGTGTGCGGGCTCCAGGCGGAACCACGGAATTGCGATTCGGGGCGTCGCCAGTGGATTCGCTCATCGCCACGGTGGATGCCAAGCCGGTGCAGCGAGTCCGATACACCTCGAATCAATTGAGCATTGGGCAGCGTCGTCGCATCCTCGGTAGCAGGATCGTGGGGCAGACGTTGTCCGGTTCTCAGTGGCGGATGGAATTGCAGGCTTTGGATTCTGGCGGCCAGGCGGTTTCAGCCCGGGATCGACGGCTTCGCGTGCGGACTTCCGATCGATTGGAGGCTCCCCGCGCTCAATGGTTGGACTCGGGTGTGACACCGGAGGTGACTCCCGGTGGCAATGTTCGGATCCCGGTGTCTCTGGATCCGGCTCGCGCTTCAGGTTTCTTCCATCTGGTCGAGGAATGAGGCCGGGAAACCGGATTCGACAGCAGGCAATGGAGATTCGGCACGTCGTTCAACCCCCGGTAGTGATCCGCGCTGGCTGTGGGAGCAGGTAGGGAGTTGGCAGGGGCGGCAAGAGATTCATGAACGTGACTTGCGGGTGGGGCATTTAGCAGGGCAACTTGGTGGCATGATAACGAGAGCGTTGCCGTGTTTCCGGGATTGGTGCCGACTCCAACCCCCCCTGTTCTGTTGGGTTCTCCTGAGTTTCTTGGGAGGCTTCGGATTGCTGGGAGAAAGTCAGCAACAGCGTCTGAGCCGAGTCTATGAACAGTCGCGCAGCGAGTATTTGAAGTCGCCCGATAGCGCGACTTTGGCATGGCCATTCGCGCGTGCCTGCTTCGATCGGGCCGAGGGGATTACATCCCGCCCGGTCCGCAGAGCCTTGGCCAAAGAGGGGGCCGAAGCCTGTCGCGTCGCCTTGAAGGAATCTCCGGCGGATGGGGCCTGCCACTATTACCGGGGTCTCAATTTGGGAATCCTCGCCCAAACCCAGCCAATGCGGGCTTTGGGATTGGTCCGGGAGATGGAAAGCCACTGGCAAGCTTGTCAGCTTCTGGATCCAGGTTTCGATCATGCGGGTCCAGACCGTTCGCTCGGAATGCTTTATGCCGAGTGTCCTCCAGCACCCCTGAGCATAGGGAGTCGCAGCAAGGCCCGATTGCATTTGGCCCGGGCTGTTCAGTTGGCTCCAGACCACCCGGAGAATCGGATTCTATGGGTCGAGTTCCTGATCCAACGTGGCGAGAAAGCAACGGCCGGCGAAGAGTTCAAGGTGCTCCAGAAGATCCTGACGGATGCTCGGATTCGTCTCGTTGGTGATGAGTGGGAAGCTACATGGAAAACATGGGAAGCCCGCACGGAAACCCTCCGGGCGCGTTTGGAGGCGCATCCGTGAGTTCTTTTGTAAATTTCAGAGTGTGGAAAGGGATGAAAATGCAGAACTCTATCGGCCCAGCCCGAAGTGAGTTGACTAGATCGGTCGGGCTATTCACCCACCCTGATCTTGCGATTGAATTCGCCCAGCCATCGTCTCCCTCCCCACAGATTCGCTCCCGTTCAGGCCGATGGGCACAGTGGCTCTGTTTGCTGGGCGTGTCCGTGTCGGTTTTGGCTGAAAACCCGCAGCGACCATTCACTCGCTTGCCCTATCTCCAGGGAAGCAGTCCAACGGAGATGCACGTGTTGTGGCGAACCCAGGGCCCTATCCTGCCGGTGGTCCGCTGGGGCACTCGGCCGGATCGGCTCGATCAGACAGTTCCCATGGCAGCCATTGTCACTCGGGCCAGCCTCGGAACCAATGGACAACCGATGCTCCCCCAATGGCAGAAACTGAGGACTCCTGAGAACCTTTCCCTGCCGAAACTCCACAGCGCTCCCATCGGGACGTTTCAGTACGAAGCCCGCATTGAGGGGCTTTCCCCAAACACGGCCTACTACTATGGGGTTTTCAACGGTTCAGAGCGACTCACTGCAGAATCCCCCGAGCTGCGGTTTCAGACCCAACCCCAGCCAGGAACCGTCCAGCCCTACCGCTTCTGGGTCTTGGGCGACAGCGGAACCGGGAGGGAGGCCCAACGTGCGGTCCATGACGGCATGCTGGCGTGGGTGAAACAGGATGGGCGGCCTTTGGATTTCTGGATCCATGTGGGCGACATGGCCTACGGGACCGGTCGCGATGTCGAATTTCAGAGCCGTTTTTTCGAGTCCTACCAGACAACTTTGCGCAACTCGGTTTGCTGGCCGGCAATGGGCAACCATGAGGGACATACATCCAAGGGAAGCACGGGCATCGGGCCTTATTACGATGCCTATTGGGTGCCGACGCGGGCCGAGTCCGGTGGGTTGGCCTCGGGCACTGAAGCCTATTATTCCTTCGATCACGGCAACATCCACTTCATCTGCCTCGACTCCCACGATCTGGATCGCAAACCCAGCGGCGCGATGGCCAAGTGGCTCAAGGCCGATTTGGAAAAGACCAAGGCCGAGTGGCTGATCGCTTTCTGGCATCACCCTCCCTACACGAAGGGCAGTCACGACAGTGACAAGGAAGCCGACTTGATCGAGGTGCGTCATTACTTGGTGCCTATCTTGGAGTCGGGTGGCGTGGATCTGGTGCTCACCGGGCATTCCCATGTTTATGAGCGGTCGATGCTCATGGATGGGGCGTATTCGACCAATGCGACGGTTGCTGAGAATTTCATTTTGGACGATGGCGATGGGGATCCCCGGGGCGATGGTGCGTATCAGAAGGGGGCTGGACTCCGCCCACACGAGGGAGCCGTTCAGGTGGTGGCCGGACATTCTGGTGCCAGCCTCGGGCGGGTGGGCACCTCGCCGGTGATGCGTCGAACCCTGGTGGAACACGGGTCGCTTCTGGTGGATGTGGAAGGCGATACCTTGGTCGGAAGAATGATCAACCGCGAAGGGGTCGAGCGCGATCGGTTCAGTTTGGTCAAGCGGGGGGCTCCTCTGGTGCGTCGGTTGTCGTTGCCATGGCAGCCTCCTGAATACAAAGCGCCTGAAAAGAGCTCCAAGTCGCCTTATCCGCCGCCGCTCGACTACGCGGTGCTCATCCCCGCAGGGGCGGAGTGGCGGGCGCTGTCTGGGGCTCATCCCCAGGGGGCTGCATGGACTCGCCCTGGCTTCGATGATTCGTCTTGGTCACTGGCCAAATCGCCCTTCGACTCGGGTCGGGGACGGCTTTTGGGGGGCGGCCGGGCTTCCAAGGAGGGGCGGCCCTCACTGTATGTGCGTCGTGAATTCACTGTGACCCAAGCGGACACGGTGACGGAGTTGGGCCTTTGGGTGGATTATGCCGATGGCATCATCGTGTACCTCAACGGGCAGGAGGTGACGCGGGTGAATGTGGGACGAAGTTCCGGGCGCAACGCGCAGGGCGTCAAGGCACGCGAGGATTCCGGTGCTGTTTATGTGCCGCTCGGGTCCATTGCGCGTTATCTGGTGGATGGCGTGAACGTGCTGGCCATTGAGTGCCACGCCCACAGCGATGGCGCCATCGACTTCGGTCTGAACCCCGCGTTGTGGATGGAGGATTGATGGCGTCTTTGGGCACGCGATTGGTTTCCAGTCTCTTGGGCGTGATTCTCTGCATGGGAGTCGCCGGCGCTCATGACGGTCCCGAGCATCAGATCGAGGTTCTCTCGGAGCGTTTGATCCGAGAAGGGAACAGCGCAGACGTGCTTCTGGAGCGAGCCATCGAGTACCGGGTTTTGGGACGACTCACGCAGGCGGTCCGAGACCTAGAGCGGGCGCTACGGCTTGCGCCTGCCGATTCACTGGTGCTGCGCGAATTGGCCCAGATCGAACTCCAACGGGGGCGGGTGTCCAAGGCCTTGCTGTGGGTCCAACGAACGCTTGAGATCCCGGATCTGGCCGCCGGAGAGCGGTCGGCGGTTCTGATGATTCGCAGTCATTGTCGAGGGATCGAGGGCGCCGGGATGAAGGCCTTGGAGGATTGTTCCGAGGCCCTGAGATGGAACCCGCAATTGGTTTCTGCTTACTTGGAACGCAGTGCTTGGCAGCGTCGTCTCCGGCTTCCTCAAGAGCGGATTCTTGGCCTCGAAGAGGGGATTCGGAGAACCGGTGCGGGCCTGCTGGTGGTGGAGCGGATCGAGGCGTTGATCGATGATGGGCAATGGCAGCAGGCACTGGAGGCGGTCGAGCCGGAATTGATGTCATCACGCCTTCAAAGTTCCTGGAGAATTCGCCGCGCCCGAGCGCTGAAGGGGTTGGGACGTTGGTCTGAGGCAGAGCGGGATCTCCTGAGTGCCCTCGAAGAGATTGAGCTGCGGATGCCGCGCCAGGTGAAGGATTCGTCGCTAATTCTCGATCGTGCCCTCGCCCGAGAGTTGTTGGGACAGACGGCGGCCGCTATTCAGGACTACCAATTGGCTGCCGGTTGTGGTGGCGGTGAGGAGGCGCTCGAAGCGAGCCGGCGTTTGCGTAAAACTCTTACAGGACGGAGTTTCTGGAAGTGGTGCCCTAGAATCAGACCCGCACTCTGAGACGTTTTTTTCGCCCTCCTCAGCCCTCAAGTTTTACTTCGGTCACCGCTCATCGGAGGGCCAGATCATCGTCCGGTGCCCGATTCCGTCGGATTATTCCTATCGGAGCCCGATTGTGTCGTCGCTGGTGGCTCCGGTTTTCAGGTTTTTTGCTCGGGTGGTTGACGCTTCGCAGGTTCGTGCGGACTTTCTTTCAATACCGACGGACAGTGTGTCGTCGGCTTTGAAACATGCCGAAGCGTTTGTCCATCCTGCTGTTGGTTGCCGTAGTCCTTTCATTGGGACTCGGTGCGGCCAAGCCGCCGACCTCTGCAAGCCCACGGGTGGATCGCAGGGCGGCCGAAGCCCAACTCAACGAGACCGTGATGCCGGTCCTTCGAGAGTATTGCTGGGATTGCCACGGAGACACCGAAGCCAAAGGGGGGGTGAATTTCGATGCGCACACCAATTTGATGGCGGTCCTGCGCGATCGGGGAACCTGGGAACGCGTCATCCAGACGGTGCGTTCCGGGGAGATGCCGCCCAAAAAGAGGAAGGCCCAGCCCAACGCGGAGGTCCGAACCAATCTAGTGGGTTGGATTGAGCGAACACTCTTTCCGATCGATCCCTCCCGTCCGGACCCCGGACGCGTGACTCTCCGGAGGTTGAATCGCGTGGAATACAACAACACGGTGCGGGACCTGTTCGGGGTGGATTTTCAGCCGGCTGACGATTTCCCACAAGATGATGTGGGGTACGGTTTCGACAACATCGGTGACGTGTTGTCCATGCCGCCGATCTTGCTTGAGAAGTACCTCAACGCTGCTGAGGCAATTTTGGATCGGGCGATTGTGACCGGGCCCCTGTCCCCGAAGGCTCGACGGTACACTCCGTCCCAAATCCAAGGTCACGTGGGTAGTGGTGCTCTGGCGACCCTTTCGGCACAGGGGGAAATGTTCGTCGACTACGAAGCTCCGGTGCCGGGTGACTATGTGTTCAAGGTTCAAGCCTATGGAGATCAGGCGGGAGATCAAAAGGTGCAGATGGCTTTGCGAGCCGATGGTCGGGATCTCGAGACCATCGAGGTTCGTCGAAGCCGCGGAAACCCGAAGTTGCATGAACATCGGTTGGTTTTGCAGCCCGGGAAGCACCGTCTATCAGCGGCTTTCCTCAACGACTTCTATCGCCAGACCGAGTTGCTGAAGACCAATTCCCAGGGCAAGACCTACACGGAGAAGAAGATCGAAGATCGCAATTTGCAGGTGGAGTTCATCGAGGTGACCGGACCTTTTTCTGAGGCAGTTCCACCGTTGCATGCCATGCACCGGAAGGTTTTCTTCAAGGCCCCAGGGCCCCAGACCACCAATCAGGTAGCCCGAGAAATCCTTCGGCGCGTGACGGATCGGGCCTACCGGCGCTCGGCGACAACGGCCGAGTTGGATGGATTAATGCGTCTGTTTGGGCAGGCTCGAGAGTCGGGTGATGGTTTCGAGGCTTCCGTGAAGCAGGCGCTGATGGCGGTCTTGGTCTCGCCTCATTTCCTGTTCCGGGGGGAGATCCAAAGCAATCCCGACAACCCACACGAAACTCACCGGGTCTCCGAGTACGCCTTGGCTTCGAGGTTGTCTTATTTCCTGTGGAGTACCATGCCTGACGATGAGCTGCTCCGCCTGGCGGGCCAGGGTCGTTTGCGTCGCAACCTGGCGGGGCAGGTGAAGCGGATGCTCAACGATCCCAAGTCGCGGGCTCTGGTGGACAACTTTGCCGGCCAATGGCTGCAGTTGCGTACCCTCGACATTGTCTCCCCGGACGAAAAGCTCTTTCCCGGATTTGACGCTTCCTTGAGATCCGCGTTGCGCCAAGAGACCGAGTCTCTCTTCGAACATGTCCTGCGGAAGGATCGCCCCATCACGGAGTTTCTCACGGCAGACTACACCTTCGTCAATGAACCGCTGGCCCGGCATTACGGGATTGTGGGCGTTCACGGGCCCGACTTCGTCCGCGTCTCCCTGAAGGGGACTGGCCGAAGCGGAGTGTTGACCCATGGAAGCGTGCTGACTCTCACCTCAAATCCCAATCGCACGTCACCGGTCAAGCGCGGCAAATGGATTTTGGAGAACATCCTCGCATCGCCTCCTCCTCCTCCTCCTCCTGGGGTTCCTGCTCTGGAATCCAAGGAGACACATGGAACTCTGCGGCAGCGGATGGACGCCCATCGGGACAATGCCATGTGTGCGTCTTGCCACGCCAAGATGGACCCCTTGGGGTTCGCCTTTGAGCACTTCGACGCTGTCGGGCGATTCCGGGAAAAAGACGGTGACGAGGTGGTAGACACCCGGGGTGAGTTGGTTTCCGGTGAGCGATTCGCCGATCATGTCGAGTTGAGCCGGGTGCTGTCGGACTCACGTCAGGCGGACTTCGTTCGCTGTGTGAGTGAAAAAATGCTGACCTACGCGCTCGGGCGCGGCTTGGAGTATTACGATCGCCCCGCGCTTGCTGCCATGAATGTGCAACTGATGAAGAAGGGCCTGAGGTTTTCGGCGCTGATCCAAGCGGTCGTGGACAGTGTTCCGTTCCAATACAGAAGGGGTGATGGGGATCCGCTATTGGTGGAAACCCCCTCACCTTAAGGCTGCACTGGGATCCTGCTCCCCCAAGGGTGTTGACTCACGGGTAACGCCGGAAGCGGTTCGGTTATCGCGTTCGAGTGATCCAGTGGCACTGCAATTGCTAGGTGATCCAAATATCCCGGATATTTCCGAATCAATCTGAGACTTGCAGATGCGCCTAAGTGACAATCTTGTTATGAACGAGCAACGTTCCTAAGGTGTGTTACGTGGCGTGAACTGAAAACCAAGACGCGATGGCTGAGGACAACATGCAGTTGCAGCGGTGGGAATTGAAGTACTTCATTCCCGGCGACGTCGCGCTGGCTCTTCGCGAGTTTGTTTCGTCGTACCTGGAGATCGACGAGTACGGTGCCAAACGGCCCAACTTATCGTATTCGATCCACAACCTCTACCTCGATTCCGAAGACCTTCGGATCTATTGGGGCACGATCAACGGCAACAGGAATCGCTTCAAACTCCGGTTGCGATTCTACGCCGACAACCCCAATCCCCAGGCACCTGTCTTTTTCGAGATCAAGCGTCGGATGAATGATGCCATCCTCAAACAGCGCTGTGGAGTCCAACGGTCGGCGGTAGAGGCTGTCCTAGGTGGGCAATTGCCCGAGTTGGGTGAGTTGGTCAGTCAAGATGTTCGTCAATTGGCCGCTATCCAGCGATTCATTGAATTGTCCGGTGAATTGCGAGCCTGCCCGGTGGCCCATGTCGCCTACGATCGCGAGGCTTGGATAAGCCCTCATGACAATTCCGTCCGCGTGACGTTCGATCGCAATGTGCTGATCTCCCCGGAATTCAGCGCCCGCTTCACCTCCGAGATGGACGATCCGACGTCGGTTTTCGGGGACTCGGTGATCTTGGAGCTTAAATTCACTGGTCGATTCCCCGATTGGTTCGGCGAGATGGTACGGGTCTTTGGTCTCAGACAGGGATCGGCCTCCAAGTATGCCGATGGCATCGCCATCAAGGGGGAATATTGCTTCCAGCGGAACCAGGATATGGCCGCCAAAAACTTCGAGGTTGGGCTGGCGGCCGAGCGCAAACAGGCGCGACTATCCCGCCTCGCGCGATTGCCAGGTGGATCTGGCGTTTCACGAACATGAATCTTTCGGACCTGATTCTCAGAGGTGATTTTGGAACCGCTCAGGATGACCTGAGCGGCATCCTTTTGGGCCTCCTGATTGCCTTTCTCTGTGGGCATGTGGTGGCGTGGGTGTACATGGCCTGTCACTCGGGGCTCAGCTATTCCCGATCCTTCGTCAATTCGTTGATTGTTCTTTGCGTGATCGTGGCGCTGGTGATGGCGGTGATGTTCAACAATTTGTTGATGGCCTTTGGGATGATGGCCGTTTTTGCGGTGGTTCGGTTCCGCAACATCCTCCGCGACACCCTCGATACCACCTACATCTTGGCCAGCATCAGCACGGGTATGGCTGCTGGCACACGCAAGTTCAGCACGGCAATCCTGGGTTGTCTGGTTTTCGCCTTGGTGATGCTCTACTTGCACTGGACCTCCTTTGGCGTGCGCCACCGTTACGATTTGATCCTGAACCTCCATTGGGGACGGCCGCTGGACGAGTTGCCTCGTTTGGGGGATTTGTTGGACCGCCATGCGCGTCGCAATCAGTTGGCCAGCCAACGGGCTGGGGGCACCTCCGACGGCGCCGACCTTTCCTACCGCATTTTGCTCCGGGATGCGTCGCGTGCTGGAGAATTGGTGTCGGAGCTCAAGGCCTTTCCCGGCGTGTCCCGGGTGACGAGCCTCAAGGCAGAGGAAGAATCTGAAATGTAATCGAATGCAGGACCAACCCACATCGAGTCCCGGAAGTGCTTTGACGCCCATTCCGACGCCGGCGGGAACCCTGTTCCGAGAGTTTCGGATCCAGGCAGTTCCCTACATCGCCTTCGCGATGGTGGTGGGAATCACTGCTTGGCTTTGGCAAGGCTATGTGGGGCCGGCCACCTGGGTGGGGGAAGTCGAGTCCGTGCGAGGCGTGGTTTCCAGTATGGGTCCCGGCCGCTTGGCTCATGTCCAGGTAGACGCGTTGCAGCGGGTGACGGCGGGGCAGGTTTTGGCCCGGGTCATCACTGTCGAGCCGCGCATCTTGGAAGCCCAGATTTCCCTCAGCAAGGCGCGGATCGACCTGATCCGTGTGGGCTCCGATTCGGAATTGCGGAAGCAGAACAGCCGGGTGAACTTGGAGGGACTTCGACTCGACTGGATGTCCAAGCGCGTGGATTGGCTCTCGGCCAAGGCGCGGAGCGCTTATCGCCAACTGGAACTGGCACGCCTCGAAAAGCTTCGGTCCGGGGTTACCAACGGGGGATCCGCCTCGCCCTTGCCCGTGCTGAGTCAAAACGACCTGGATATTTCACGCCGTGACGCTGCCGTCGAAGAGGCTGCCGTGGTGGAATTGGAGCAGTTGGTTGCGAAGATCGGCGCCAGTATCCAGCAACTGACGGCCAGCCGATTGGAGGGCCAAGATTCACCATCCACCTCCGCTGCCATTGATGTGGAATCCAAGAATCTCGACTTGCTGGAGTCCCAGATGATGCCGATCGATCTCGTGGCCCCCTTCGACGGCGTGGTGAGCGTTGTGCACCGCTGGAGCGGGGAGACCATCCAGGCTGGTGAGCCGATCCTAACTGTGTCCCAGGAGAAGCCTTCTCGAGTCGTGTCGTTTATCCGTCAGCCCATCCAAGTCCAGACCCAGCCCGGGATGAAGGTCGAAGTAAGGGCTCGCGGTGGGAAACGGGAGATAGGCGTCGGTGAAGTGCTGAGGGTCGGATCCCAATTGGAACCCATTTCGCCGTCACTCCTGCCCAGAACCTCCGGCATGCCTGCTGGCGGTAACTCTGGGGGCAGTACGATCGAGAACGGGCTTCCAGTTCTGGTTTCCTTGCCCGCCAACCTCACGCTGTATCCGGGAGAGGTCGTGGATCTGCGGGTCGTGACTCCCTGATGACGGTCGCAAGCGGGTCCCTGTAGGGCTATCCGATCCGGGTGACATTTTTCAGTGTGGTATCATCAAGGGTCCAACCACCCCGTCGGTCCAGCGGGCACCTCAGTCGGGGTTGGGGTTCACGGAGGGGAGCCTGAAGTGGGGGGCAGAGTCCGGAGGATGCGCTCCGCGGTTTGTGCGGGCGATTCGTTCGTTCCCACCTCCAACCACGCCAGATCCAGCTGACCTTGCATCCAGGTCATCTGCCGTTTGGCGAATTGACGCGTTTTGGTTTGAACCCGCTCGACGGTCTCTCGCAGTGACGCCGATCCCTCCAAGTGTTCGACCACTTGCCGGTATCCAATGGCCTGCAGGGCAGTCCGGTTTTCACGCAAACCTTGTTTCAGGAGCTCTTGGGTTTCTGGGACCAGTCCGGCCTGAAACATGCGGTCCACCCGCTCGTGGATTCTGCGGACCAGATCTTGTCGGTCCCGTTGGATTCCAAAAGCGCGACCTGCGGTCAGGGTTCCGCCGTGTTCGGGCCAACGGGACCGCTGGATTGAGAAAGGTTGCCCCGTGAGTCGAATCACTTCCACGGCGCGGACCAAGCGGCGGCGATTTTGCAGGTCGATCTGGTCGAGGGTGACCGGATCCTTGCGGGCGAGCTCCTCCAGCAACTCCGCGGTAGGGGCCGCTTCGAGTTCGGCCCGAAGAATTGGATCAGGAGGAGGAGCCGAACCCAGTCCGCCCAGCCAGGCATTGAAGTACAGTCCGGTTCCGCCGCAGAGGATCGCGGTCTGGTTCCGACCCTCGATGTCTTGGATGGCCAACGTTGCCGATTGGACGAATCGAGCCGCATCGAAGGATTCATCCAGCCCCACGACATCGATCAGATGGTGAGTGACTTGGGTTCGCTCTGTGGCGGAAGGCTTGGCGGTGCCAATGTCCAACCCTCGATAGACTTGCATGGAGTCCACGGAGATGATTTCGCCGCCGAGTCGGAGTGCCAACTCCAGGGCCACGGCGGACTTACCCGAGGCCGTGGGGCCGGTGAGGAGAATCGGGCTCATTTCGAGGTGCCGCCGCCAACCGGCTTTCCGGACTGGGACACCGTTTCCGCCTGCCAGGAGAGGATCAGAAGAATGGCCACGGCCGTGCAAATCGCCGAGTCGGCCACGTTGAAGGCCGGAAAGCCGATTTCAGCGCCGCTGCGGCGGTTCCAATAGAAGCGGAGGAAATCCACCACGTGTTCATGCAGGATGCGGTCCAGCAGATTTCCGACAATGCCGCCGAAAAGCAAACCCAGGGCGATTTGCCCCAGACGGTGGTGGTACTCGAAGTGACGACGCCAGTGCCACAGGGCGAGCATGGCAATGGTCGAAAACACGGCCAGCCAGTTGTTATGGTGCCGGAAGATGCTCCAAGCCGCCCCGGTGTTGCCCCAGTGCACCAATTTGAAGAACCCCTCGAGGATTGTTTGTTCGGCCCCGAATTCCATCCAACGCATCACCATCCATTTGGTCAGTTGGTCCAGACCGAGAATGGTAACGGCAAGACCCACGGTGAGGCGGTCCGATGAAATGGGGGATCGGTTCGGGGTCATGCGGAGATCGGGCTAGCCGGTTTGGCGTCGCGAATTGGGCGATTGGACGCTGGCCAGCGCCTCAGAGATTTCGAGGGCCGCGCGGGCAGCCTCGATGCCGCGATTGGTGCGTGGGTCGATGCAGCGCTGTTGGGCCTGCTTCTTGGTATGGACGGTCAGGACCTCATGGATGCACGGAATCCCGGTGCCGAGACTAATCTCCATCAGCGCCCGGGTGACGGCGCTGCCGATTTGTTCGGCGTGTGAGGTCTCGCCCTGCCAGAGGACTCCCAAGCAAACGATGGCCCGGACCGGGCTCCGTTTGCGCCGAGCCAGTGCCGAGGCCGCCATCGGAATCTCAAAGGCACCGGGTACCCGGACGATCTCCACGGCCGAGGCGCCTGCCGCCTCCAACACCGATCGAGCTGCATCCAGCATCGGCTCGGTGTACTCGGAGTTGTACCTGGAGCAGACGATGGCGAATCGGCCGTCGGTGCGCAGAGGGTCTTTCAGGGTGGGAGCCTTGAGCATGGGAATCTGGGCTTGGGCAATTCAAAGCGAGGTGCCTGTCAGCAAGCGGTAGGCTTCGAGGTATTTCGCTTGGGTCTTGGCCACGATTTCGGGCGGAAGAGCCGGTGCAGGAGGGGTCTTGTCCCAGTCGAGAGTTTCGAGGTGGTCGCGAACGAACTGCTTGTCGAAACTGGGTTGTCCTCGGCCGGGTGCGTAGTGCTCCGCGGGCCAGAATCGCGAGGAATCCGGGGTAAGAACCTCATCGATGAGGATCAGCGTTCCATCGACGAGTCCGAATTCGAACTTCGTGTCGGCAATGAGGATGCCGCGGGTCCGGGCATAATCGCGGGCAAACCGGTACAGTTTCAGGCTCAGGTCGCGGGCCTGCTGGGCAACCTCGGGTCCGGTCAGGCGGGCCGCTTCTTCGAAGGAGATGTTTTCGTCATGCCCGGATTCGGCCTTGGTCGCGGGTGTAAATATGGGCTCCGGCAGCTCCGACGACTCCACCAGTCCGGGCGGCAGCGCAATGCCGCAGACGGATCCGGACTTCTGGTATTCCTTCCAACCAGATCCCGACAGGTATCCGCGAACCACACATTCGATGGGCAGCGGTTGGGTTTTCTGCACGATCATGCTGCGACCCATCAGGACGGAAGCAAACGGCTTCAATTGCTCGGGCAGGGGATCTTTGGCTTTGAGCAATCGATGGTTGGGGAGCCAGCTCTCGGTCTGGTCGAACCAGAAGTGGGAGATTTGGGTCAGGACTTCGCCCTTTCTGGGGATGCCATTGGGCATGACGCAGTCGAAGGCAGAAATCCGGTCCGTGGCCACGAAGAGGAGGGAATCTCCCAGGTCGAAGACTTCACGAACCTTTCCCGATTTCACCTTGGTGATTCCGGGAAGGTCGAGGGAAAGGATGGGATCCGGCGACACGGAGAAAACGTAGTGCCTGAGCAGGGAAGGCCGAAGCGAAATATGGTGGGGAGCATCCGGCGGAGGTCACTGCGAGGTGCAGTCCGTCCGGAGCGGGTTTGTCCATGGAGCTCGTCGATGGCTTTACTTCTTGGGTCATCCGACCACGCTCTGGCCATGTCCGTGATCGCCAATGGCGAAACCGTTCCGACCGAGTTCCCGTGCACCATTGAACAGATCCTTCTGCGTCAAGGGTTGCTCCCTCGCAGTGTGGTGGTGGAGCACAATGGAGAGGCTGTGGCTCCTTCCGAGTTCGGCGAACGTGCGCTCAAAGTCGGAGATCGTCTTGAAATCGTCCGAATCGTGGCTGGCGGTTGAAGCCTGGGCCTCCATCAGCCGACCGGCTCTTCCAGCGTAAGACCTCTCAAGCGGGTCAGCGCCGTGAATGCCACTCCGGGTTTCCGTACCGGGCGGACAGGGCTGCTTGCGTTCGCTCCATCGGGAACGGGGATTGGGCCAGCTCGGCTCCCCAGCCCCGGATCCAGCTTGCACACAAACTTTGTGGCGTTACCGGCACATTCCGGACAAACGCCAGGTGATCGCGACTGTGTCGGTAGCCTGGCTGGGCGGAGGGAAACCGGAGGAAACTCGGGATGAGACTCAGCGGGAAATCGTGCAACAGGGTTCCGTGAAAGAGCAGGTGGTGTCGCTTCCGGCGCTGGGCATTGCCTGAACATTTCCGTCCCAGGAGCGCCAGGTCTGTGTGCCCTTCCACGGTAACGGGCTGATCCAGCAACTCCTGCAGGAGATGGCGGTTCCGTTCCATGATCCACTCGTTGGCACCCGTGATCGATGCCAAGGGGCCCGATTCGGGGATGCGCAAAACCAGGCCATAATTCCAGCAGCCCGGCCCTTGCAGCACGGCTCCACCGCCGCTGCAGCGACGCAGCACCGGCACGCCGTGGTGAGCGCAGGATTCCAAGTCGGCCTCGACGGCAGCCTGCTGGCCATATCCCAGAACTACAGCGAGGGACGGAGATTCCCAGAACCAAAGAGCCTCGCCGCCTTCACCAGACTCCGCTCGCTCGAGAAATGCTTCGTCCCAAGCCAATGGTTCGGCGGGCGAATTGAATTCGGGTGTCTGGAACCATTCCATGGCGTGGGTTCAGCAGGCCCTGAACCCGGGGCCTCGTTCAAGCGGGAAGCGCCGAGGTTGCGTGTAGATCTGGAGCCAGGGAACGCTTTCCCCTTTTCGAATCGGCGGTGGGGCGGTAACACGGCCCAACTGATGACCACTTGGATCAAGGGA
>CAMCYJ010000086.1 GCA_945883815.1 Akkermansia muciniphila | reverse complement strand
GTGCCAATCACCTCCCGTAGCGGTGGGTTGGCCGCGACGCGGTTCATCATCACGAAGGGCGTATAGGGTGGTATCCAAGACAACACCGTCGCAACCGGGCCATTGGGATCCTTGGGAATGAAGGTGATTGAAACCAAGGGCACCATCATCAGCAAGGCGATGACTCCGGTGAAATTCTGAGCCTCCTTCAGGTTGTTGCAGGTGCTACCCAGAGCCAAAATCACCGCAGCATAGAAGAGGTAGCCCAGCAGGAAATAGAGGCCGAAAGCGGGCAGCAACCAGGAGTCCCCCAGCAAGGTGGCCAACTCCAGCGGCAAGCGGTTGGCCATGGAATCCGGCGCCAAGGCCGCGGCCCCCGCCGTGTGGAGGGTCCAGAACGTCATCAGTACCAAAGACCCGATCCAAGCCAACGTCATCACGGCTCCCACGGCGGCCACACCCACCAATTTGCCTGCCATCAACTCGAGTGGCGTCACCGATGACAACAGCACCTCCAAGATACGGTTGGAGCGTTCCTCGATGAGGGAATTGAGGAGCATCTGGGAAATGCTGAAGACCGCGATCCATAGCAGGTAAACAAACGCGCTGGGTGCCCACTGTTTCAGCAAATCCGCCACCCCGACCTGCTCCTCTCCTTCGGCCTTGCGAGGATTGAAACTCTTCAACTGCGCCTGAGATCCTTCAACACGGGCAATGGTCGATGGATCCATGCCCAACCGTGAATATTCGCGGCTGCGAAAATCTCGAGAAAGGGCCTCCACGATGCGGTCCTGCAACTGAGTGTCTGCCTGATTGACCGACCAAAACCTCAGGATCGGCGGCGCATTCGAAGAGGCCCCCTCCTGCAAAATGGCAACGGCAAAGAGAGGCACTTCCTCGTCGACGCCCACGGGCTTGAAAAGGCGTTCCTCCCTCATCCAGTCCCGCAGGCGTCCTTCGAACTCGGGAAGATCTCCGCGCCACTGCAACTCTGCGGGCAATGCCACTGGGCGGTTGAGAGGCGCTGGAGGCACGAAGCGGCCCGCATCGGCCCTCATGAGCGGCCCCAAGTCTTCCTGCAACCGGGACCACGACTCGGTAGCCTTGTCGGCCATCGGAAGCACCTGACCCGACTGCAGCCTCGGTGCGGCCCACTCGCGGAAATGAAATATCTCGCGCCGAGATTCCGCTGTTTTCAGCTGATTGAGAACAACGTCGAACAACTGTTGGCCGGCCGTCGCATCGATGAGCGCGAAGTGGCGGGTGGGAGTGCCTTTGCGGGCCAGGAGAATCGGCACTTGGGAGGCCAACAACCAGAGCAGCGGAACCAGGAGGATCCCGAACCAAAAGCCGCGGGTCTTGGTGTTGTCCAGGAATTCGCGGACCGCAATCAACAGGGCGTTTCTCATCGCAGTGAAGCCTCCCGGGCACTCGGGCCCACCAAATGGACGAAGACTTCGTGGAGATCCGGTTCCCGGACATCGAAACGCCGCAACCGCAGCGATCGCTCAAAGCACGCCTCCAACACCGCCGAAGCCGACGCTCCCGGTTCCAGTTCCAGTTGCCATCGACCCTCGCCTCGCGCCTCCAAATGTCGCACGCCGGGCAAGGCTTCCAGAAGCGGGGTGGGCTCCACCGTCTCAAGCGAGATCCGCACAGGCAGCACCGATCGCGCCTCGGACACCGTCCCCTCGAAAAGCCCGCGGCCGCCGCCGAGAATCAACAACCGATCGCACAGACGTTCCGCGTGGGCCATGACATGGGTGGAGAAAAGGATGGTGCACCCTCGGGCCTTGAGATCGATGAGGATTTCTTCAAGCACCTCCTGATTCACGGGGTCCAAGCCAGAGAACGGTTCGTCGAAGAGCACCAACTCCGGATCATGAGCGATCGCGGACAGCACCTGGACTTTTTGCCCCATGCCCTTGGATAGCGTTTCGATTTTTTTGTCGGCAAAGGCGCCCAGCCCATACCGATCCAGCAACTTTCGGGCTCGAATGTGAGCCTCGCCATAAGCCACACCCTTGAGTGTCGCAAAATAGGCGATGGCGGCCGCAGCCGTCATCTTGCGGTACAGTCCCTTTTCTTCCGGCAAGTAGCCGACGCGGTTGCGGACCGCCATCGCCGACGGAGATCCCAACACAGAGAGTTCACCGGTGTCCGGCAGCAGCATCCCGAGAATCATCCGAAGGCTGGTGGTCTTGCCCGCACCGTTGGGCCCTAAAAACCCATAGACCGAACCCACTGGCACCGACAGGGACAACCCCTGCACCGCATGGAAGGTCCCGAACGACTTGGAGACGTTCCGAAGTTCCAACGCGGTCGGCATTGGCGAAGGCTGTCCTGACACGTTCCGGCCCACAAGGACATCCCAACCTCGGCGGAGCTTGTCGCCAGATTGAAACAGCTTCTCGGATTCCCTCCTGGATCTACCGAAGGCATGATAGCCCTGCGCAATGAATCCGACCGCCCCATCCTTCACCGTCAACGGACGCACCTACACCCCACCGGCCCGGCCGGTAGCCGTCTTGTGTCTGGATGGTTCCGCCGATGCCTACTTGGATGCTGCCATGGCCCGCGGCCTCATGCCCCAGGTGCAACGGTTGGCCGTTCAGGGATGGCGCGGCTCAGCCCGGGCCGCCATGCCCACGTTCACCAATGTGAACAACAGCGCCATTGTCACAGGCGTGCCTCCGGCCGTTCACGGGATCGGTGGCAATTTCTTCTACGACACCTCCATCGGCCAAGAGGTGATGATGAATTCCTCGAAGTTCCTCCGCGTTCCCACGTTGTTTCCGGCTGCCCAAGTCGCCGGCCGCAAGGTGGCCGTGGTGACCGCCAAAGAAAAACTCCGGGACATCTTCGCCAGCGGTCTGATCAGCCAGGGAGGCATCGCCTTCTCTTCCGAAAAGGCGCGGGAAGCCACGATCGCCACGCACGGCATCGATGAGGTCGAATCGCTGGCGGGCCCGACACCGGCCATTTATTCGGGCGATGCCTCGCTGTATGTGCTCAAGGCCGGCGTGCAACTGCTGCAGGCCGGGCGTGCGGATTTCCTGTACCTCAGCACCACCGACTTCATGCAGCACAAGTACGTGCCAGACGCGCCAGAAGCCCTCGCGTTCTATGCCGCCATCGATGCGGAGGTCGGACGGTTGCTGTCACTGGGTGCGGTGGTCGGAATCACGGCCGACCACGGAATGAACTCGAAACAACGCGCCGATGGGTCTCCCAACGTGGTGTATCTCGAGTCCGAACTGAACGCCCGGTGGGGAGAAGGATTCCGCGTCATCCTGCCGATCACCGATCCCTACGTCGTCCATCACGGAGCTTTGGGTTCGTTTGCACAAGTGCACTTGCCGACCGACCGGTCCATCCCGCTGACCGAAGTGTTGGACTTCGTGGCCACCCTGCCCGGCATCACCGAAGTGCTGTCGCGCGACAAGGCCGCCCGGCTCATGGAATTGCCGGCCGACCGCATGGGCGACCTGGTAGTTTGCTCGGGCCGCGACGCGGTCATTGGGCGCACTCCGGCCTACCACGACCTCAAGGCCATCGAAGGAGGGCTCCGATCGCACGGCGGCCGGTACGAAGAAATCGTCCCCTTCATCCTGAGCCACCCGCTGCGGCCCGAGTACACCGCCCGAGCCTTGGGTGACCCGCGCAACTTCGACATCTTCGACTTCACCTGCAATGGCACCCAAGCCCACTGATCTTCGGATGAACGTCCGAAGCGACAATTGGACTTCCCGAGCCCTCCGCCTTTTTCCCGGCGGATCCAATGGTGAATTCGGCATTCCTCACGAGCTCTTGGTGATCCCGGAGCGCGGCCAAGGTGCAAAAATCTGGGACACAGAAGGGCGGGAATTTCTGGACTTCACCATGGCCTGGGGATCGGCCCTGGTGGGTCATGCGCATCCGAAAGTCGTGGAGGCGGCCGCCACGGCAGCCCGGGTCGGCGTGAACTTCGCCTCGCTAAACCGCCGCTCCATCGAGTTGGCCGAGCGCATCGCCTCGGTGAGTCCCTGCGCTGAGCGCATCCGCTTCGTCGCTTCGGGCACCGAAGCCACCCTGCTCTGCCTGCGGGTGGCCCACACCGCGACCGGTCGGCCGAAAGTGCTGCGCTTTGAAGGCGCCTATCATGGCCAGCATGCCGTTGGAGTGGCGGGCATGATCCACAGTCGTCCGACCGATTTGCCCACGTGCGACGCGGCCGGAGCCGGTGCCCCCTGGGCCGAGCGGGACGTCCTGGTTGCCCCTTACAACGATCTCGAGGGGACGACCCGAATCCTCGAAGCGCACGCACCGTCGCTGGCCGCGGTGATCGTGGAACCGTTGCATCGCTGCCTGAAACCCAAACCCGGTTTTCTGGAAGGCCTGCGCGAACTCACCCGGCGTCATGGCATTGTGCTCATCTTCGACGAAGTGGTGACCGGCTTCCGACTCGCGCCCGGCGGCGCCCAGGAACACTACGGTGTGATCCCCGATTTGGTGGCCTACGGAAAAGCCCTTGGCGGTGGTTTCCCCATCGGAGCCTTCGCTGGCCGAGCCGACATCATGGAGGTCTTGGAGGAACGCCGGCTGCCAGGCCCTCGCTACCTGTGGAGTGCGTCCACCACAGGAGGCAATCCGGTGTCCTGTGCCGCCGCTCTGGCCACCCTCGACCTGTTGCTGCAACCCGGAGTCCATGACGGACTGCACCAACTCGGCCGCCGCTTCCGTGAAGGCCTTCAATCGGTGATCCAGAGCGCCGGAGAATCGGCTCAAATCCTCGGAGACGGCCCGCTGGGTCAAGTGGCTTTCTCCGGCACTCCCGTCGTCGATCAGACCTCTTGGCTGGCCAGCGACCGGGCCCGCGGTGGCCGCCTCATGTTGGAGTTGCTGGCGCGCGGCATCTTCCTCAACCCGATGGGCACCAAGCTCTACCTGTCTCTCGATCATTCCGAAACCATTCTAAATCGCTTCATGGACGCCTTCTCCGAAGCTCTCCCCGCTTCGGCGTCACCCCGTTGACCGTTTCACCTTTTTCTTCTGATGAACCTCAAGAGCCTCGTTGCCGGAAAACCGATCGATTCGGATTCCGTGCTCACCGTCCGCAATCCCTACGACCAGTCCGTCTCCGGCACGGTCACCCTCGCCACCCGGCAGCACGCCTTGGATGCGATCGCCGCCGCCACGGGTTTCCGAGAGACCCCCACCCGCTACCAGCGGTCTGAGATCCTGGAGAAAACCCAGAGCGCGCTGGAAAGCCGGCGCGAGGAATTCGCCCGCATCATCACCTCGGAAGCCGGCCTGGCGCTGCGGGAAGCACGCTATGAAGTCGGCCGAACAGTGGACGTCCTCCGCTTCGCCGCCATGGAAGCCTTGCGCGACGACGGTCAGATCTTCTCGTGCGACATTTCCGCACAGGGCAAAGCCCGCAAGATCTTCACCACCCGGGAACCGCTGCGCTGTGCGGTGGCGATCACACCCTTCAACCATCCGTTGAACCAAGTGGCCCACAAGTTGGGACCCGCTATCGCTGCCGGCACACCCATCGTCCTCAAGCCCTCCGAAAAAACACCCCTCGTCGCACTGCGATTTGCCGAACTGCTCCATGCCTCAGGGCTTCCGGGACCGATGTTGAGCGTCCTGCTCGGGCCAACCTCGGAGGTCGCCGAGGTGCTGGTCGGACATCCGGAGGTCGAGGTGGTGGCCTTCACCGGCAGCGTGCCGGTGGGCAAGAAGATCTCCGCCACGGCGGGCTACAAGAAGCTGGTGCTGGAACTCGGTGGCAACGATCCCCTCATCGTCCTGGAAGACGCGGACATGGACTTGGCCATCACGCTGGCGGCCGAGGGCAGCTACCGCAACTCGGGCCAACGCTGCACGGCTGTCAAACGCATCCTGGTTCAGGAATCCATCGCCGAAGAATTCACCCGTCGATTGGTCGAAAAGACCCGGGAATACGTTTGTGGCAATCCCATGGATGAGGCCACCAAGGTCGGCACGGTGATTGATGAAGCTTCAGCACGGTCTCTCGAGGCCGTCGTCCAGGAAGCAGTGGCTCAGGGTGCACGCGTGCTCATCGGTGGCGAGCGCCATGGAGCGTTGATGCAACCGACCGTGATCGACCGGGTGCCGCGCGATTGCCGCATGGTGGTGTGCGAGAGCTTCGGACCGCTGGCCCCCATCGTCACCATCCGCGATTTGGACGACGCGCTCACCGTTGCCAACTCCACGGCCTATGGCCTGAGTTCGGGCGTGGTCACCAACAACATGGCCCATGCCCTCAAGGCGATCCGGACGCTGCGTTGCGGCACGGTGAACATCAATGAAGTGCCGGGATTCCGGGTCGAAAGCTCGCCCTTCGGAGGCATCAAGGACAGCGGCCTCGGCATCAAGGAAGGCGTCATCGAAGCCATCAAGGGCTACAGCTACGTCAAGACGTTCAGCTTGCCCTGGTAAGCAGGTGATCCGCGTCAGGGCGGCTTGGCTAGGACTGGCCCTTCGAGGCCACCACAAGCCGCCCCGACTCTCTGTCGATCACCAAATCTTTGCGCGGTCTTCGGGCTTGCGCCACTGAGGTGAACTCTCGGTGATGCCCCAGGCTTGATAGAATTCCGGCAGGTTCACGTGCGGTCCAATGCCCCGGAATTGGCCTGGTGAGTGAGGATCGACCACCAGGCGGCGTTGAAGTTCCGCCTCGCGCCAGTTGACCCGCCAAAGTTGGGAGAGGCTGAGGAAGAACCGCTGTTCCGGAGTCAAACCGTCGATGAGTCGACGACGACTGGGGTCCTTGGCCAAGGCCCGCTGGAGGGCTTCGAACGCAATACTGGTTCCACCCAAGTCGGCGATGTTCTCGCCCAATGTCAGGCGGCCGTTGACCCGCTTTCCGGGCAACGCCTCATAGGAGGAATACTGGTCGATGACCTTGGCCGCCCTCCGATCGAACTCCTTGCCGTCGGCCTCGGTCCACCAGTCGCGCAAATTGCCCTCGGCATCGTACTTGCGCCCCTGATCATCGTAGCCATGGGTGATTTCGTGGCCGATCACCACACCGATGGCGCCATAATTCACCGCGTCATCCGTCTCCAAATCGAAGAACGGCGGCTGCAAAATGCCGGCCGGAAAAACAATCTCGTTCAGGGGCGGGCTGAAGTAGGCGTTAACCGTTTGCGGGGTCATGTGCCATTCGGCCCGATCCACAGCCTTGCCGACCCGCGCCAGATCCCGTCGGGATTCAAAGGCATTGGCCCGGAGCACGTTGCCCAGGTAATCGTCCCGTCGAACCTCCAACCCTGAATAATCGCGGAAGCTTTTGGGGTGCCCCACTTTCTCAGTGAAACGGTCAAACTTCTGGAGAGCTTGCCGACGGGTGGCTTCGCCCATCCACTCCAGCTTGGCGAGCCGCTCCCGGAATACGACGCGCAGGTTGGCGATCATTTCCGACATGCGTGCGGAAGCGGCCGGCGGGAAATATTTTTCGACATAGAGCCGTCCCAATGCCTCCCCGAGCGCGCCGTCAATGGACTTGGCAGATCGCTGCCAACGTGGCTCTTGCTGGGGCTGACCTCGCAGGACGGTTCCGTAGAACGCAAAGGCCTCATTGGCTGGTGCCGCATGCAAGTGTTCAGCGAGGCTGCTCACCAAATGCCACCGGAGGTACGCCACCCAATGGGTCTCTTCGACCTCGGACACCATCAGGTCCAGCTCCTTGAAAAACTCCGGCTGACCCACGATGACCGTGGCCGGACTCGCAATGCCCGCCGCCTGAAAATAGGCACCCCACGGCAACCGGGGCGTCAACTGATCGAGTTCGGCACGGGTGAGCTTGTGGTAGTTCTTTTCACGATCCCGCAATTCCGTGCGCGTGCGACAGGCTTTGGCCAGTCGAGTTTCCAGAGCCAGAACGGCTTCCGCGGAGTCTTTGGCCTCAGACTCACCATCCCCCAGAAGCCTCAATTGGGCGGCAATGTGCTGACGGTACTGCTCCCGCTGCCGCACAAAACCCTCGGCGAAATAGTAGTCCCGGTCGGGAAGCCCAAGCCCCCCTTGCATCAAGTGCAGGGCATATACCGAACTGTTCTTGGCGTCTGCTTGGACACCCATTTCAAAACCAGCGCCAATTCCCCGAAGGTGCCAGTCCGCCAAGAGGGCCATCGCCGACTCGGGATCCTGCACGGCCTTCAAGCGCTCCCATTCGGGGTCCAAGGGTGCAAACCCCAATCGCTCAATGCGGTTGGTCTCCATGGCAGCGGCATAAAAATCACCCACCTGCCTGAGTGGAGAACCCGCTGGAGCATTCGTTTCAGCGGCGGCCGAAATGAGGATGCCACGGATCAGCCACCAATTTCGCTCTTGAAGCTCATCGAAGCCGGCCCAACGCGATTTGTCGGAGGGCACCGGGTTGTTCTTGCGCCAGGCACCGGTAGCATATTGGTAGAAATTGGTCTTCGGATCGACGGAGCGGTCCACATAGCTCATCGAAAACCGAGGAACCGGCGGCGAGTTCTCGGCCGCAGATGCCAAACCGTTCAGGAACAACAGACCCAAACAAATCCCCAACCGTCTGAAGAAGATGCCGCGTGGGCAGGATTGGATGCCGAACATGACCATCAGGTTGGTCCCCCCTTCGAAGAAATCAACCCACCAGGGCTGGAATGGCACTAACTCGGAAAGCGCCTCGGAAACCAGATGCACGCGCCCCTAGAGTGAGGTCAACAACTCGGTGATCTTGATGCCAAAGCGATTCTCAACCACCACCACCTCACCCCGGGCTACCAACTTGGTGTTTACGTGCAAGTCCACAGGGGCATCGGCCACCTTGTCGAGTTGGACGATTGAGCCGTTGGTGAGGTTCAGCACCTCGCGCATCGGCAGGTGGCAGGATCCCAACTGCACGCTCACCTCAACGGGGACGTCCAGTAGGATTGAAAGGTCGGTAGTTTGGCTCATGAAAAGAAGAAATCAGGAATTGGATCCGAGGGAGATTTGGTCGATCTCGACAGCCCATTTGCCGTCCACGGTGCCGAGACGGCCGTAGTAACGCTTTTCTGAGGCCAGTTTGACCTGCACTCGTTCCGCAAATTCTGGCGGCAACGGCACGATATCGCCCACTCGCAGTCCAACGACATCTTTGGCCCGCAGTTTCAAGCCATTGGACTCGGCTGAAACCAACATCGGAGTGTTGTCATAGTGAGAATTCCAAGCCCCCCCTTGATCCGAGGGCACATCCGGAAGGTCTTCGAGTCCGGGTTTCAGCCGAGAACTCAACAAATGAACAATGGGCTCGATGGTCCAGTAGGGAAAAGCGATCTGCAGAGTTTCGGTGCAATCGTTGATCGTCGCTTCGATGGATAGCACGAGCAAGATCGCATCGGCATCAACGGTCTGGAGAAAGAGTCCGTTACTCTCGTGTCCGAAAAGTGCCGGCCGCAAGTCGCGGTACCTGGCCCAATGGGTGCACCACTCGGTAAGCATCAGCAGGACCACTTGGTCCAAGAGTATCACTTCCAGTTCGGAAAGCTCTCGGTTGCTGGTCACCGAGTGCCCTGGACCGCCCAGGAGACGATCCACGATGGTCAGACCCAATCGCGGTGGTATATCCAGGGTGCAAATACCCCGCAAGGGTTCCACCCGAAAAAGGGACAGGTGCGTCGGGCTGTCGAGGCTTTCACACCATTGCCGGAAGGAGATGGTGTGCAGTTGGGACATCTGGAGATTAAACTCCACGCGCAAGTAGATCGATAAACGCGCGGCCAATGCCTGGATGAACTCTTCGTGATGGATCCGCAGCTTTCGCAGCTCTATGGGCGAGAGGAAGACCGGCGTGCGAAAATCATAAGCCGATATGGAATCACGGCTCTGATTGCTCCTCCGTCCGTTCGATTGGAGGACGACGGTATTGGATTCCTCCTCCTGAACTTGTTGGAGCAGACGCTCCACCTCTGATTGGGAGAGCACATCCCCCATGGATCCAGCTGGGTCCGACATAGTATTCGGGGTGAACGATTACTGCACAGCCATCTCGGGCATCACGACCTCTGTGAAGACCCCGGGGCCCAAAATCCTCTGGAACGCATTCTTCAATTCGGCCTTGATCGTGATGCGAGCCCCCTGACGCTCAATGTCCATAAGGGTTTTGGTGTAGAGCAACGAGGAGGCTGCATCACGAAGATCAGGAGCTCGCGCCGCCACGATGTCCTTAAGCTTTGGATTGTTGCCGCGAACGCCAATTTTGGCCATCAACAACCGAGAACCCATCGTGCCGGCGACATTGACAGTGACCGATTCCAGCATCTCGGTGGTCTCCATGGCGCCCCCGTGTCCTCCGCCCTCGGATGAGTTGCCGCCCTTGCCAGAAGCCGGCGAATGGCCGGATGGGTCTGCCTGCTTGTCGCCATGGGATGCATCCCCAGCACCGGCAGAGTCTTTGTCGTGCCCATCACCTTCGACGGGCGCCGCCGCGGATGCAGCTGAATTCAACCGTGGCAGAATCACATACTGGGTCATCGCGAAGGCGATCACGGGCAGCAACACGATGTTGAGGATCAACGGGAGCAACGCCTTGATGCCACCGGACGATTCGGATTTTGAACCGTCGTTCTTGTCTGAGGCAGGTGCGGCCATGGCTTCGGTAGGAGTTTGAGTTAGGGCATCAACGCTTCAGGTTGATCAGCTCCTGAAGAATTTCGTCCGAGGTGGTGATGATCTTCGCGTTGGCCTGATAGCCACGCTGGGTGACCATCAAATCCGTAAACTGGGTGGCCAGATCGACATTGGCCTGCTCCAAAGATTGCCATCGGACTTGCCCCCGTCCAGCTTGTCCTGGGGTGCCAAAGCCCACGGGTCCTGCGGCTGCGAGATTGCTGAAGCGGTTGTTGCCCACCTTGCTCAGGTTGTTGATGTCCCGGAAAGTTTGGACTTGGATCTGAGCGATCTTGAGGGGGCTTGGAGGAGTGGCCGGAGGAGGCACCAGAGTGCTGCGCAGGGTCAGCTGCACGTCGCCGTTCGACTCGATACGCCATGAGACCGCCTCGGTGTCAGCCGGGAGCGCCGGAGTGGTCGGAGTGAGGGTGATCTGAATGTCGCTGGAAACTCCGGGTGATCCCGGAATCTCTCCCTGAACTCGCATACCATCCGCCGTGGTCAGGAACCCACTGGCATCAGCGCGGAAATCACCAGCCCGGGTCGCATAGGTCGCATTGTTGGAGGAGTCTCGCACGATGAAGAACCCGCTTCCGTCGATGGCCATGTCATAGGGTTGCCCAGTCGAATCGATATTCCCCTGGCCGAAGCTGCTGGAGACATTCCCCAAGGCAACACCGCTCCCGATCTGGGAAGCACTGGCATTGGTGGAGAACTCCGAGAGCTTCTGACTGAACACATCGACACCAAGGGCGCGACCCGCGCGGAACCCGATGGTGTTCACGTTGGCGATGTTGTTACCGATGACATCCAGCTTTTCTTGCTGGAAACGCAGGCCAGTAATGCCGGTATTGAGGGATCTGAGCAT
Source organism: Akkermansia muciniphila (assembly GCA_945883815.1). GTDB lineage: Bacteria > Verrucomicrobiota > Verrucomicrobiia > Limisphaerales > UBA9464 > SXXZ01. Next base: position 5,095 of record CAMCYJ010000086.1, on the reverse strand, counting down.
AGGTTTATCTTAGGTTTTGAGCGTTTATCGAGCGATTGAGCCAAGGATTTGGCCTAGTTTCTTCGGAAGGAGTTTGAGTTCGGTAGCGCTGAGCGGGAGGGAAGGAGACGAGTCGGCCTTGGGGAGCGCATCGGTTCCTGCAGGCTTGAGATCCGGCCCTGCCGGGGCGCGGACAATGTTGACCCGTGACAGGTCGTACGGCACATCGCCGACGACGAGCTGCGGATTGCCTCCATTGAATCGAACCTCGGTCACCAGCCCCTCGACAGTTTGCCGGGTGGCTGGATCTTGCAGGGACACCCATTGCCCCAAAAATTGATTGGCTTGGGACCCCTTGAACTGAGCGCGCAGGCCGGCGATGTCGGTCTGCATCAACCGGGTCTGGTCCAGCGTATTGAACTGGGCCATCTGGGCGATGAAATCGGTGTCCTTTTGGGGATTGAGCGGATCTTGGTAGGAGAACTGGGCGGCGATCAGCTTGAAGAAATCATCCTGACCCAGAGTCCGGTTGGGCTTGCGACCGGTCATCTGCGCCCCGGAGGGATCGGTCATGGAGGCCGGCCCGGCGAGACCCGGTGCCTCGTAGGAGTTCGCGAGGGTTCGGTTGGAGGTGTCGAGATTCATGGATTCAGGCCCAGGATTCTAAAAGATGGCGGTGATCAGGCTTGGAGGGCACAGATGGGGCCGAATGAGCGGTATGTGATCGAGTCTTCTGCCCCGCCTCGCCACCCAAACCAGGGGCTGGGTCTTGGGGTGGCTGCTGGTTGCGCCCGCGTCCTCCGGAATGAGCCGATCGCTCATCCGCCGGATCCGAGGACGCTTTGGAGGAGTCCAGGTTGGTCTCTCGCTCCAGAGGGAGCAAATGGATCCCCTGGGCGCGGAGCTGTTGCTGCAATTCGGGCCATCCCTCGGCGATGGCCTGAGCATCTCCCCGCTCCAGTGTGGCGCGAATCTCGACCCGCCCCTCGCGACGCCGAAGATCGACGCGCAGCTCGGAACCCGCATCGGGCCGAAGGACGGCCGTCATCGACGCGGTACGCAAGCGCTGCAGGAGTACCACCTCACCGGAGAGTTGGTCCGACAGGCGAGCGACAGACCGTGCTTGGGGAAGTGGGACCGCCTCCGGAAGCTCCGGCAATCGATTCGACTCTCGAATCAAGGGATCCAGTAAAGGCATTCCCATCGAAGACTCGGTAACCCTCGCAACGGACGAGGCACCGATGGATTCGGCTTCCAAAGACCCGGCACCGCGCCTCTGGGGCGCAGTCTCGTGAGCAGACATTTGGAATCGATCGGAAGCCATCGCTGTCTGAGCACCCGCATGAGTCATGCCAGACCGATTTCGAGGCAGTTCTGCCTCAGGGTCACCACCCTTCCCCGATGGGGTTCCTTGGCCCTGAAAAACCGGTTTTTCAGGGATTTCTGGAGTTTTACCGGGATCGAGTTGGTAGGAAGAACCCTCGTCCGACAACACCTTGCCGGTCAGTCCTCCAGAGCCACCGTAGGCAATGTCTGCCGACCTCGAGGGAGGCAAGTTCGTCGATTGCGGGGAACTTTTCGTCCCCTCCGTCGTTTTCGAATCCGCCGCAACCTCTGGGACAAACTTCTCCTTAGCCCCTTCGGGGAGGACTAAGGGGGCAGCTTCAAGTGATTGTCCACCGCTGCCCGAGGCGGGGTCGGCGATCATGAATGGGACAGCCCATTCCCCAAAATTTGCCACCTTCGAAGGTGCGGTTTCCGGGATGGGACGCACCGTCTCCGGGCCGGGCTGGGCCGGAGGTGCGGGCATCGACCGAAAAACGGGGGCTGGGACTCGACGTGGATCCGGCCACGAATCTGCTGAAGGCTGTCTTACCCTCGTGAAGCCGGACGGCAGCCATTCCCGAGCAGCGGCCTCCGACCCTGAAACCGGAGACGGCGCCACCGCTGGGTTCTGACCCGAGGCTGGTTGGAGGTTCATTTGCGGAACCTCACCAGCCCATCGTCCTGCATCAGTGCGATCAGGCTGCGAGGGGAGGCCCTTATTGACGCCCAGTTCAGACACCGGGGCCTCGGTCTCGGGCGTGAACCCGGAACTGGAGAGCGACAACCAACGTCCCGCAGCCGCAGAACCCCAACGGGCAGACTCCTCTTCGAGGGGCTCACCCGCAACAGAGATGAACTCGACACGCGGCACCGAAGGCGATTCTCCGGAGAGCGCCATCGATGCAGCAACCGCAGACGACGGTTCCCCGATCGATGCGTCGATACCAACGGATCGTGAGATCGGTGATGCCATTGCTTTCCACTCGACCCGCGAGCCGCGCAACGCTGGGTCCATGGATCCGATCGGATCGGGCCGCGGAGTATCTTGACCACCGCGTTGCCACCCGACCTCCCTTCCCCGCCCTTGAAGTCGTGCGATGCCTCCAAGTGTTTCCCGGGTCGCCGCTTCCGCGGCGACGGGCATGGTCAACGCAGCAGGCGTTTCCAGTCCGGCACGAACCATCTCGGCAGGCTGCCGCAAGAGAGCAGGTGAGGCTGAGGAATTTTCGCCCGACGAGCCTCCCTGCGGGATTGGGCGTGCGATACCTCCAAGTGTTTCCCGGGTCTTCGCGTCCACGGCGACGGGCGTTGTCAACGCAGCAGGCGTTTCCAGCCCGGTACGAACCATCTCGGCAGGCTGCCGCAAGAAAGCAGGTGAGGCTGAGGAATTTTCGCCCGACGAGCCTCCCTGCGGGATTGGGCGTGCGATGCCTCCAAGTGTTTCCCGGGTCGCCGCTTCCGCGGCGACGGGCGTGGTCAACGCAACAGGCGTCTCCAGCCCGGTACGAACCATCTCGGCAGGCTGCCGCAAGAAAGCAGTTGGGGCTGGGGAATTTCCGCCCGAAGACGGTCCCTGTGGGATTGGGCGTGCGATACCTCCAAGTGTTTCCCGGGTCGTCGCGTCCACGGCGACAGGCGTGGTCAACGCAACAGGCGTTTCCAGTCCGGCGCGAACCATCTCGGCAGGCTGCCGCAAAAAAGCGGGTGGGGCTGAGGAATTTCCGCCCGAAGACGGTCCCTGCGGGATTGGGGTTGAGGAGATCCCATGCCCGGCTTGAGGAGACGGCATCCGTCCGGAGGGAACGGGCGTGCTTGAGGGTTCCGAGCCGTCTGAAAAACCCGAATCCGGCAAAGACTCTGGCACCGGAGTCACCCACTGGGGCACCCAAGGGAGTGGCGCTCCAGGAATTGAGGGCCAATTGGGAATTCCGCCATTATCGGAGATCCTCAGGCTGGAGTCACCGGAAGCAACCTCCTCGTTGGACTCCTCCTGCGGCTGCGGATTTGCCCAAAGAGACGGTTCGGAATCGTCAGCAACCTTCCGGTTTTCTCGGTCGACCCATCGCAAACCCCAGCCGCGCATGTGGGACGGGGCAGGCGCCGGGCGCAAGTCAGAGCCCACAGGTGCTTCCCAAGCCGTAAATCCAGGGATTGGTGGTTCGGTTTTATCGATCACCGGAGCGGGGTGAACATCCCCGTTGAACACCTTCCGGGGAGCGTCCGGCGTCAGGGCTAAAAGTGTTATCGCCGTTGCTTCGCCGACGGATGAGGACTGCTGGACAGCTCCATCATTGTGCATCTGTGCCAGCGCTCCCGTCACCATTGAGGCAAACAAAGACGCACCGTCCGGCGATTCTGGAATACCCAGTGCTCCGGCCCCTCCCACCGCAGCAATGGTTGGAAGGATTAACGCCTCTGCCCCCAGCGGACTGAAGGTGGTCATGACTTCTTTCCGGTGGCCACCAGTCGCAGTTTGTCCGACAGGGCTGCTGCCAGCTTGGCCCCTTGGGCATTGGTCTTGGCCAGAGCGTCGAGGATGGCCGCATTCTGATCGTCCTTCATCTGGCTCATGACCTTGACGACGAGCTTTTCGTCCAACTCGGCAAAGACCTTGGCGGCACTTGAAGGATCCATCCCAGCATAAGTCTTGGCCAAGCGTTTCACGTTGATGATTTCATCGTCCTGAATCCGGATGACTTGCTTATCAATGTCGTCGCGCAAACGGGCCACCAACTGGGTCACGGATGCCAGCTCAGCCCGTTCGGCCGCAAGGCGTTGCCCCAACTCGTCCAAATCCTTCTGACGAATCCGGAACGAATTGCTCGTATCCTTGAGGTATGTGATGAGGAACTCGATATCCTGGTTGTAGTAGTTCCAGGATTGGGTTGTCCCGTTGATCTCGTCGGCCGTCTTGCCGGCGAGAGGCGCCCCAGAAACACCGTCTTTTTCCACGGCTTTGGCCACCTTGGCAGGCGGGGGCGCAGGCGGCTTGTATCCCTTGAGAATCAAGGCCGCAGTGACCGCCAGATACAGCAGCCCGCCTATCAGCGATCCGATGAGGGGAAGAGCGATGGGTTTCACAAGTTTTGAGAGGTTCCAAAGGCGGTGAAGTCGACCGGCCGACGCCGCAACGCCATTTCATCGAGGTTTTTCTGATCTTCCCTCAACTGTTCTCGTTGGTGTTCGACCAACTCCTTGGCACAGAATTTTTCGACCACTTCACAATCACGACGGCTTTGCAGTACCGCCTGGAGTGACGCTGAGGCCGCAGACGTGGCCTCGATCATCTGCTGACGGCTCTCGTGGCAGCGCTTTTCCAGCAAGAGTCGGTATCCGTCGTGTTGTACAAGCTGGGAAGCCGGACATCCGCGCATCAAATCAGCCTGAACTTCCTGCTGATGACGCAGCACGGCTCCGAGGCACTCCTGAAACCGCGCCTCGGCCGCCTGACGGTTCCGAAGAGCACGGGCGTGGACCTGTAGAGCCTCCTCTTCGCGGCGTTGTCGCAGTTCTCGGAGGGCCGTCACGCGGGATCGAAATCGTTTCATTGGAACAGGAGGAAAAGTTTTGAAATCGAGGCGTTCACTTAGACCTGCCTCCGTTCACAGCCGAGTGGAGACCCGACCACGCTTGGGCGGGCGTCACACCTTGGTCCACTGCTTGCCGCAGGAAGGCCTCCAGGGGTTCCTTCAGGCGAATGGCGGCATCAATGGCCGGATTGGAACCGGCCGCATAAGCACCCAGGCTGATCAGGTCTGCGTTGCGCTTGTAGTTGGAAAGATGCTCGCGG
>CAMCYJ010000085.1 GCA_945883815.1 Akkermansia muciniphila | reverse complement strand
GGGGGAGGATCAGCTTTTGCGCTGCGCGCAGGTTTTTTTTGTGGATCGCTTCCAATGCTCGCTCCGGCCCGATCCCGCTGCCGCCTGCTGGGGGTGTTGTGTGGGAGGTGGGTGAGGCTTTCAGCCTTTGGATATGGGTGCGCTGGGAGGTTTCTGGGTTTCTGGTGGTGGGGTGCGCTGTGGTTCTGGCGATGGGGTGGGATGCCGTTGGGGGCTCTGCGGGATCGGTCCTGCGCTCGCAGGGAAGCTCGGGGGAGAATCGGCTTTTGCGCTGCGCGCAGGTTTTTTTTTGTGGATCGCTTCCAATGCTCGCTCCGGATCGATCCCGCTGCCGCTCGCTGGGGTCGGCGTATGAACCAGATGCAGAAGCGGCTTGGCCGGAGGCGTTTCCCGGTTCAGCATCTTGGCTTCTTTCCATGAAGACCTTCGCACGTCTCTTCCTATTCTTGTCCGCTCTGTGGCTCCGAGCCGCAGTCCCCGCCATCGATTTCGACGGTTCTTGGACCGTGGCCGAGTTGGAGACGGAGCAAGGGCCGCTGCCAGAGGAAACCCGCCAGTCGCTGGTGTTCGGAATCGCCGGCGGCAAGTACACGCTGGAGGCCGCAGGCCAGATGGTGGCCAAGGGCAAGTTTGAGATGGATTGGAAATCCACGCCTCCGGTGATGACGGTGACGGAGGAGGAAGGACAGAACGTGGGCCGGGGTGTGCGGGCGATTGTGGAGAAAACGCCGACGGGCTGGCGGGCCTGCTATGCGTTGGATTCGTCCGATTTGCCCAAGGCTTTCAAGGTGGGCGATGGCGGAGGCATCCTGGTGGCCCGCTATGAGCGCAAGGCGGGTTCCCGTCCGAAGCCGCTGCGGGCGTTGCTGATCACCGGCGGTTGCTGCCACGAGTACGATGCTCAGGCGGTGACGTTGATGCAGGGGATTTCTAAGCGGGCCAATGTGGAGTTCACCCTGGTGCGCGACAAAGGGGCCGATGGCACCCAGCACAAGGTGAGCGCCTACCAAAAGGCCGACTGGGCCGCTGGCTACGACATTGTGCTGCACAATGAGTGCTATGCCGATGAGAAGGACCCGGCCTGGTTGGAGGGCATCGTGGCTCCGCACCGCGCGGGCACGCCGGCGGTGGTGATCCACTGCGCGATGCACTGCTACCGCGCGCCGACCAATGAGTGGTTCCGTTTTGTCGGCGTGACGAGCCGCTCGCACGGGTCGCACTTCGCGTATCCGATGACGAATGTGAAGCCAGAGCATCCGGTGATGAAGGGTTTCCCGGCCGTGTGGCAGACGCCGAAGGAGGAGCTCTACATCATTGAGAAGGTGGAGAAGGAAGCGACTCCGCTGGCCGTGGGCTACAGCCATGAGACCAAGAAGGGCGAGGCGAACGTCTGGGTGCACCAATATGGCAAGGCCCGGGTGTTCGGCACGACGATGGGGCATTACAACCACACGATGTCGGATCCGGTGTATCTCGACTTGATCACCCGCGGCACGCTGTGGGCCACGGGCAAGCTGCAGGAAGACGGTTCCCCGGTCGCGGGCTACGGTCCTGCCAAGTAATGGAGGGCGTGCGTCAGCCTGCCCGCTGCACTGGGTCGGGATGACGCGGTTTGTCTCGGCTTCACGGCCGGAATGGAAGCAGGAGCTCCATTCCGGCCTGTTTTCTTCCGACCCCGGGTCCGCACCATCTGGCATGGTCGATGCAGTGGGACAGCAATGACACTCGATAAACTGACCCAAAAGGCCCAACAAGCCATTCAGGCAGCCCAATCCGGGGCCCAAGATCATCACCACGCGGCTTTCGATAGCGAACATTTGGCTTTGGCTCTGGTGACTCAATCCGACGGAATCGTTCCTCCGTTGCTGGAAAAAGCCGGTGTGGAGGTGAGTCGATTGGTCTCGGATTTGGAGACGGAGCTGGGACGCCGTCCGACGGTGCAGGGTGGGGCTGATGTTTATCCGTCCACGGATTTGCAAGCGGCCCTGAAGGCGGCGCTGGCCGAGGCGAAGGGGCTCAAGGATGAGTATGTTTCCACCGAACACCTCTTCCTGGGTTTGCTTGAAAAGGGCGGCGACAGTTTTCGTCGCATCACGGATCGGTTGGGGCTCAAGCGCGATGCGGTGCTCAAGGCGCTGACTGCGGTGCGGGGCAACCAGCGTGTCTCCGATGCGAACCCGGAGGAAAAGTTTCAGACCTTGGAAAAGTACGGCAAGGACCTCACAGCCTTGGCTCGCAAGGGCAAGATCGACCCGGTGATCGGCCGGGATGACGAGATCCGGCGGGTCATGCAAGTGCTGACGCGGCGCACCAAGAACAACCCCGTGCTCATCGGTGAACCCGGCGTGGGCAAGACGGCCATCGTTGAGGGCTTGGCCAAGCGGATCGTCGATGGCGATGTGCCGGAGTCGCTCAAGAACCGTCGGGTCATTGCGCTCGATATCGGCTCGATGATCGCTGGCGCGAAATATCGCGGCGAGTTCGAGGACCGTCTCAAGGCCTTCCTCAAGGAAGTCACCGCGGCCGAGGGTCGGATCATCCTCTTCATCGATGAGTTGCACACCATCGTGGGGGCCGGTGCCTCCGAGGGAGCGGCCGACGCGGCCAACATGCTCAAGCCCCAGTTGGCCCGTGGCGAATTGCGCTGTGTCGGGGCGACGACGTTGGATGAATACCGCAAGCACATCGAGAAGGACCCTGCGCTGGAGCGGCGTTTCCAACCGGTGCAAGTGCCGGAGCCCTCGGTGGAGAGCACCATCGCGATTTTGCGCGGCCTCAAGGAGCGCTATGAGACCCACCATGGCGTGCGCATTCAGGACAGCGCGCTGGTGGCCGCGGCGACGCTCTCCCATCGCTACATCAGCGATCGGTTTCTGCCGGACAAGGCGGTGGATTTGGTGGACGAATCGGCCTCGCGGCTGAAGATGGAACTCGATTCCAAGCCGACCGAGCTGGACCGGTTGGATCGCCAAATCCTGCAGTACCAAATCGAGCGCACCTCGCTGGCCAAGGAGAAGGACGAGGCCAGTAAGGAGCGTTTGCAGAAGCTCGATTCTGAATTGGCCAACCTGAAGGAGAAGTCCGGGGCTCTGTCGGCCCAGTGGCAGAATGAGAAGGCGGCCATCCATGCGGTGAGCCTGCTCCAGAGCCAGTTGGAGGAGGCCCGTCAGGAGCTGGATCAGGCGCGTCGCAAGGGCGACCTCAACAAGGCGGCGGAAATCCAGTATGGGCGTATTCCCGGCTTGGAACAGAAGTTGTCAGCGGTGGAAAAGCAGGCGCCCAAAGAGGGGGCTCCCGCCGCGCTGCTCCGCCAGGAAGTGACCGAGGAGGACATCGCCAAGGTGGTGGCTGCGTGGACGGGCATCCCGGTGCAGCGGATGCTGGAGGGCGAACGCGCCAAGCTGGTGCGCATGGAGGAACGCCTGGCCGCACGGGTCGTGGGGCAATCCGAAGCGGTGAAGGCCGTGGCCGATGCCGTGCGCAGGGCTCGTTCGGGCTTGGGCGATCCGGGTCGTCCGATCGGGTCGTTCATCTTTTTGGGGCCCACCGGCGTCGGAAAGACCGAGCTGGCTCGGGCCTTGGCGGAGTTCCTCTTCGACGACGATCAGGCCATGGTGCGCATCGACATGTCCGAATACATGGAGAAGCACGCCGTGGCCCGGTTGGTGGGCGCGCCTCCCGGATACGTCGGCTACGAAGAAGGGGGGCAATTGAGCGAGGCAGTGCGACGTCGGCCTTATTCGGTGGTGCTCTTCGACGAAATTGAGAAGGCCCATCACGACGTCTTCAATTTGCTGCTGCAGGTGCTGGACGACGGGCGACTCACCGATGGTCAGGGGCGCACCGTGGACTTCAAGAACACGGTGGTGATCCTGACTTCCAACATCGGTTCATCGATCATCCAGGAGTACTTCCTGGACGCGAAGAACACGCCCTCCGCCCGCCAGACCATGGAGGATAAGGTGTTGGGCGAATTGCGCCGTCATTTCCGGCCGGAGTTCCTGAACCGCGTGGACGACACCATCCTCTTCCACAGCCTCGATGAATCTCATTTGGGACGCATCGTGGACATTCAGTTGGATCAGGTGATCCGGCGGGTGGCAGCACAGCATATCCACCTGCGGGTCGATGACTTGGCTCGCAAGCGCCTCGCCGAGGAAGGCTACGATCCGCAGTTTGGAGCCCGTCCGCTCAAGCGGGCGATCCAGGACCTGCTGCTCAATCCGCTGGCCCAACGGCTCTTGGCGGGAGACTTCAAACCGCGCGACACGGTGAGCGTTTCGGTCAATGCGGCCGGCGATCTGGAGTTTACCGCCAGCGAGGCGGGGCAGGGCCAAACACCAGTCCGCTGATGATCGGGAGCAGGGACTAGCCCTTTTGAATCGGGATCAGTTCGGTTTCGGGGGCTGCCCTCGGAATAGCTGTTCCTGGGGCAAGCCGGTGAGGCGCTGGATGCCGTTCATCAGCCGGAAGAGTGCCCACATCATCATGCCCGTGCTGGGGATGACGATGACCGGCCAACTGAGCCAGTTCATGCGGCCGAGTTGTTCATTCCATTCCGGTGAGTTGGGGGCCGCCTTCAGGAGCCACAGGGCCAGAAAGAAATTGAGCGCTGAGCTGATGAGGAAGGAGAGAGACAGTAGCCACGAAGACTCTCGGAGCAGGCGTTCAAAGGCCCCCTCGGCACTTCGCTCACGGAGCACTTCGGCGACCTTGGCCGTGTCCATCAACTGGTCGTTGTAGAGCAGGGTTTTTACCAGCGGGGTCTCGGATCGCAGGGTGAGCGGGATGCTCAGACCGATGATCAGGGGAATGGCCGCCTCCTTAATGGCGAACCACAGGGCCGTGGCCTGCCACCACCCGAAGTGAGTGCCGAGGGCCATGCCGCCCGTGGCCAGCGTGCCGGCGATACCCAAGGTGGAGAACAAGTTCCAATGGCGGCGCTTCATCCAGTCCCACACACCGTAGCCGAGGGGCAGGGCCAGCGCGGCCACCAAGGCCCAGAGCGGCCCGAGCCGCTCCGGTTGGCTCAGCTTGGAAAGAACGAGGCCCGGCAGGATGACGTTGCAGGCCAGGTTCAGCAGCAGGTTCTCTTTCGCGGGAGAGTTCTTGGGGGAACCGGCGGCGGACGGGTTGGATTCGGTGACGGGCATCGCGTGGAGCCAGAACCTGTAGTCACCGCGTCCGAAAATCCAGCAGAGGATGCCGAGTTGGCGGAGGTCCTCGATTGAGAGATTTGGGCTGGATCCTGTTGGGCCTTCTCGATGGCCATCGACCCGCCGAGCCTCGAGTTCCGATGGGTCGGTCGTCCTCGGGTGTTGGAAATGGCGAGATCCCCAGGCGGGGGCGGGCCATCGACCGCTCGGAACCGTGATCGGTACCTAGCTCAATCCCGCCACCGGGCATGACAAAGCGCTCCGCCTTCTGGAACGTCATCATTCCAAGATTTGAATTATATTCTTGGCCGGAACGATGCAGTTGGGAGGAAGGGGATGGCGTGGTGGATTCTTTCGCAAGACGAGGCGAGAGCGAGGCGCGGGCCGATTGAAGGCCCGTAACGAGCGAGCAACGAAGCTCTTGCGGAAGAAGACGCAGCCAGCACGACCGATCCAATTGCATCGTTCCGGCTTAGCGTGAATAGAATTAATTCCTGACATGGATACACTTCGAACGCGGTGGTTGACCGGGCGCTTGAAGGCGGCCCTTGAGGCGCTGCCCGTGGTGGTGCTGACCGGGGCCCGTCAGACCGGGAAAACGACGCTCACCCGGGGGCTCCCTCAGCGGCGTTCCTTCCTAAGAGCCTGTCTGAAAAATCAGAGGGGTCCTGCGGCGAGGGAATTTGGCGGTGGCCAAGGCGGCGAGGCCGGAGCATTCCCGAAGAGGGCTGCAACGGCCGAGTCAACGCGGGCCACCGGCAAAAGACCCGCCGCCCGAAGGGTTTTCTCAGAAACAGCCCGCTGTCTTCGTTGCTCGTCGGTCACAGACCCATCCGGGTATGCTCCCTCCACGCGCCTCGCCATCGAGCCGTTTCTGAGAAAACAGGGCCCCTCTGAGTTTTCAGACAGGCTCTAAGCCTGGACGACCTGGACGTCCTGGGTCAGGCGCGCTCAGATCCGGATTCCCTGTTGGTTTCGCGTCCGCTGACCGTGGATGAAGTCCAGCGGGCGCCCCAATTGTTGCTGCCGATCAAGCGGCGGGTGGACCAGCACCGGGTTGCCGGGGAGTTTCTGCTGACCGGGTCGGCCAACCTGTTGCTGATGGACGCGGTCGCCGACTCGTTGGCCGGAAGGGCGGTCTACCTGGACCTTCCGCCGTTCTGCCCTGCGGAATGGATGTCCCGGCCCGATGGCCTCCAGCCTCTGGATCGCCTGTTCGAGGAAGACTTCAGTCCTGGGGATTGGCCCGACGAGCCCGGGGACTGGCAGGGCTGGCTGCTGGCCGGTGGATTCCCGGCCGCGCTGGCGGCGTCCACGACGGAAGCCCGGCAGCTCTGGTTCACCGGATATGTCCAGACCTACCTGGAACGGGACCTGAGGCAGCTGAGTGCCGTGTCGAATCTTCCTGACTTCCAGCGGGTCATGGCTCTGGCCGCCAACCGCGGTGCGCGCCTGCTCAACCAATCCGAGCTGGCGCGGGATGCCGCCCTGCCACAGCCCACGGTTCATCGGTACCTGAACCTGCTGGAGACGGGCTGCCTTTTGGTTCGGCTGAGCCCCTTCGCCACCAACCCATCCACCGGGCTTGTGAAGGCCAAGAAGCTGCTCTGGAGCGATTGCGGCCTGGCGGCCTGGCTTGCGGGGATCCGGAGCGCGGAGGATCTGGCCCGGAGGCTCGACCGCGGATTCTGGCTCGAACAGGCGATCTTCCAGACCCTCCAAGTGTGGCGGGCGCTGGAGCCTTCCCGCCGCAAGATCCACTTCTGGCGTGACCGTTCGGGGCGCGAGGTCGACTTCGTGCTCGAGAAGGACGGCGTGCTGGTGGGGCTGGAGATCAAGGCCTCTCGTCAAGTGGCGCCCTCGGACGCCGACGGCATCCAGGCATTCCGCGAGCGGGTGGGCCGATCCCATCGGTTTCAGCGCGGTGTCGTCCTTCACGGAGGGACCAGTCGGCCACTGGGTCCGGGGCTGTGGGCGTTGCCGTGGGGATGGATGCTCCCGGCCCAGGGATGTCCACAGACGCAGACGGGCGTGGAGCCATGATCCATCGGCAGGGCTCAGAGCCTGTCCGGATCTGAATGGGCTCTCAGATTTCTTGTGCGGTTTCGTCTTTGCTGGGCATTGGTTGATATCGATGACGCAGGAATCCGCCATGTCAGAAGAGGCCGAACTGCTCCGGCGCTACGTGGAGGAGCGGTCGGCAGCGGCGTTCGAGGAGGTGGTGCGCCGCAACCTGAACCTGGTCCACTCGGCAGCCATTCGGCAGGTCGGTGGCAACCCGGCGGCAGCGGCAGACATCGCCCAGGCGGTCTTCACCGAACTCGCCTGCCAAGCGAACCGACTCACGCGGCATCCGGCGTTGGTGGGCTGGTTGTACACGACGACCCATCGCATGGCTGCCCGATACGTCCGGGACGAAACCCGCCGTCGACGTCGCGAACACGAGGCGCACGCCATGCAGGAAACCCATCGCTCCACCGATCCCGAAGCCGATTGGAATCGTCTGGCACCGGTGCTCGACGAGGCCATGCACGAGTTGGCCGAAGCGGACCGAAACGCTCTGCTGCTACGCCACTTTCAGCAATGCCCCTACGCCGAGGTGGGTGTCCAGTTGGGTCTCAGCGAAAACGCCGCCCGGATGCGGGTGGACCGCGCTCTCGAGCGACTGCGCAAACACCTGGCACGAAGAGGGATCACGTCCACGGCTTCGGCGGTGGTTCTCGCTTTGAACGGCCCTGCCGTTGCCGCCGCCCCTTCCGGTCTCGCCGCGAATATCTCGGCCGGCGCTCTGGCTGCGGGTGCACTCACGGCTTCCACGCTTGGACTGCTTTCTCTTGTGTCATCCACTCCATTCAAAGTCGGGGCCGTTGTCTTGGGTTGCGCCCTGCTGAGCACCGGCCTGTTGGTGCAACGGCAAAGCCTGCAACGCCTGCGGGTCGAGCAAGCCTCCCTGAAGGAACAGTTGGCGGAACAATCCGCCGCCTTGGGCGACGCGCAAACACTCGCAGCGCAGAAGGACGCCGAGCTCGCGGCCTCCCGGGAATCACTCGATGAACTGCTGCGCCTGCGAGGAGAGGTCGCCCAGTTCCGCAGGGAAGTGCTCGACCTGCGCGCCGAAAACCAGTTGCTCAAGGGGGTAAAGCCTGCTGCGGATCAACCCACGCCTGCTGATAAACAAGAATGGGAGGCGGCCAAGCAGCGGGGAATCGCAAAGATGACGTTCGCCAGGGCCTGGGCTCAGGCGCTCATAGACTACGCCGTCGAGCACGGAGGCATGTTTCCGTCGTCGTTTGACGACGCTCGCGTGTACTTCATTGCGGGGGCGGGTGATTTCCACGAGCTCACCGAGGCACCTTCGGAGCAAGATTTCGAAATCGTTTTCAGAGGGCAGTTGGCGCAGATCGCCGACCCTGAGACGGCCATGGTGCTTCGAGAACGGGTACCCTTTGCCAATTTCCGTCGACCTGGGTACTCCCGAACCTACGGGATGGCGAATGGACAAGCTTTGATCACGAGCACCGACGACGGTAATTTCGACGTGTTTGAGCGGAAACACCAGCCGGTGCTAAAGCCGGAGTCGGGTGAAGTAGGCAGCGGACCTGAGTGATGCCGACCGCTCCACCGACCGGGTTCAGCTTCAAAGTCGCCAGCCCTCTGGGCGGATTCCTGAAAGTGGAGGCATCGACCCACTAAGGTGTTTGGACGGTGCTCGGAACCAACCGGCCACCGAAGTGTTCCTCGACACCAGCTCGCGGGAGAATAGCCGGTTCTACCGGGTCCGGCCCTTTCATGCGCCTTGAGCCGGGCAGGGGGCTACAAACCGGCGATGGCCAGTCCTTGGATGATTCGGCGGGCGATTTCGTTCCGTCGTGCCGGTGTGACAATGCCTTGGCGACGGCCCAGCTTGGCTTTTTCCAGGGTGAACAAGAGATCGCAGCGGCAGAGGGTCTTGAGATCGAGACCGTCGGCTTCATCCAACAGAACCTCGTTCGCTCTGGGTTCCCCCTCGTTGGCCGGCCGCATGGTACGGCAGCTCAAGACGACAACTTCCGGTTTCGCGTCGTTCCGCGGTTGGTTCGAGACCAGCACGCACGGGTGCTCACCGAAAAGGCCGGCGGTGTAGATTTCCCATGCTTTCAATCGGCCTCCGAGTGTTTGAGCGCAGGCAGGAGGATCGCGAGCGTTGGGATCAGATCCTCGTTCTTCATCCTCCAAAGGATACGCGGTTCTGGACGAGATTCTTTCAGTCGAATTCCGTGCAGCTCGAATTCAGGACGATTAGCCAACGGGGCTCGGTTTCGGACGGGCACCTGGGAGGCGTCGAAGGATGCGCCTCCGGCCGGGATCTGCTTGGCGCGCGGGTGGGACATCAGGTTCCATGCAGGGATGATGTGGCAATCGTTGCGGTGGGCGGTGGGTATCGCAGTGGCGCTGGTTCCGCTGGCGAGTGCGGCAGCGGATGCGGATGCGGCGCTGCGGGCCTTCTACCAGGGGCGCCTAGACACGTCGTTCCGGTTGGAGCCAACCACGGCCACGCTTCTGGGTGATCACCGATTCGATGACCAATTGGAGGATGTCTCGAAGGCCTCCCGAGCCCGCTGGGTGGCGGAGACGCGGGCCACGCTGAAGGCCTTGCCCAAGGCAGTGGAATATCGGGCTCTGAGCCGGGACAGTCAGATTGATTTCGAAATCTTCCGCCACGATCTCCAAGCGTCGCTGTGGCTCAACGACAACACCCGCCCCTTCGAAGAGGATCCCCGGGTTTACGGCAGCTACGTGAGCGACAGCGTCTATTCGTTGCTGGCCCAATCCACGCGGCCCAAGGAGGACAATATTCGAAATGCCATCGCCCGGATGCGCAAGATCCCCGCCATTCTGGACGAAGCTGAACGCACGTTGAGCCATCCGCCCCGGTCCATTCTTGAGACGGCCATTCGGCAGAACAAGGGGGCCATTGCATTCTACGAGTCGGAGGTCTTGGAACTGGCCGGCGAAACACCGCAACGCGCCGAACTCCGGGCGGCGGCCGCGCCGGTCGTGGCCCGATTGAAGCGGTATCAGGAGTTTCTCGAAAAAGACCTCATGCCCCGGGCCACGGGTGAGTGGCGGTTGGGCCGGAAGCGCTTCGCGCAGAAACTCGAATGGGTGCTCGATGCCGGTGTTGGTGCCGATCAGGTGCTGGCCGACGCCGAATCGGAGTTCGTCCGGGTGAATGGCGAGTTGCGGGTGATCTCGCGTCAGTTGTGGAGCCGTTATTTCCCGAAACAGGCGTTGCCGCCGGATGACACCGAAGGACGCCGACTGCTGGTGGCGCGGGTGATCCAGGCCGTGAGTCAGGAACATGGGGCCGCCGAGACCTTGGTCTCCGATGCGCGTTCTTCGGTGGATCGCATCAAGAGGTTCATTCGCGATCGGGACATCTTGCGATTGCCGGATCCGGACCGCTGCCAAGTCATCGAGATGCCCGAGTTCAAGCGCGGCAATTCATTGGCCTACATGGAGTCGGCCCCTCCGCTGGATCCGGCGGCCGTGAGTTTTTATGCGGTCAGCCCGCCGTTGGCCGACTGGGGGCCCGATCGGGTGCGGAGTTTCTTGGAGGAATACAATGAGCACATGCTCCAGATCCTGACGATCCACGAGGCCTACCCGGGGCATTATGTGCAGTTGGAGTATGCCAATCGATCCACCTCACCCATTCGTCGCGTGCTGCAATCGGGCGCCTTTGTCGAGGGTTGGGCGGTGTACACCGAGCAGATGATGCTCGATCAGGGCTATGCCGATGGCGATCTGCGGGTGCGGTTGATGCAGCTGAAATTCTACCTGCGGGCCGTGGTCAATGCGATCCTGGACCACCGGCTCCATTGCAGTGGCATGACCGATGAGGCCGCGATGAAGTTGATGGTGGAGGGCGCCTTTCAGTCGGAGGGCGAGGCCCGTCTTAAACTGATTCGCGCCAAGCAGACCAGCACTCAGCTCAGCACCTATTTCGTGGGTCGGATGGCCCATTATCGGCTCAGGCAGGACATTGAGCGGGAGTTGGGCGAGCGGTTCGAACTGGGGCGCTACCACGAAGCCGTGATCTCGCACGGATCGGTGCCGACCAAGTATCTTCCGGAATTGGTGCGGACTCGATTGAAGCAGGCTCGTTGAGAAGCCGGAGGTCGGCCCAACCGGTGACATTGGGCCCGGTTGTGTTCATCGCATCCAGGAATCACCGCAGAAGCAGGGAAACCCGGGAGTGGGCGAAAACCACATCTGGATCGCGTTGGAAGGCTTCAAAGTAACTGCGGGAGAAGCCATGGCCCTCTTCTGAAGCCACGAGCAATCGCCGGGTCTGCTGGAGCAGTTTCTCCATTTCAGCAGTCGAGAGGGGAATACGCTGATCCAGTGCCTCGTCGATGGTGACGATGAGGCGCGAAAGCGGTTGCAACCAGGCGAACCACGGATCGCTCGAGAGCAAGCGCAGGAAGTGATTGGGCGAGGGAATGGGACCGACGGTGGCCTCGTAGCCGACACGCTCGGAATCCAAGAGGGTCTTGTGCAAGGTCAGCAGTGCCTCACGCACTTTGCGCAGTTGTGTGAGGGGGGCGGAGTGTGTCACGCCTCAGGATCCCTCGGAAGTCGTTCTCAAGCAAATCTGACGGTGAATATCCGACGGTGAATAGGGCGGTGGATTGGATTTCGTGCGAGGGGTTTGGAATGTCTCTGGAAATCATCCGGGACCGAGTGCGTTTACTTCCGTTTTCTCAGGGGCCCACCGACAGACTTTCCGGTGCCCATTCGAGGGGTGATGCGTTATCGTGTCGGTTCTCCGATGAAGTTTGATTTGATGGTATGTCTGTTGGCCCTGATGGGGTTGCTGGAGGTGGGGTGTTCCCGGGAAGCTGCCTCTTCCCGAGAGGCCAAGCCGGTGTCGGCCGTGCCCGTGACCGCAGCGGCGGTGGCGACGCTGCCGGTGGACCGCACGTTGCCCATCGTCGGTACGCTGTACGCCAAAGACTCGGCCCTGGTTTCCGCCGAGGTGGAGGGCAAGGTGGAGCGCACGCTCGTCGAGTTTGGTGATCGGGTGAAGGCGGGTCAGGAGTTGGCTTGGATTGACACCGATTCGTACACGGCCTTGGCGCATCAGGCCCAGGCCCGTGTGGAGCAATCGAAGGCCTTGGCGCATGGTGCCGAGCAGGATCTCAACCGCCAACAGGCTCTGCGCAAGACGGGCATTGCCGCACCGTCGGATCTGGATGCGGCCGAGGCGCAAGCCGACCAGAGCCGTGCCGCCCTGAAGGCCGCCGAAGCGGCGGCGGCGGTCGCTCAGTTGAATTTGGACCGTAGCCGGATCCGGGCTCCTTTCGATGCGGCGGTGGCCGATCGCATTGCCTCGGCCGGAGACTTCGTTCGCCCGGGTTCGCCCATGTTCCGCATGGTCAATGATGGTGTGCTGAAGTTCATCGCCCAGGCCCCGGAAAGCTTCGCTCCGCAGGTGGTCCGGGATCTCCCAGTGGTGTTCACCGTGGACGCGCATCCGGGAAAGCGGTTTGAAGGGAAGGTTTTCCTCATCAGCCCCCAGATCAATTTGGCCACCCGGATGTTCGATTTCGGTGCCTTGGTTCCCAATGCCGACTGTCTGCTCAAGGCCGGCACGTTTGCGCGCGGCGAATTGGTGCTGGAGCGGGCGGTTCCCACCCGAGTGGTGCCCGTGGCCTCGGTGCTGTCCTCCTCGGGCGTTTCCCGCGTCTTCATTGTCCAAGGGAATTCCGTTCAATCCCGGGTGGTGAAGACGGGGCGGGTGCTGGGGGATCGGATGGAGATCGTGTCGGGTGTTTCCGACGGTGAATCGGTGGTCACCAGCGGCCATGGCAAACTGGCCGATGGCATGGCTGTGGAGGTCCGGAAATGAAGGGGTCCGAAGCCAAGGCTCCATCCCAGTCCCAAGAATCGACCACTGGAGTCGGGCTCGCGGACGTGTGCATCCGGCGGCCCGTCTTCGCCACGATGCTCAACGTGTTGTTGGTCGTCGTGGGTTGGTTTGCGTTCCGCGAGTTGGGCGTTGAGCAAATCCCCAATGTCGAGCTGCCCATCATCACGGTGAGCACGACCTTGCGGGGCGCTTCGCCCGAGGAGATCGAAACCGGCGTCACGCAACCCATGGAGGAGATCATCAACACCGTCGAGGGCATCGAGGAGTTGAGTTCTTCCAGCCGGGAAGGGGTCTCGTCGATCACCGCCCAGTTCTTCTTGGAGCGCAACCGGGACCTCGCCGCCCAGGACGTGCGCGACAAGGTCAATTCGATCCTTTCCCGACTCCCTGCAGGAACCGAGACACCCATCGTGGACAAGTTCGAGGTCGATGCGACCCCGGTCTTCTCGGTGGCGGTGAGCTCGCCTCGCGATCTCAAGGAATTGACCTTCCTGGTGGACCGCCGCCTCAAGGAGAACCTGGAGACCGTCCAGGATGTCGGTGCGATCCAGTTGATCGGAGCGCGGGTGCGTGCCGTGCACGTGGCGGTGGACACCGACCGATTGCGCCAGTTTGGCCTCGATATCGGAGATGTCCGCAAGGCCTTGATCGAGCAGAATGTGGAGATTCCCGGAGGACGCCTCCAGCAATCGGGGCGCGAGTGGGTGCTGCGGACACTGGGGCGGATGGAGTCGGTGACGTCCTTTGAACGGCTCATCATCGCTGATCCGGGTGGGCAACCCATTTACCTCGGTCAGGTGGCCAAGATCTCCGATGACATCGAGGAGCCACGGACCTTGTCCCGACTGAATGGCACCAACTCCATCACCTTGGTGGTCCGCAAACAGAGTGGGTCCAATGCCGTCCGCCTCATCGATGCCCTCAAGGCGCGCATGGACGAGTTGAAATCAGTGCTGCCGCCCGATGTGACGCTGACCGTGATCCGGGATCAGTCGCGCTTCATCCGGCGCAATCTCGGTGAGATTTCCTTCCACCTGGTGCTGGGCATGGTGCTGGTGGCCCTGACGGTGTTCGCCTTCATGCACGACTGGCGCAGCACCGTCATCGCCAGCATTGCCATCCCCACGTCCATTGTTGCGACCTTCGCGCTCATGCGGGTGATGGGCTACACCATCAACAATTCCACCATGTTGGCTCTGACCTTCGCGGTGGGTGTGGTCATCGACGATGCCATTGTCGTCTTGGAGAACATCTACCGGATCATGGAAGAGCAGGGGCTGGGGGCCCTGGAGGCGGCCCGACAGGGAACTCGTGAAATCGCGCTGGCGGTGTTGGCCACCACGCTCTCATTGGTGGTCATTTTCCTGCCACTGGCCTTCATGAAGGGGCGCACAGGCATGTTCTTCAGCAGCTACGGAGTCACGGTGGCCTTCGCCATCCTCGTGTCGCTCTTCGTGAGTTTCACCCTCACGCCGATGCTGGCGGCGCGATTCCTGCGCCGGTCGAACAATGAAGCCGACCGTCGCAAAAAAGCCCATGGAGGTCCGTGGATGATGTGGATCGGCCACCAGTACCTGACCATCTTGCGGTGGAGTCTGCACCACCGGTGGGTGATCATGGGGTTGAGTCTGGCTTGTGTGATCTCCATTTGGCCGCTGCTCAAGGCCAGCCGGTTCACCTTCATGCCCATGGACGATTCCAGTGAGTTCGAGGTCAACCTCACGCTTCCGGAAGGCAGCGGCTTGGAGCAGACGGCGGCCCTCACCGCCGAGGTGGAGGCCCAGCTCAAGGCGATTCGTATCGGCGACCAGGTGGCCATCATCGACACCTTGGTCACGGTGGGGCCCGTTAGTGGCCGGGTGGGAAAAGGCGAGGGCGATGTGACCCAGGCTAATATCTATTGTCGTCTTCCGGAGTTGGGCGGGTTGATCGAGCAACTTCGCGGGAAGTCCCGAAGCTGGGGACAGTTGGAAGCGATGGGCAAGGCCCGAGGTGTGGTGGCCCGGTATCCGGATGTGCGGTCTTCGGTGGGGGCCATTTCTCCGTTGGGCGGCGGCGGCGGTCGCAACTCCGAGTTGTCGTTCAACCTCGTGGGTCCGGATCTCGAACGACTCACGGCCTATTCCGAAACCTTGGTGAATGAATTGCGCCAGAATCCCGGTTTGGCCGACGTGGATACGACGTTGTCCAACCGGAAGCCTGAGCTGCAGGTTCGCATTGATCGCGAGAAGGCCAGCCAGTTTGGTCTGCGCATCACGGACATCGCGGCGACCCTGCGCACCTTGGTGGGCGGGGAGATCATCGGGGTGTTCAAGGAGAACGACGAGCAGCACGATGTGTGGCTGCGGGCCGATGCCGCGCATCGGGGCACCGCGGAGGAGTTGCAGCAGGTGTTCGTCCGCACTCGTCCCAGCGGCGCTTCGGGAGCCCGGCCCGAGATGGTGCCCTTGGGCAATTTCGTTCGCTTCGAAGAGGCTCGGGGTCCCAACCAAATCGACCGTTTCCAGCGTCAACGTCGCGTGACCTTGGTGGCCAATTTGGGAACCTACTCGCTGGGCGAGGCGGTGCAGGAGGTCGAGCGGGTGGTGGCCCGGATGGATCTTCCGCCGGAATATCAGGTGGTGATGGTGGGGCGCGCCAAGCAACTGAAGGAGACGCTGACCAACTTCCTCATGGCCTTCCTGGTGGCGGTGATTTTCATGTACATGGTCTTGGCGGCCCAATTCGAGCACTTCATCTATCCCATCTCGATCTTGTTGGCCGTGCCGTTGTCATTGCCGTTCGCTCTGGCCTGGATGGTGTTCATCAATGAGCAGCTCAACATCTACGCCATTTTCGGACTCTTCATGCTCGTGGGCATCGTGAAGAAGAACGGCATCATGCAAATCGACTACACCCGGGTGCTGCGGGAGCGCGGGATGCCGCGCGAACAGGCTATTCTGGAGGCCAATCAAGTGCGCCTGCGACCCATCCTCATGACCACGCTGTTGCTGGTGGCGTCGATGATTCCCATCGCGCTGGGCGTGGGTCCGGGGGCCGCAGGTCGAGCCTCGATGGCCAAGGTGATCATCGGCGGTCAGATGCTCTGCTTGCTGCTCACACTCCTGGTCACTCCGGTGAGTTACGCCATCTTCGACGACTGGGGCCGCCGGCTGTTGCGGCGCGGGCCGAGTGAAGGCTGAGATCAGCGGTTCCAGTGCAGCCGGCCCCACGATTCAGAATAAAGTTATCGGTGGCTGCCGGAACGGGTTTTCTTGGGTTGGGATCGTGGATGCTTGGCGTGCGACCCGTTGGCCGGATTCCAAGTTCAGTGCCCCGCAGACTCGATCAAGGCTCGTTTGAGGTGGCCTGCGTGGGGCGGTTGGATAAAGGGTTGCTCTCGACTTCCCATGCAAGACCTTGCGCCGAATATTTCGAATCCTGAATCCACCAGAGTTTTCCGGGTGGGAGCGGTGCAAATGATCTTTGCCGATTCCATGGCGGCCAATGGGGCGAAGATCGAGCGGGCTGCCACCGCGGCGGCGCGGAAAGGTGCGGATGCGGTCCTGTTCCCGGAATGCGCCACGACTGGCTATGCGATGGATTTCGGGAGCCTCAAGC
>CAMCYJ010000084.1 GCA_945883815.1 Akkermansia muciniphila | reverse complement strand
GGCCCCTCAGCCCGTATCACCGAGTCGGGCGGGCGGGTTCTTCGATGAGCACTCCGCCTTCCAAGCGCACGATGCGGTGGGCGATATGCAGCGTCTCCGGTCGATGCGCCACCATCAGCGTCGTTCGGCCGTGCATCAGCCGCTGGACTGCGGCCATCACGGCCAACTCGCTCTCTCCATCGAGGGCACTGGTCGGTTCGTCGAGCAGCAGCACCGGGGCGTCTTTCAGGAAGGCTCGGGCCAGGTGGATGCGCTGTTTTTCACCCACGCTCAATCGTGCGGCCCCATCGCCGACCCGCGTATCATACCCCTGAGGTAGACGCTGGATGAACTCGTGGGCTTGGGCGGCTTGGGCCGCGGCCTCTATTTCTGCTCGGGTCGCCCCATCGCGTCCGAATCCAATGTTCTCGGCGACCGTCGTGGGCAGGAGCAGCGGTTCTTGCAATACCCAGGAGACTTGCTGACGGAGGCTTTGCCGATCGAGGCACTTGAGGTCGAGGCCACACCAGCGGACCTGGCCCAAGTCGGGCTCCAAGAATCGGGGAATCAACTGCAGCAGCGTGGTTTTGCCTGCACCGCTGGGTCCGACAATGGCAACGATCTCCCCGGGCTTCAGATTGAGATTGAGACCTTTGAGGACAGGTCGGCCGGGTTCGTAGGCGAAGCCCACTGCTGAGAACTCCAGATCGACTCCGTGGGCGGGGCGGGGCGTGGGCGTGGTGCCGTTGGCGGAGTGGTCTGGCGTGTTGAGCCATTCGAGCACCCGCTGGGCGCTGGCCTGGGCGGTGGAAATGGTGCCTCCGAGGTGCGACAACTGATTCAGCGGCTCATAGAGCTGCGCCAGATACGCCAAAAACACCAGCAACTGGCCCAGTGTGAGTCGTCCGGCGGAGACTTCCCGGGACCCGAGGGCCACGATCCCGGCGGTTCCGGCGGCGAGGATGGCAGCCACTGCGGCGAGGTACACAACCTCGGAACGATGTTGGTGTCGGCGGGCTTGGAAGGCTTCCGCGGCCTGTTGGTCGAAGGCGGCTGTCAGCGTGGATTCCCGCGTGAAGGCCTGGATGAGGGACAGGTTGGCCACCGCCTGTTGAACGGCGGCGGCAATTCCCGCATCGGCCGTCTGGGCTTGTGCGGCCGCTCGCTGGAGTTGCGGCCCGAAGATCCGCATCACAATGAGCAGGGGCGGCACGGTGGCCAGCGCCACGGCGGTCAGGGGCAGGTGGATGCGGGCCATCACCACGGTCATGGCGATGACGCCGGCTCCCGCGGTCAGGCCGGTAAAAATGCCGTGAGTGAAGAGGGTTTGGAACGCGTAGGTGTCCCAGGTGGCCCGGTAAATCCAATCTCCGGCGGCGTTGCCCTGAACTTCGCGGGGCGACAAACGCATCAGGCGCTCGAAGACCTGATGGCGGATGCGTTGAAGCCCCCGCAGCCCCAGAGTAATCACCAGGCTTTGTTGGGTGGCTCCGAGGAGACCGTGCAGGAGGTAGGCCCCGAGGAGCGCCAGCGTCCAGCGGGGGATGGAATCGGTTTCCCCAGAGCGACCTGACAGAGCATCCAGAATCCACGCCAAGGGCCACGGCTTGATCACCGCGGCGGCCGTCGTCAGGCCGACCAGGCCCAGTGCAGCGGCGCAGCGAGCGGCGTCGGGGCGGTAGATCCGCAGCGTGGGGATTAGCCACTTCATGCGCGGTGAGGCACCGACGCCGTGGCTGCGGCAGCTGCCAGGAGTGCTTCGACCCGGGCCACGTCGGACGGCACATCCACCCCCACGCTATCGTGGTTCACCCGGGCGACGGCAATGCTGAAGCCGTTTTCCAGCGCACGGAGTTGCTCGAGTTTCTCGGCCGCCTCGAGCGGCGACACCGGGAATTCGACCAACCGCAACAGGGTTTGGTGCCGGAAGCCGTAGATGCCCAGATGCTTTTGGAACGGGTAGCTGGCCAGTTGTTCGGGTAGGGGTTTCTGGGCGGCGTCGCGGAGGTAGGGGATGGTCCGCCGGGAGAAGTACAAGGCGCGCCCTCCGGCGGTGGTGACCACCTTCACCACATTGGGGTTGTCGAATTCGGCAATGTCTTGGATGGGCGTGGACGCCGTGCTCATGTCGCTGTCGCGCAGCGCCTCGGCCACGGCATTGATGACGGCCGGATCCATCAGGGCTTCATCGCCCTGAATATTGATGTACCCATCGGCCTGGACCCGTGCGGCGACTTCGGCGATGCGGTCGGTGCCGCTCGGATGGTCGGCCCGGGTCATTTCCACGCGACAAAATCCGCGGGCGAACGCGGCGATGCGCTCGTCATCGGTGGCCACGATGACTTCGGACAGGGCGGGGGACAATCGGCACCGCTCGACCACCCGTTGGATCAGAGGAATTCCGGCGATGGGGTGCAGCGGCTTGC
Source organism: Akkermansia muciniphila (assembly GCA_945883815.1). Taxonomy (GTDB): domain Bacteria; phylum Verrucomicrobiota; class Verrucomicrobiia; order Limisphaerales; family UBA9464; genus SXXZ01. The sequence continues at coordinate 14,497 of CAMCYJ010000084.1, read as the reverse complement.
CCGGAAACCGCGTGGAGGCGTATCGCGAAGGGATGACACCGATCAGCTTCATGGCCCAAGAGTGGACTCCGGCCCGACCCTTGGGAAGGGGCGGGGTGATGGGCGATGGAAACACCGTTTCTTCCAGGGCTTGGATTCCCGGTCGCCCAACGAAGTCGCCTTGCCCGCTACGGGCCAAACCCGCAGGGCTGGATAACAGTCGCGTTAGGGCGATGATTGAAGGGTTTAAAAAAAGTATTTTATACAAAACAAAAATTTGAAAAAACCTCGAAATCCCTCAAAATGAATCGCATATAAAACATGAATCTCACCGAGATAGGAGAGATCCTTCGAAACGCCCGCCGAACGGCCGGTCTGACCCAGGCTGAGCTGGCCCGGCGCTTGGGGATGAGCCGCGCCACCCTTTCCCAATTGGAGAACGGTGTGATCGGTGACCTGGGAATCCGCAAGGTCGCCTTGATCTGCGATCGCCTCGGCTTGGAAATCCTCGTCCGCCCTCGCCGCGCCATGACCTTGCAGGAAGCCTATTCCCGGAATCGCGAGGAGCGTCAGGCTGCGTTTCGGGAAACCGACAGCCTCTTGGCCAATCTAAAGCCCGGCCCATCCGATGTCTGATGTCTTTGTCCATCGACGCCGAGTTGGGACTCTTTCGCGTGGTGAACCGACCCACCGCTTTGCCTATGAAGTTGGGGTTCCGGAAAGCTTGGCCGTCTCCCTGCTAATGCCCGTTGCCGGTTCGTCCTACCCGGCTGAACGTCCCACGGTGCTGCACCCGGTGTTCGATATGAATTTGCCGGAGGGCGCACTCCGCGAGGCGTTGAACCAACTGTTCGCCAAGGCCTTGCCGGTATTTGACGACCTCGCGTTGCTCGAGATCGTTGGGCGCTCACTCATTGGGCGGTTGCGGTTTGGAGCCTCGGCAGAGCAACTGGACGAGGTGCCCCCCCAGAACCTTCGGGAACTTCTGTCGAGTCGAGGGACCGATGGTTTATTTGCCGACCTGTTGAGACGCTATGCGCGGTTTTCCGGAGTGGCGGGGGTTCAGCCCAAGTTGTTGATCCGCGATGATGGCACCCTGGGCACGAGCAAGTTCAGTCCGTTGCCCGTCGGTGATCGGCTGACCGCTCGCGGGACCACACACATCGTCAAGTCCTTCGATGCGGCCAGGCATCCCGGGCTCGCCTCCAATGAGTTCTTGTGTCTGAAGGCGGCGCGGCGTGCTGGCCTATCGGTTCCACCGGTTGAAATCGCCTCCGGGGGGCATTTGCTCATCGTCGAGCGCTTCGACTTGAAGCCCGACGGGTCCTACCTCGCCTTCGAAGACGGGTGCGCTTTGGACGGTCGGCTATCCCGCGAAAAGTATGTGGGAAGCTACGAGCAACTGGCGTCCACCTTGGCCGGGACGTTGCGGGGGGCTGACGGAACGGCGACCGAATTGGCTCAATTCTTTCGAGCCTTGGTCCTCTCGGTGGCGGTGCGCAACGGGGATGCCCATCGGAAGAATTTCGGGGTGGTTTATGACGATGCGACCGGGTGGGTTTCCTTGGCCCCGACCTTCGATATCGTCACCACCGCAGCCTATCTGCCCAACGACACCCTGGCGTTGATGTTGGATGGCACCAAGCGGTGGCCCGACGCAAAGCGCCTGGTGCGATTTGCCCGTCAGCGCTGCCTGCTCACCGAAAAAGCCGCTAGGGAAATCGTGGCCGAGGTGATCGAAGCGGTGGCCCAAGTCTCCCACGACCTGAAAGACATCACCGACCTGGACCCACGGGCCGGCGAGATCGCCGACTGCATGCGCATCGCTTGGGCTCAAGGCATTGCTTCGCTGAAGGTTTGAGTCCGGTTTCCAGTTCAATATCCGGGCGAATCTGAGGAAGCGACCCAGATCAGCCCATTCTGTTGGTCGCGGGGGTGGTTGGAACGGCAGGAGGCCGTAACCACTCCCCGTCAAGCCGTTCCGGTAGGCACTTATTCACAATAGACCCCTTTATATTGTGGGGTTGTGAACAACTTACCCCTAGGGATTGTGGCTTCCCGCTTGCCACCCCGGGGTGGGGTTTCCCAATCTGCCCGCCAATGTACCTCAAAAACCTGACTGTTCTCGGGTTCAAGAGCTTTGCCGACAAGACCAGCCTGAACTTCCAACCGGGAGTCACGGCGATTGTCGGCCCCAATGGCTGTGGCAAATCCAACGTGTCGGATGCCATCCGATGGGTGCTGGGCGAACAGTCGGCCAAGGCGCTGCGCGGCGGGGAAATGGCCGACGTGATCTTCAATGGCACCGATACGCGGCGGCCGCTGGGATTGGCCGAGGTGTCGCTCACGCTCGGTGGCGTGGATGCCGAACCGTTGCGGGCTGCGGGTATTCCGGTTGAATTCAATGAGGTGACCCTGACTCGGCGAGTGTACCGAGACGGCGGTAGCGAGTACTTCCTCAACAAGACTTCCTGCCGCCTGCGTGACATCCAGCAACTCTTCGCCGGCACGGGCATGGGCAAGACGAGTTACTCGATCATGGCCCAGGGCAACATCACCCAGATTTTGTCCAGCAAGCCAGACGACCGTCGCTTGGTGTTCGAGGAGGCCGCGGGCATTACCCGCTTCAAGCAGCAGAAGCGCGAGGCCCTGCGCAAACTCGAGGGCACCGAGCAGAACCTCCTGCGCGTCGAGGACCTCATTCGCGAGGTGAAGCGCCAGATCGGTTCTTTGCAGCGCCAGGCTGGCAAGGCCCGTCGATTCAAGGCCTTCCAAGCTGAGTTGCAGAATCTGGAAATCCAATGGGCCCGGCGTCAGTTCGACGTGCTCACCGAGGAGGTCCTCCTGCGACGTCAAACAGCCGAACGCTCCCAGTTGGAGATCGAGGTCGGCCAGGAAACGGTCATCCGTCTTGAGGAGGAAATCCTCCAGCTCCGTGCACGTCTTTCCGAGTTGGAGCAGCAAATCTCGCAGCAGCAGCAGCGGGGTCTGGAATTGAAGGCGGAGACCGATCGGCAGGAGAGCGTGATCGGGTTCAACCAGCAGCGCTTGGCCGAATTGGCCGATCAAAATGCCCGGGCCGGCAGCGATGTAGTGCAATTCTCCGAACGCCGTTCCATCGCCGAGGCGGAGTTGGTGTCACTCGGAGAACGATCGGCTGCCTCTCAGGCCGCGGTGGAGCGTTTGCGTGTCGAGCAGTCGGTGCGTCGGGATGCCCTGTCTACCGTCGAACGCGAACTCTCGGTCCGGCAAGAAGAACTCCGCAAGGCGCAGGCCGAGGCGTTCTCAGCATCGCAGGGTCTGGGGCGTATTCGCAATGAGATCAACCAGTTGGCCCTCCAACTCCAGGGCAACGTGGTGCGGTTGGAGAAGCTCAATTCCGAGAAGATCCAGTTCGAAGAAGAGCGCGTCCGGTTGGAAATGCAGGGGGTCGAATTCACCCAGCAGGTGGAGGCGGAGCGGGTGCAAGTGCAGACGTCCCGGATGACCTTGGAAGAGCGTCAGCAGCGCTTGAAGGCGCTTCAGGCTGAGATCGTGCAAGCGACCCAAGAGCGCGACGCCTTGCTGCGGCAGCAGGCGGAAAAGCGTTCCAAGTTGGGAGTGCTCGAACAATTGGCCACCCAGCACGAGGGTTTCGGAGCCGGAGCCCTCGCGGCGCTCAAGCAAAGCGAGCATGTCCTCGGATCCTTGGCCGATCGACTCAAGGTGTCCGATGCCCACGTCTTGGCCGTGGAAGCCGCCCTAGGCAACAACCTGCAAATTGTCCTCACTGAGCAACCGGCGGCGGCTTCGGAGATCCTCGCCGACCTTTCGGCCAATCGGAAGGGCCGTGCCAGCATCGCGGCGTTGTCGCTGTTGGCGGCGGCTCCGGCCGAGCCAGCCACAACGTTGCCCGATGGCGCGATTTTGGCCTTGTCGGTGGTGGAAGCCGAAGCCTCGGTGTCGCCGTTGGTGGCAGGTTTGCTCGGGCGCACGCTCATCGTGCCCGACCTGACGGTGGCCCAAGCCCTTGCGGCCGGCGCCTGGACTGGCTGGGACTTCGTCACTCCCACCGGCGAGATCCTCAATCGGTTGGGCGTGTTCACGGGCGGTGCTCAAGGCGCATCCGGCAAAGCGCCGGCGAGCATCCTGGGACGCAAGAACCAGATCGCGGAACTTCAGGCGGAGATCGCTGGGCTTCAGGAAAACATCGCTGAGGCCAGTCGCCATCAAGGCGCCCTTCAGGCCGAACAGACGGCCATCCAGGTGAGTCTCGAAGAAGTTCGGATCGAATTGCGCCAACAAGAAGTCGCCGTGGCCACCCGTCAGGGGGAGTTCAACGCCCTCCAGGCGGCCAAGCGCGTGTTGGAGGTCCGCCTGAGTCAGGTGGACCGCGACTTGGAGGCGCTGGCGAGTCAGGAGGCGGGCAATATCCAGAAGCGGGAGTCACTGGCCGCTCAAGTGGCCGAATGGGAACAGCGCGAACTCTATGCCACCACGCTGGTGGCTGAACTGAGCGGCGGGTTGGAAGACCTGCGCAACCGGCGGGACGCCGCGAGTCAGGTCTTCAATGACGCCAAGATCGCCTTCGCCACCGAGGAGCAGTTGTCGGCTTCCCACCAACGGCAGCGCGGTCCGTTGGAGACGCGGGTCCGCGAACTGAGCGCGGCCATCGAGCGGCTCCAGACCGAGCAGGGACAGTTCGAGGATCGCCGCGCCAACTTCGAGGCCGGCATCGGCCAGTGCCGCCGGGAGATCGAGCGTCTGGCTGGAGAACGGGCGGTGTTGGCTGATCAAATCCAGCAGTTGTTGGGCGACCGCAAATTCCAGGAGGGCGAGATCCATAGCCGCGAAGAACAGTTGAAGGAGCGTCGAGCCCGTGTGGCCTCGCTCCAGACCCAACGGGGGCAACTGGAAGTGGAGTTGGCCCAGAAGACCCTGACACTGGAGAACCTTCGGGCGCGGATTCAGGAGAAGTATCAGGTCGCCCTGGAAGACATCCGACCCGAGGGCCTGCGCATCCAGCCGTCCGACGACGGATTGTCCAAGGTTGAAGTCGTGCCGCTGGATGTCATGGAGCAGCAGGGATTGACGACCGATTGGGACGCCGTGGCTGCACAAATCCAGGCACTCCAACGAAAGGTGGACGACATCGGCCCGGTGAACCTGGTGGCGATCGAGGAGTATGAGGAATCGGAGCAGCGCTACACGTTCTTGCAGACCCAGTACGACGACCTGATCAAGGCCAAGACCGAGTTGGTGGAGGTCATCAACCGCATCAATACCGAGACCAAGACCCTGTTCGTCGAGACCTTTGAAAAGATCCGCGCCAACTTCCAGGCCATGTTCACCGAGATGTTCGGCGGTGGTCGCGCCGATTTGAAACTGACGGAGGGAGGGGACGTCCTGGAGGCGGGCATCGACATCGTGGCGCGTCCGCCGGGCAAGCAGCTTCAGAGCATTTCGTTGCTCTCGGGCGGCGAGCAGACCATGACGGCCGTGGCCCTCCTGTTCTCGATCTACCAGGTCAAGCCGTCGCCTTTCTGCGTGCTCGACGAGTTGGACGCGCCGCTCGACGAGTCGAACATCATTCGGTTCACCGCGGTCCTGAAGCGCTTCCTCGATCACAGCCAGTTCGTGGTCATCACCCACAACAAGCGAACCATCTCCATGGCCGATGTGCTCTATGGCGTCACCATGCAGGAACGGGGGGTGAGCAAGATCGTGAGCGTCCGGTTCAACAAGGAGGAGGGGACGGCGGTTCCTGCTGGAGAACCGGCCAACATCGCGGACGCCGTCCGCGGCACCCGCGCCCTTGAGGGCAGCGCGACCCCGGGTCAATAAAAGGCTGTTCAGAGACCTGGTGGGGTGTTGGTTTATGGGCTTGGCGGGCCTCAAAACGAAGGCCTGCGAGACAACGCGTCCTGAATCGGCCGGGCTCACCGGATGTCGATCGCGAGGGAGCGTTGTGTTTCGAGTTGTTGTCGGTTGAACTTCATTCTCATGAATCCTGAGTGTTCCCAGACTCCGTGTCTGCCTTCACTGGAGGCCTTTACCGACCGGCGTGAGTCGATTTGTGTGATCGGGCTGGGATATGTGGGCCTTCCGTTGGCGGTGGCCTTCGCCTCCCGATTTCGGGTTCTGGGATTCGACATCAACCCGATCCGAGTGCGCGAGCTTCAGGCCGGGCATGACCGCACCCTGGAACTCTCGGAAGAACAGCTGCGGCGGCACCCGATTGAGTTCACCACCGAGCCCTCGGCCATCAGCCGCTCGCGCCTGGTGGTGGTGACGGTGCCCACCCCCATCGATGCACACCATCGTCCGGACCTGACCCCCTTGATCAAGGCCTCGACGCTGATCGGTCGCCATCTCGAAGCGGGAACCACCGTGGTATTTGAATCCACCGTGTATCCGGGGTGCACCGAGGAGGATTGCATTCCGGTGATTGAGCGTGAGAGCGGCCTGACCTGGCGTCGTGAGTTCTTCGCCGGCTACTCGCCGGAGCGCATCAACCCGGGCGACCGCGAGCACACCGTCGAAAAGATCAAGAAGGTCGTCGCTGGTGACTTGCCGGCCACGGCCCAGTTGATCGCGGGGATTTACGGATCGGTCATCACTGCCGGGATCCATGTCGCTCCGACCCTCAAGACCGCCGAGGCCGCCAAGGTCATCGAAAACACTCAGCGCGATCTGAACATCGCTCTGATGAATGAGCTGGCGCTGATCTTCGATCGTCAGGGCATCAACACCCTGGACGTGCTGGAAGCGGCGGGCACCAAGTGGAACTTCCTGCCCTTCCGCCCTGGGTTGGTGGGCGGTCACTGCATCGGGGTGGATCCGTACTACCTGGCCTTCAAGGCCGAAAGCCTGGGCTACCACCCGGATGTGATTCTAGCGGGGCGTCGGGTGAATGACTCGATGGGAAAATTCATCGCCGAAAAGACGGTCAAGCTGCTCATTCAATCGGAGCGAGCGGTCAAGGGCGCGAAGGTGTTGATCCTCGGGTGGACCTTCAAGGAGAACGTCCCCGACGTGCGCAACACCCGGGTGGTCGACATCGTTACCGAGCTGCGCAGCTACGGGGTACAGTGCCTGCCCGTGGATCCGCACGCCGACCCGAAGGAAGTGCGCCACGAATATGGGGTAGAGCTGCTGGACTCCGCCGAGGCCGGCGCCCCCTACGACGCTGTCATCTTGGCCGTAAAACACCGATGCCTCGTGGAGGCTTACCCACTGGAGGTATTGCGACGTCTCGGTGGGGATCAGGCGCCGGTGCTCATTGATGTCAAAGGCTTCTTCAATCCAGAACAGCTGGTCGGATGGGGAAGTGGCCGATACTGGCGGCTGTGAGTCTTCGACCTCTTCATCCGAGTCTTCGGCCGGCATTCTGGCTTCACGAGACACCACCTCAACTTCATCTTCACACCACGACCGCTCCCTGAATCCCATGACTGGAAACACTGATGCCGCAGGTTCTTCCCGCACCGATTGCTTGCCGCCCATCCGGATCGTTGTGACCGGTGCGGCCGGATTCATTGGCGGCCAACTGCTGAAGACCCTCCGTGGCCTGTACGCCGCCTCCGAACTGCTGGCCGTCGATCACCCCCTGAAACCGGCGATGGGCACGGCGGCTGAAGCCTTTGCTGGGGTTCGATTCCTGACTCACTCCCAGTTTCTGGAGGCCCTCACCGCGGGCATCGTGCGGCCGGAGCTCATTTTTCATCTCGGGGCCTGCAGCTCCACCACCGAGACCGACTGGAACTACCTGGCCGACAACAATTTGGGCTATTCCCAGAAGCTCTGGAACTGGGCCGCAGCCCACGGCGCCCGCTTGCTGTACGCCTCGAGCGCGGCCACTTATGGCGACGGTGAGAATGGCTTTGACGACACGCTCGAATTGTCGCGCCTGAAGCCGCTGAACCTCTACGGAAAGTCTAAGCACGACTTCGACCTCTGGGTCGAAGAGCAGGCGCGGCTCCAGGTTCCCCAGCCGGTGCAGAGCGTTGGGTTCAAGTTCTTCAACGTGTTCGGCCCTGGGGAAGGGCACAAGGGGCGCATGGCTTCCATGGTGTGGCACGGCTATCACCAGATTCTCAAGGAGGGGAGTGTCCGGCTCTTCGAATCGCACCGCCCGGACTACGCCCACGGCGGTCAGTTGCGCGACTTCATTTACGTGAAGGATGTCGTGCGGGTGATGTTGTCCTTCGCGGAGCGTCGCGAGGTGTCGGGCCTCTTCAACCTGGGCACGGGCCAAGCCCGGTCGTTCCGCGATCTCATCGAGGCGACCTTTGCGGCCTTGGAGAAGTCCGCCTCCATTCAATACATCCCCATGCCGGCGGACCTCCAAGACCGCTACCAGTATTTCACCCAAGCCACCATGGCCAAGACCGGCCAGGCGGGCATCCGGTACATTCCGACTCCCCTTGAGGAGGCCGTCGCGGATTATGTGGCATGTCTGAAAGCGGGCAGCGTCTGAGCACCGGGTGCTCGCCGTGAGACGATGGCTGCTACCCCAGAACCTATCGGGTGGCCGATTTTTGTCGGGACCTCTCCGGGAATCTGAGTTTCGACATCTGGGCTTCGATGGGATGGACAGGGACGGGGGCGAGGGGTAACCCTTAGAACCTCCGCATGGCGGAGCAGTGCGCCCGTAGCTCAGCTGGATAGAGCATCCGCCTTCTAAGCGGATGGTCACAGGTTCGAATCCTGTCGGGCGCGCCATTTTTTGAAGCTGGTGACACGATGGGTTCGGTTCCGCAGAGGCATCATGGGATTCTCCTACCGCAAGTCCGTTCGCCTGGGGCCTTTCCGCATCAATGCCAGCAAGGGCGGTGTGGGATGGTCGGTCGGCACCCGAAGTGTCCGAACCACGGTGACTCCCTCAGGCCGCCGCTACACCACCTTCTCGGTGCCGGGCACCGGGGTGAGCTACCGCACCGATGGCAAACAGGGCTGTCTGGTGCCGCTGGCTCTGGGTTTGGGGCTGGGCGTTGGCGCGGTCTGTTGCGGACTCCGCTGGATCGCGTAAAGCTCTTGAATCACTGCTGATGGTTGCGATTGCCCAAAGCCCGTTTTTCTTTCCGGTTTGTTCAACCCCAATCAGACACCTCCCAATCCCATGACTCCCCTCCGTTGGACCCGCACCCTGCGTACCCCGCACTCCGAACGACTCTTGGCCGTCCGTGATGGTCGGGAGGCGGTGGCAGTGGACTTCCATTACCTGGCCGACGGCACCGTGGCGGGCACTGTGATCTTGCTCAAAGGCAACGGTTTGGGAGCCGAGCAGGTGCCAGCCCTGTTGGCCGAGTTGGATCATGAGTGGCTCCCGGGGGTGGACCTCGGCAGCGGCAACCTCAACTTCACGGTGGTCCTTGGTGAGGTGCTCGGGAACTACGAGCCCGACACGAAAGCCTGATCGGCGTGGCCGGACCCGGCGCACGCGGCTGGGTCGGCGCGCAATGGGTTAATGAATTGCCCGGTGCGAGACGCGGTTGTGGCTGGCCATCGGAAAAGGACTCCCAAAATTGTTTCTTCGATGGATCTCCCGCAGGAAGCGCTGATTGCCCTAAACCAGCACTGGACTCGGCGGCATTTTGGTCAGGCCGGGGTGTGGGAGAGCGACCGGTTGCTGCACTACTCCAAGGTGGTCCATCCGGTCTGCCTCGCGCAGAGCCTTCACACCGACCATCCAAAGTAAGTGTGCACGACCTCAAAGCCACCATGCTCGACCTACTAGGAATGGATCAGCGACGATTGACCTTTTCCTTCCAGGTTCTGGAACAGCCGGGAAGAATTGAGCCAGAACCGGTAGATCTGAACCCGGACTGACCCTCGTTTGATGACCATCGGCTTACCTTGTTTGGAGAACCGAACCGATTCGATTTGCGCTTCTTGACGCAGCTTTCGATACCCAACGACCACTCTAGGACCATCAAAGATCAAGGTGTCTTACCCACTCCAACAAAAGATGGTGGAGGCGGCGGGAATTGAAACCCCGCTTTCGGTTTCGTGAATCTGCGAGAAGATGCGATAAAAAGCCCGTATTCATGGGGTGAAATGCGCTTTCGAAGCCTTGGGCTCCGACGTCGGAAAACGCACCGAAGCGCACGAAAACGCAGAAATTCTGTCATCAATTGTCATCAATTTTTCCGAGCCTGAGCGGCTGGTTTTGGATCCTCACGCGGCAGGGCCTTCGATGGCTGGACTCGGAGGGCTGACCCCAGTAGCCCAAGCCGAGGTCGAAACATCCGTAGTTCGTCGGTTCAGTTGGTGATTCCCGGCGGTGTCAGGCTCCGAACAGAGCCCGGAGTTCTGTCGACTGCAGGGCGTATTTCTGGGGTGAGGTACGGCGTAGTTTTGCCAGGTTCTGCAGCTTCCATCGAATGGCGGGCAGCTCCCTCAGATGGCCGCATCGCATCAAATTCCAGTCGGGTTCACCGGCAACCAACCCGAGCAAGAAAGCACGGTGATTCGCCGTCAGCCGTGCATCCAATTCCTGCCGGAGGCGATCTCGTGAAGCGACCAATGCCTCGAGAGAGATCGGCATCCTGGCCATGCCTTTGAACTCGTTCTCATAGGTGCTGGTCAGGTCGTGATCACGAGATGCCAGAACCTCGTGCAAGGGGCGGTGATGTCCGGCGAGGTAGCCGACAAAACATTCCACCATCTCGTCGGTGATGCCGCCGGTTCCGAACAGGCAATGGACATCGAACAGGTCGCGCGGGTGTTGACGGTGCAGAGCAGCGACCAATTTGCTGCCGTACAGCTCGGCTGTGGCCAACACCGGGACATGGACCTCGGTGGTGAATAGCCGGCGGCTTTCGGGCGTGAGGGACCTGGCTTGAACCGGAAGCATGGTGCCGCGAAACACATGGTTCACCTCCACCTTCACCGAGTGACTTCCTCGGCGGAGAAACAGTTTGGATTCGTCCCCAAGGGCTCCAACCGACGATTCGGCTTGGAGTCCTCGCCGGTTCAACTCTTTGCGGATCTCTTCCAGAGCTGCCCCGATCTGCCGCAACGCTTCCTTCCGTGAGGCCGTGTGGTCGACGAAGACCACGTCGATGTCCACGGACAACCGTGGCAGATCCTGGACGAACAAGTTCAGAGCGGTCCCGCCCTTCATCGCGAACTGCGGTTGCTGGAAAACAACCGGAATCGCCTCGAGCAGCAGACGAACGACTTCGATATAGGCCGTGTTCATCAGGTGAGGCTGAGTCGGGTGCCGCTTTTAAGCCGGGCCGACCATCGGCCGCCGGTCAGATGTTTGGCGGCGGCTTTTCGGGCGGTCTCTGCCCAAGGAAGGCCCAACTCCTCGGACCACCGCACACAGAGCCGGGCCGCTTTGACTCGCTGGCAGTGCTTCAAGTGCAGCGCGAGCACCTCGGGCCGCAACGATCGAAGGCCTTCCATGATGTTCCGAGCCTCTTCAACATCCTGGTTGACGCCCACTTCATGGAGCAGTTCCAGCAGAGCCCGCTCAGGGACCGAGACCCGCACGCCATCTGGCTGATCGATCAGGGGCTCCAAACCGGACTCGGCCGGCAAGCTGGAGTCGAACGGCGTGCGGGTGGTGTATCGGGCCGGAAAACGTTCGGTGAACCACCCCGGCAGTCGTGAGTTCTGTCGGCCCCAAAGCCACAGCGGTTCCTGAGCTGCGACGTTGTGCCTGAAACCTCGCCACGCGAGCGCAGTTTTGCCGCCGACATGGAACCCATCGATCTGGTGTTCGAGGTGCTTCAAGCAGCCCTCCAGTCGAAGGTCATCCTTTGGGAACTGGAAGACCCCACGCCCCAGCCGGCACAGCCAGCCTGACTTCAGATAGTGATGCGCCAAGGCTGGCGAAATGCCCAATGCCGCCAATTGAGCAGACTCGATGGGACCTCCCCGAGGGATCTCCGTCTGCAATCGGCGGAGCGTGCAGTGCCTTGCAGTTAAAGCCATGCTTGATCTATAGAGTCAGAATTATGCGTTTTGCAAGTTCTTGATTGTTTCGGATTCAAGCGGAACGCATCGGCACCCAGAGCATCCTCCCATTCCATGTTCATGCGCTGCCCCCGTCACCGCCTTGCGGTCCAATGGACGCCAAACTGCCGGCGGTACCACTCGTCGCAGTCCGGGATCGAGAACCGCACCATTCGGGCGCTCGGTTTGAAGTGAGGCATGCCTCGGCTCAGCCATTGGTCGATGGTGCGGGCACAGACGTCGAAGCGCACGAAAACGCAGAAATTCTGTCATCAATTGTCATCAATGAATCCCGTCTCCAATGCCCGCCGCTGGCGGTGATTCCCGGTCAACTCTGCGACCGGTTTTCGGAAGGCAGCCCCCCTTGTCATCGGGCCCGGATCAGCGCCCCCGGAGTTCATCGATACGGGCGAAGGTTCCTGGAGGAATCAGGCTCAGGACCTGGGGATGGCTTTCGCAAATTCGCACCAAGTCCGCTTCGTCCTTCGCCCGCTTGCTGGACCTGCGCGAGGTGTCGGTCGCGGCCCAGAGCTTGCCCTGAACCACATCCGGTAGCGAAGCCACCGGCACCGGAACTCCGAAAACGACCCCCTCGATGGCTCGCGAAGGGAAACTGCCGTAGCGATTGTTGATGGTGATTTGAATCCGAAGACGGCTGCCCGGTTGGGTGGCGTTCATCGAATGAGGAAAAGCCTCTACGACAAACCCGGCCCCTTCGAGTGCTGTGAGGACGCCATCCGAGGCAGTGATTGTGAAATCGGCGTCCAGCGTGATTACCGGTTCGACATAATAATTCACAGCCAGATCGCCGATCAGGCAGAAAGGTGTACCCGTGCCACGGAGCGCTCTCACCATTCGGGCGAGATCATTTTCGCTGCCAGTGATGCCCGCGAAGAATTCGGCTTCTGAAATCACGGGACGCGGTTGTCGACAGGTACCGTCGGTCCATCAGGCCTTGAAGTGACTGTGGATGCGTCGAGCTTTTTGAAGTCCTGTTGGCTGAAAAATCGATTGATCTTCGGGTCCGTGCTCGCGCTGATTGCTGACCACGGCAGAGCGTAATCCAGTGCGATTCCCAGATTTGAGGTGATTCGAGCCGCTGGTTTGCTGGTCGAGATTTTCAGCAAGAACTGGACGATGTTGAGCCAGTGTCGTGACGGTATCCGGCCTCGATGCGCCTCTTCCAAAAGTTCGCTCAGGAAGCACCTGACGCAGGGTACGAGGATTCTAAGATGATGGGCGTCTTGGCGGTCAGCTTGGGAGACCGTGGCCAACAGCTTGAGCTTCGATGCGAACAGCGAAATGGGATCCAGCAGTCGCAACTTTTTTCCATTCCACTCGACCTCAATGGCCGCCTCGTCGGCATTGGGTGGAACCCCGGGGATTCTTCGAACGACCTCGACGCAGGACCGTTTACCATCGATGCGAAACGGAATGGCACCCGCCAGGGAAGTCATCTCCTTGGAGTCTGGAAATGCGGGTCGCAGGTTTAATTGCGTTGCAATGAGTTCGACATCGCTTCGGTTGCCTTTGAAATCGATATCTTCGCTTGTGAACGGTTGGAGGTGCTCTAGGCGCGGTTCAGTCGTGAGGTATCGCTCGGCCCAGTAATTGACGGCCTGTCCACCGATCAGGAGGAAGGGTTTTCCCTCGGAGTTCCTCAGGCCAAGAATCTCCTCGAACTGGTGGAGACGATACTTCGAGCCTACCGCCATGTGGCCATGACCCGGACGGCCTTCTTGAGGTTTGTGATCCGCCACTTGTGACCACCGCCCACCAATGAAGCGCGCGCCTGTTGATCACGAGCCTCCGCTGCACTCCGACTGGCGGTCCTAACACCGTCCATCCGGGCCTCGCCCTCCAGACGTTTGATCTGTTGGATGCCAAGTGCCGACATGAATGGAGATTAGCCCTCGATCTTGGCCTTCGGCAATTCCGTTTCCTTGCCTGCCCGCTCCGCTTCTCGTTTCGACTGGTCAGGCTTTTACCTCGTGGCAGGACTGCCCCCGTCACCGCCTTGCATTCCCATTGACGCTGAACTGCCGGCGGTACCACTCGTCACAGTCGGGAATCCAAAAGCGCACCACCCGAGCGCTGGGCTTGAAGTGAGGCACGCCTCGGCTCAGCCAGTGGTCGATCGTGCGGGCACAGACGTCGAAGCGCCTGGCAATCTCCCGCTTGCCTACCCAAGCGCCCCCCGGGGCATCACTTGGATGTCTTGGCTCGCGGGGCAGGGCGGGTCGCGTGGAACGCCAGATTTGCCGGAGCGTGATGGGAATCAGGCGAGTGTCGTCCATGCTCGCTGGTAGGACCGGCGGCATTGGTTTGCCCTGAGCCGTGTCTTGCGGACGTTGGCAGTCATCTGCCATCGCAACCAGCCCGCAGATAATCCGCTTCGGCGCAGCGGTTGTCCTCCCGCTCGTCCAATAGGCCGAGATGGATCTAGCCGATTTTGGCCGAGAACAGGGCTACGACTCGGTTCTGCGTCTCTCGCTCAGAGCGAGGAATTTCAGGCGCCGGAACCTCCGACAAGGATCTCGTTCGATACATACCGACGGAACTCCTCGCTGCT